>NZ_CAJYMO010000314.1 GCF_913776365.1 uncultured Chryseobacterium sp. | reverse complement strand
CAAAACATGAAACCACCTCAGCGGTTAAGGAATTAACACAGGAACAAAAAGAAGCATTGGCATTATTCTTCAAAACATGGTCTGTTGCCTACACCAACGCTTGCGGCACGACAAATACCGTTTTCTTTCAATCCGATAATGAAGACGGCAGTCCTGCTTTTATCAGAGAATTGGCTTACGCCGTGAATTCGACTTATGATATTTGCTAGGAAATTGCTGAGTAAGTAAAACATCTTAAAAGACTGCCCCTAAAGTGAGACTTTTAGGGGCAGTTTGTTTTCTGGTTAATTTTGGCCCCACTTGGGCTCGAATATTTTTTATTTTTCACTTTATTTATTGAGCTTTAGGACTAGTTTGACTTACAAAGGGGAAAGTATAGGGGAAGCATTTTCTTTAAAACCATGTAAATAAATATAATATTTAAATGATTATTCTATAAAAAAATTACGGAAACCCGTAAAGTTACATTTACAAATATTTGTATATTCGGGAATTACTATAAGTTTAAATCAACAACTAAAATGAATTCTCCAAAACATTTAGGTCATAAACCTATCATTAGTGTAAATGATTATGATAAAATTGATGCACAGTATAGAAATGATACTGATGTAAAAGCTCTATCCATTGGAATTGCACAATATGACTTCAATGAGATTTCTTTAAAAGTTTGGAGACATACAGGAATTAAATGGAGTCGCCAAAATGAAGAGCTACCGCTTCATAGAAATATTGATCTTAATATTCTCCTACTTGCAAGTCTTCTAAAAGATACTACTTCTGATTATCCTAATAGCAATTTAAGAGAGGAAATAGACGATAATTCGAATGTTAAATTAATTCAAGATTACTACAAGGCACACGAAATTTTTTTGAAGCCAAGATTTGAGGAATTACGAGATAAATTAAATGAATTTTTAAAAAAATAATTATTATGAGAGCTTGTTTACATTTTTCTACAAAAGAAAGCAAAGATTCTGTTTTCTATCAAATTTTTAATGAGGATATTAATTTATCTGAAAATGATATTTTACATTATTCAGATTATCACTATAATCTTTTAGATGATGAAGCAAAAAAAAATATTTGACAAATCTGGATTAAAGAAAGGAAAATATATCATAACATTTACAAGAACAGAACCTAATGAATATTGGGGCGACATAAGATATTTATTTTTAAAACCTGCTGAACTTGAATTTTAATAAAGTAATTCTACAATTTGATTAAATATAGGTATCAACAAAAAAATGATTTATAAATCACAAAGAATGATAGAAAAAATTGAAGTTACAGAACGTGAGGAAATTGAACTTGATAATGAATTTGATTCTGATGAACTTGAAGATTTATCGGGAAAAAGAAAAATTTATACAGAACAAGGTGATTTGGAGATAGCGTCCTTATTAGGTAAATATCAAAGAGGAAGACTAAATATTCAACCAGAATATCAACGACAGTTTGTTTGGGACAAAGTTAAATCAAGTAGGTTAATTGAATCTGCATTATTAGACATTCCCTTACCAGTAGTCTACTTATCCGAAGAACAAGATGGAAAAGAAAATGTAATTGATGGTCAACAAAGACTTACTTCATTTTTTTCATTTATAGATGGTAAACTTCCTGATGGAAATGATTTTAAACTTTCTGGCTTAAAAGTTTTTGGAGAGTTAAATGGAAAAAAATTCAAAGAATTATCCGATGAACTTCAAGATAAAATTTCTTACTATAAATTAAGAACAATAAAATTTAAAAAAGAATCTGATAAAGATTTACAGTTTGAAATCTTCGCAAGACTAAATACAGGATCTGTCCCTCTAAACGATCAGGAATTAAGAAATTGTGTCTTTAGAGGAAAATTCAATAATTTATTGAAAGAACTATCTGAAGATTCTGATTTCAGATATATACTAGGTCTAACAGTTTCAGACAAACGGATGAAAGATCGAGAATTGGTTTTACGTTTTGCTGCCTTTCATTTTAATACATATTTAAATTATAAAGCACCAATAAAAAATTTCCTAAATCATACTATGGAAAAGTATCAAGATATTTCCAATAGTGACGAACAAAATTTAAGAAGCGCATTCAAAAATACTGTTCAAATAATCAAAACTCTATTAGATAAAAATTCTTTTAAGAGATTCTATCGTGGTGATGATAAAAACAAAAATGGAAAATGGGAAACTCAAAAGTTTAACGTTTCACTTTTTGACATTTTAATGTATTCCTTTGCAAGAGAAGATAAAAACACCGTTTATCAGAATCTTGATAGAATCAGAGAGGCTTATATAGACTTAATGACAACGGACCAAGTATTCATAGAATCAATTGAACTTTCAACGAGTAGTGTTAAAGCCGTTACAAACAGATTTGATAAGTGGAGAATGGCTTTACAAACAATTTTAGGAATTGGCACAACTGAGCCACGATGTTTTACATTTCAATTAAAGCAAGAATTATATTCAATAAATGATAACTGCACCATTTGTGGAAATAAAATAAGAAACATAGATGATTCTGCGGTTGATCATATTCATCAATATTGGACTGGAGGAAAAACGATACCAACTAATGCAAGATTAACACATAGATATTGTAATAATGCAAGATCTAGAATTGAAACAGAATAATTAAATTCAATATATAATGACAGATAAAGAAAAGATTCAACATCACGACACAATATCAGAGATTAGACAAACTATTGGTAGTTGCTTTGGGGTTGCGGATGGTATATTTGCAGGACATTTTTATGATGAGAAAAGTGCCAAAGAGATTCGAAAATTAGCAGAAGATAATGAAATCAGTCTAAATGAAATATTAGAAATAATCCTTGGTTACTTGTATCGTAAAGGTTTTATTGTTGAGCATATAAATAAAGAATATGGAAAAGCTGAAAGTTTTTTCTCTAAAAAACTGAAATAGAGAAATAATAAAATATTTTGTGATTTTAATTATCTACATTGTGAAAGTTTCCACTACAAAATTATGAAAAGCTCTGAAAACAAAATACATTCAATAATCTCTTTTCTAAAATTTGGTCAGGAAAAGTATATGAAAGATCTCTTTTACAACGGAGATCTTTTTTTAATTCCATTCAATTTTTTAGGAAATTTGAAGACAATGAATTAAAAGGAGATAAATATGAAGGAGTAAGTTCTATACGAAATTTACCATCAGGTACAATTGAAATTCCTAAATTAAGTTACAAAGGAAATTATATTTCAATGCACCTGAGAGAATCCTATGAACATGTTTTAGGAAACATTTATAGTTTGTATTGTATTTCTTCTCATGGTTGGAAAAACCCTAATAATGTCAAAATTGATCGAAGGAATATAGATTTTGGATCTCATTGCGTAATGATCAAAGATCTCCCTAAATTCATGAGTTTGATTGAAGCAAAATTAGGTGAAATGCAATTAGATTTCGAGCATGGATTAATTGATTATTATGATAGAGAAAAAGTAAATAAGAAAATTACATTATTTGAAAAACCATTAGAATTTGAGTATCAAAAAGAATTTAGATTTTATATTCATCGTGAATCTGAAGATTCTATAAAAATATCGATTGGAAGTTTGGAAGAAATTGCGGAATTACATACAACTGAAGATATAGTTGAAACATTGAAACTTCAGAATAAAAGTCATTATAGAGAACATAAAAAAAATTAAATGGTAAAATTAGTAACAAAGGAAAACTATAAAAAAAATCATAAAAAATTCTGAAAAATACGGCATTGAAATGTCTTTTTCCAAGAAAAAAAAGCATACTCGTTAGATAGAGAAACTATTTCTGAAATGTTCCATGGTGCATATGCTAATTTTGCAAAATTAAAAGTTGATGAAAAATATTTTATTAATATTAAATCAACCTTCAAAATAATCTGCGAGTTAGAGAAAGTTTCTCTCATTGACAAACCCAATTCAATTTCAATTGAAAATATTAAAACGTTTTACATCAAAGATTATTACCTCATTACTAGAGATAAATTCAATGGGAGTACCAAGCATAAAATATCAGATTTTTTGGTAAGTTGCGGACATATAAATAAAGGTAGGCTAGAAAATAGAGATTTGTACTCTACACAAAACTCCTATAAATCCTATCAATACTATAATGGCGTAAAAATCCCGAAAGATCTATTTCATCCAATAAAATTGGGGATTAATGACACTTTTTTTTCTGATCATTTCGCCATTGACAATTTTGATTTGCAGTCAAGCATTGTTATTCAGTATTAATTAAATGAAATATAAAAAGTTGTTTTGTAAATTAAAATTAGAAACCAAAAAAGCACCTACAAATGTAAGTGCTTTTCAACGTGGTCCCACTTGGGCTCGAACCAAGGACAACCTGATTATGAGTCAGGGACTCTAACCAACTGAGCTATAGGACCTCAAAAATTTGGTTAAATTTTGTGATTGCAAAAATAGCAAAATTTCTGTTCCTACAAAATTATTTAGGGTTTTTCTTGACATAATTCTACGAGGACACCGTTGGTGGACTTCGGGTGGAGGAAGACAACGAGTTTGTTATCAGCGCCTTCTTTGGGTTCTTCAGAGATAAATTCAAAGCCTTCTTTTTTCAGCCGTTCCACTTCGGCCGCGATATCGTCCACCCCGAAAGCCAGGTGGTGGATGCCTTCGCCTTTTTTGGCAATGAATTTCGAGATGGGACTGTCGGGTTGGCTGGCTTCCAGCAGCTCGATCTTGCTTTCACCGGCGGCGTAAAAGGAGGTCACCACGCCTTCCCGCTCCACGGATTCCTGTTTGTAGGACGGCTGCCCCAGCAGTTTTGCAAAGAGCGCATCGGAAACGCCCAATGACTGTACGGCAATGCCGATGTGTTCCAATTTCATAGTATTTTACAGATTAAGTGGTAAATTTGATAAAGCTTGGTATTTTGAAAGGACCAATTCAAACAAAAATACTAAATTTGCAGGACTTATGGAAAGCAACAGACAAAGAAAAGTAGCACAGATCATACAGGAAGATTTCGCGGAACTGTTCCGCAAACAGGCGGCGGAAAGCAAGCAGAGCATCCTGGTATCGGTTTCGGACGTTAAAGTAACGCCGGACCTGGGGATTGCCAAGATTTACCTCAGCATCTTCCCGCAGGAATTCCGTTCTGCCGTGATGAAGGAGATTGAAGAGAACAAAGCCCAGTACCGTAATTTCCTCGGCCAGAAAATGGCAAAGCAGGTGCGGGTGATCCCCCAGCTGAACTTCTACCTGGATACCGCGCTGGACGATGTGGAAAGGCTGGACCGCGAACTGAGAGGTGAAGGCGACAACCCTATTCTGTAATCCTTGAAGAACATTGCTTTTTATATCGCCTCCAGGTACCTTCTGTCCAGGAAAGGGAGCACCGCCGTTACGTTCATTACGTGGCTGGCCGCAGGCGCTATGACGGTAGCCGTTACGGCAATGTTCGTCATTATTTCCGTCTTCTCAGGACTGGAAGACCTCAACAAGGACCTGATCTCCAACCTGCATGCCGACCTTACCCTGAAAAGCACCACCGGGAAAACGATGAAGGATTTCGACAGGATCAGCAGCATCCTGAAGAACAACAAAGACATCAGCCACTTCTCCAGGGTGATTGAGGAGAAAGTCTATATCAGCTACAACGGCAAAGGCGACATTGCCTATCTCCGCGGCGTGGATTCTGCCTATACCCAGGTGAACCCGATTGACAAGGACGTATTTTACGGTTCCTATCCTAGCTTCAAATATTCCAATGAGGTGCTGATGGAAAATTCCCTGGACAACAGGCTTTCCATTCCGGTCCCTTCCAAGACCAGTTCCGCCACCCTGTTTATGCCGAAACCGGGCACCGGCATCATCAATAAGGAAGAAGACATCTACAACAAAAAAGACATCCTGGTGACCGGCGTATTCCCCGGAAAAGACCAGCTGGACAATTATATCATCGCCCCGGTGGAGCTGACGGAAGAACTGCTCGGCCTGCCTAAGCATTCCGCGTACCAGGTGGTCATCAAGCTTAAAAATCCTGAAAACGCCGATGCCGTAAAGCAGCAGCTGATGTCTTCCCTCGGAGAACCCATCAGAGGCGAAAAAGCACCTTCGGGACAGAAGATCGAGATCAAGACCAAACAAGAAGAGAACGCGGCTTTCTGGAAAATGATCAACACCGAAAAGCTGTTCATCTACCTGATTTTTGCGCTCGTGATCTTCATCACCACCTTCAACCTGGCCGGCGCCATCATCATCCTGCAGCTGGACAAAAAGGAGCAGGCCAAATCCCTGGTTTCGCTGGGCTTTCCTCTGAGCCACCTGCGGCAGGTGTACTTCTACACCGGTGTCCTGATCGTGATTCTGGGAATCGTTTCCGGGCTGATCCTGGGAACCGTCCTCTGCTACTTCCAGCAGTACACGGAATTCTTCAGGGCCAACGAAACATTACCTTTCCCGGTGAAGATCGTAGGAAAAAATTACCTGACGGTTTCCGTCACCGCCGCCCTCCTGGGATTCGGGATTTCATGGGTATTTTCTAAAATCAGCAAGGACTATATTACCAAAAATTAATACAAATCCCGTTCATTTTTTTGTACATTTGTGGCCCAAAATCTAAAAAATGAAGCGGACTTTACTATCGATTATGATGGGCTTGGTATGCACTTCTGCATTTGCCCAGGCACCCAACGGTTATTACGACCAGGCCTCAGGCCTCAGTGGTGCAACTTTAAAATCCAAATTAAAAGAGATTATCACGGCAGGCCATATTGACAATGGCTATGGCGGCTTATGGATTGCCTACCAGACCACCGACCGTGACAACATCGCCGGAATCCCGGGATATGAAAACGACGGGACCATCCTGGACATGTACTCTGAGAACCCGAACGGAACAGACCCTTATTCCTACGCTTACGGTACCAAGCAATGCGGTACCTACGGAGTGGAAGGTGACTGTTACAACCGGGAGCATGTTGTTCCCCAAAGCCTTTTCAATGAAAATTTCCCGATGAAATCGGATGTGCATTTCATCCGCCCTACCGACGGTAAGGTAAACGGGATGCGTTCCAACTACCCTTTCGGAACCGTAGGATCCACTTCTTATGTCTCACAGAACGGATCCAAACTGGGAACTTCCGTATCACCGGGCTATTCCGGGATCGTTTTCGAACCGATCAACGCCTTTAAAGGAGACGTTGCCAGGATGATCTTCTATTTCGTGACAAGATATGAAACCCAGCTTTCCACTTTCTCTTCCGGAAACATGCTCGGCGGTTCTGCTTATCCGGGATTGCAGACATGGGAGCTGAACCAGTTATTGGCATGGCATAATGCAGACCCTGTTTCCCAGGCCGAAATTGCGAGAAACAATGCTTCCTACACCTTCCAGGGGAACAGAAACCCGTTCATCGACCATCCTGAATACGCGAACCAGATCTGGGGAGCGCCGGTAGTGGACAATGAAGCGCCTACCGCGGCCACCAACGTAACGGCTTCCAACCCTACCGCCAGTTCCGTTACCTTAACCTGGACCGCAGGTACCGACAACATCGGCGTTGCAGGATATG
Organism: uncultured Chryseobacterium sp.; assembly: GCF_913776365.1. GTDB lineage: Bacteria > Bacteroidota > Bacteroidia > Flavobacteriales > Weeksellaceae > Chryseobacterium. The sequence goes on along the minus strand of NZ_CAJYMO010000314.1, from coordinate 9,144 downwards.
ACGTTTATGTAAACGGAACGCTGTACAGTACCGTTTCAGGAACTACCGCTACCGTAACCGGGCTGAGCCCGCTGACGACCTATGCTTTCTATGTGATCACCAGAGATGCCTACGGAAACCCTTCTCCGATGAGCAACACCGCTTCGGCTACTACCCTTGCCGGACAGCCGGCAGCCAACGGATGCGGATCTGAAAACTTTGAAACCATTCCTCCGGCATCTACGTCATACACTACGCAGACCTGGACCAACAACAATATTACCTGGACGGCTACGGACGCAAGAACAGACCAGAACATCCTAGGAACAACCAATAGGGCCATCACCATCCGTAATGGAAGCTTAACCAGCTCCACCATCAGCGGAGGGATCCAGAGCCTGAGCGCAAGGGCACAGCTGAAATTTTCCGGAAACCCGGGAAGCCTTGACGTGAAAGTAAACGGGGTGACCGTAGGAACCATTCCTTATACCAATGCTTCAACTGAGCTGGTAACGATCAACAACATCAATGTGAGCGGAAATATCGTGATCAGCATCGTTAATCCGGTAACCGGCGCAAGAGTTGCCATCGATGATCTGAGCTGGTCATGCTACAGCGGTTCATTAGCCACCGTTGAAACGGCAAAAGAAAAATCAGGATTTGTCATCTACCCTAATCCGGTAAGAAACAATGAGCTTTCCGTAAAAGGGGAAAACCTGGAAAAAATCTCGAAAGTCTCCATTTATGACCTTTCAGGAAAACTGATCCGCACCGTGGAGAACCCTTTCAGACATTCCAACAAGATCCATCTGAACGGACTGGCAAAAGGAACCTACATCCTGGCTGCCGATGCATTCTCCGCAAAATTCATCGTGGAATAATTTATCTAAAATATTTTACCTTAAAGACCGATTGTATCGGTCTTTTTTTTATTTTTGGACTTATGGATTCCAATAAAAAATTAGGCCTTATCGGAAAAAACATCGCCTACTCTTTTTCCCAGAAATTTTTTGAAAACAAATTCCAAAAACTGATGCTGAAAGGATACTCCTACCGCATCTTTGACGTGGCCGGAGAAGAAGGCATACAAGCCGTGCTTTCAGATCCGGGACTGCTGGGCTGCAATGTAACGATTCCCTACAAGGAAAAAATCATCCCTCACCTGGATGCCCTGAGCGACGAAGCAAAGGAAATCGGGGCTGTAAACTGTGTCCGTATTGAAAACGGCAGGAAAACGGGATACAATACCGATGCTTTCGGGTTTGAAAAGACGCTTCTCCTCCACCGGAAGCCCCATCAGGACACCGCACTGATCCTGGGGGACGGCGGTGCTGCAAAAGCCGTACGGTATGTGCTGGACAAGCTGGGCATTTCCAGCCTCACCGTCTCCAGGAAATCCGAGATCAGCTTTGACAACCTGGATGAAGAAACGGTACGGCAGCATAAAATCATCGTGCAGTGCACACCGGTGGGGACGTTTCCCAATGTGGAAGACTGCCTGGAATTCCCTTTTGAAGGACTTTCTGAGGAGCACCTGGTCATCGACCTCATCTACAACCCGGATTATACCCGGTTTATCCTGAATGCTGCGGGAAAGAAAGCAAAAACCGTCAACGGCTATTACATGCTTGAACAGCAGGCAGAAAAAGCCTGGGAAATTTGGAATTTTTAAAAAAAATAACATAACTTAGTATTTTAATTGGCTTTTAGCTATATTTAAGGGATAATAACGCCACTCACAATAAAAGATTTGCTATGACTACAGAAAATCATCTGTCAGAAAACGAAGAACAAAGGGATTCCCAGGAATCGCCTCAGCAGGAAACTCCGGAAATCCAGGAATCTGCGGCTGAAACAGCACATGAAAAGGAAACTCCGGAAGAAGAAGCTCCGCAGGAAGAAATTACACATGAAGAAGAGCATGAGGAGACTGCCCTTTCCCTGGCTGATACGCTGAAGGAGATGGAAAAGATCATCAATGCCCCCAATGCCGGTGAGGAATTCAAAAAATTCAGTCAGCTGAAAGAAAAAGCAAATCATTACATCCATGATGAAGTGGAAGACAAAAAGCATGAGTATGAAGAAGCCGGGAATGCTCCTGAAAACTTCAGCTATGAACATCCTTTCCAGTCAAGACTGTCTGCACTGGTGAATATCTTCAGGGAAAAGCACGACCAGTTCCAGAAAGGCCAGGAAGAAGAACAGAAAAAGAACCTGGACCACCGCCAGGATATCATTGAAAGGCTTAAAAACCTGTATACCAATTCCGAACCGGGAACCAACCTCTTCAAATCCATCCGCGAGATCAAGGAAGAGTGGTCCAAAGCCGGGCAGGTTGCCAAATCCGAATTCAGGATCCTGAACAACAACTATTTCCATCACCTGAACCAGTTTTACCAGATGCTGGACCTGAACAAGGAATTCCTGGAGCAGGAATACAGCCACAACCTGGAAAAGAGGCAGCACATCATCGAACGCGCCAGACAGCTAGAACATGAGCCGGTGATCCAGAAAGCGCTTAACGAGCTGCAGTACCTGCACAAACTCTGGAAAGAAGAGGCAGAGCCGGTAGCAGAAGAATTCCGTGAAAAAACATGGGAAGAGTTCAAGGAAATCTCCAATAAAATCCATGAAAGGAAATCTGAGCTTTCCGCCAGCATTGAAACGGAACAGAACGCCAACCTGGAAAAGAAAAACCAGATTATTGCCGAAATTAAAAAACTGTCGGAGCCTTCCGAGAATCCGAATCATAATTATTGGCAGAATGCCATCAGGAAAGTAGAGGAACTGCGTTCGGAATTCCTGAAAACAGGAAGCGTACCGAGAAAATTATCCAATCAGAACTGGAATGATTTCAAAGCGACCCTCCGGAATTTCAATACGACAAAGAATACCTATTACAAATCGCTGAAGGGCTCACAACAGACCAACCTGGAGGAAAAGCTGAAACTGATACAGACCGCCAAGGATAACCAGAACAATGAAGAATGGGATATTTCCGTACCGCTGTTCAAAAAACTTCAGGATGACTGGAAGAAAATAGGCCATGTGCCGAAGAGCATGACCAATAAGATCTGGGACGAGTTCCGGGATGCCTGTAATGCCTTCTTCAATAACTACCGCGAAAAGAGCAATGCCTCAACGGACAACTGGAAGGAAAACTATAAAAACAAAAAGGCCGTCCTGGATGAGCTGAAAACCGTTTCCAACGAAGAAGGAAGCATCGAAAGAATCGAAGCCATCAAAACGGCGTGGAACAACATCGGTAAAGTACCGAGAGACAAGATCTCCATCAACTCGGAATTCAATAAGACGCTGAGGGAAAAACTCAAGCTCAATAAGATCAATGAGTTCGACCTGAAAGAAGAGGGATTATCCGAGAACCAGCTGACCGATAAGGCAAGAAAAATCAAGAACCAGATCGCTGACCTTGAAGCTGAAATTGTAAAGCTGGAGAACAACCTTTCTTTCTTCAAGAACCCGTCAAGGGAAAACCTGTTGCTGAGGGATACCTACACCTCCATCGACGATAAGAAAGCCCATCTGGAAACCCTGAGACAGAATCTTCACAGCATCATTGCCGGAGAATAGACCAACATAACCTTATAACAGGCGGAGCAAAGCAATTTGACTTCGCCTTTTTTATTCATACATACTATGCAGGACGAATTTTACATTAAAAGATGTATTGAGCTGGCGCAGAAAGCCCTGGGCAACACCTATCCGAACCCGATGGTCGGAAGCGTGATTGTCCATAACGGAAAAATCATCGGGGAAGGCTATCACCGGAAAGCCGGCGAGCCGCATGCGGAAATCAATGCCATCAGTTCGGTACGGGATAAGACGCTGATCCCGGAATCTACGATTTATGTTTCCTTAGAGCCGTGTGCCCATTACGGAAAAACACCGCCCTGCGCCCTGAAGATCATAGAACTCGGATTTAAAAAGGTAGTCATCGGGGCCATGGATTCCCATGACAAAGTGAACGGAAAAGGAAAAAAAATGATCCAGGATGCCGATATCGAGGTGGTTTCCGGAGTACTGGAAGAAGCGTGCATTGCCCTGAATAAAAGATTTTTCACCTATCATGAGAAGCAGCGGCCTTACATTATCCTGAAATGGGCGGAATCCGGAGATGGTTTCCTGGACAGGGATTTCAGCCCCTGCCCTATTTCCAACGGACTCGTCAACCAGCTGGTCCATCAGATGAGAGCTGATGAGCATGCCATCCTGGTAGGAACCCGCACTGCCCTGAACGATAACCCCGGGTTAACCGTCAGGAATGTAAACGGTAAAAACCCGGTGAGGATCCTTATCGATTTTGAACTGAAGGTACCGGCACATTTCAATATCCTGAATCAGGAAGCAACGACCCTGGTCATCAATTCGCTTAAAGAGGAAGTACAGGGAAATATTCACTGGATCAGAGTCGGAAAAGAAGATTTTCTTTCTGAGCTCATGAAAGCGCTTTACCGGGAGCAGATTCAATCCGTGATTATCGAAGGCGGAAGAAGTATCTTGCAGCAGTTCATTGATGCCGGCCTGTGGGATGAAGCAGTGGTCATCCGCAATCATGATCTGCAGCTCCATAACGGTACAAAAGCACCGGCATTCAATTTTAGCAACCATAAAAGTAAAACCTTTAGAAATAATTCAGTTTCATTTTATATTAACAAATAATTAATAAATTCATTAATTATATTGTAATTTTTCAGTAATTTAGTTAACAGTTAACCAATAACAGAATTATTATGAAAAATCTAAAAAAATTCAAGACTCTGACCAGAGAAAATTTAAAGAAAATTTCGGGTGCCGTTAAGGCTCCATGGGTGGAAGACGGCTGTGGCTGGCCTTTATGCATGAACCAATTCGGAAGGTGTTCGGCATTTGCCTGTGGCGGCGGAGAAGAGATTTAAAAAAGTAATAAGATGAGCCTTTTACAGGCTCATTTTTATTTTAGGCACATAAGGTGTATTTTTGCAGTGCTAAAGCCGGTAGTAATGACGTTCGAATATAAAACCATAGAACAGCCCATAGAAAACATCCTCCTGAAAGAAAAAGGAAGCAAATTCATCGGATTTGCTTTTCCGGTGAATAATGAGCAGGAGCTCAAAGCTGCACTGGACAAAGTAAGGAATGAACACCCGAAGGCTACACACCATTGTTATGCTTTCCGGATGGGCCTGAACGGGGAACTTTACCGTGCGAACGATGACGGCGAACCTTCAGGAAGTGCCGGACTTCCCATATACAACCAGCTTCTGGCCCATGAAATTACGAATGTACTGGTCATTTCCGTGCGTTATTACGGCGGAACGAAACTGGGCGTTTCCGGATTGGTGAAAGCCTATAAGGAATCTGCCAAGATCACCCTGGAAGAGGCGGTTATTATTACCCGGGAACTGGAAGATGAGATCATCATCCGTTTTAATTTCAGTCAGCAGAACACCATTTTTACGCTGCTTTCAAAATATGAGGCAAAGATAATCCATTTCGATGCCCTGGAAAGAGCAGTCATTACAGCCCGTATAAAAATAAAGGACCGGGAGCGGATTATGGAAGCGTTCAGCAATATGCAGTCAGTGGATACAGAGTGATGAATCCGTTTTACAGATCTGTCCGTTTTCCGGTAACAGGATTATAAAGAAATACAGAGACCTGCAGACCGGCATATTTCTGCTTCAGGCGTTCTGCAATTTTCCGGTAGATTTCCGGTTCGGGAAGAGGCACCAGCCTCATTTCCGCCATTGCCCAGTCCTGCAGCCCTATACAAACCTCCTTTTGATTTTCAGGATGAGCATAATGAGGTAATTTGATGAAAATGCATTTCATTGCAGGCCTCTGAGGAAAACAGATATACAGATAAGCATTTTTTCCGGAATACAGGTTAAATGAAAAATACTGGTACCACATACCGGAGAAACTGAAAACGGGCAGTATAAACCAAATTACAGTCCAGTATGCCTGACGTATACAGAATCTTCTGTCCTGAACCGGCAAAGGTTGCCTGTATACCACGAAGAGAAGGCAGATCATAAAGAGGTTCCAGAACCAGACAACGGAATTATATTGTAATCCAAACGGTCCGATGAAAAGCAGGATGCCCAGATGCATGAAAACCAGCATATAACTGACCGGTTTTTTATTTTTCATCCGGTAAAGCAATACAGCCAGCATGATTTCGGTTAAGGGAATCAATAGTCCTGCAAAGAATAGTTTATAGGTAAGAATAAGCGGTAACGGAAAATGCAGGTAACCGGTAAGAATCATTTTCACCCATACTTCAGAAAGAAATACCCTGCTGAACTTATGAAGTCCGCTGAACAGGTAAACGGATACCAGCAGCCAGTGTACCAGCAGTATTATGTTCCGGGGTTTCATGAAATTAATGATCAGCACAAGCAGGATACACAGGTACATATATTCCCACGGCTGCCATCTCACTGTATCGAGAGCACAGCTCAGCAGTTCGGCTGCAAACAGCAGGATAAGAAGAAAACGGTTCTGCTTAAACAGAAGAATGGCCAGTAAAGCAAGAAAGGAGAAAAACAGCAGTATTACATGCACAGAACCCGGAATATGATCCAGGGCTTCTGACGGCGCAATAACAGGATATTCCCTATCCACCACCCATGCTTTGTAAGTCCAGGCTTTTGTGATAAACCAGAAGAAGGCCAGTATTTTTATCAGGTAAACCACCTGTCTTTCCCGGGTCAGAAATATTTTTATTTGCATCAGAAGGATTTGTCTTCAAAAATACCGAATACTATACAAATAAAAAATATCCCGGTCATAATAACCGGGATATAAGCTTATTTCAGGTAAAAAAATCAATCCCTTCTCCCTCCCATCAGCAGCGATGCCCAGTATAACAGCTGGGCCAGCGATCCGATAGCTGCCACCACATAGGTCCTGGCTGCCCATTTCAGGCTGTCCTGAACGCCTACATATTCTTCAGCCGTTACCGTGCCGGTATCCTTCAGCCATTTCATTGCCCGGTTACTGGCATCATATTCTACAGGAAGGGTAATGAATGCAAAAAGCGTGGTGAAAGCAAACATAACTACACCAATTGCCAGTACCATCCGGTTGCCCTGCGGATTTTCAATGCTCCGGGTAGCTACCATCAGCATAATGCCGGCAATCAGTACAAACTGCATCAGATTGGAGCTGATTTGCACCACCGGTACCAGTTTTGAGCGCAGCTGAAGCATGGAATACCCTACTTTGTGCTGCACGGCATGGCCACATTCATGGGCCGCTACAGCAGCAGCGGCAGCGTTCCGCTGCATGTACACCGCTTCTGATAAATTGACGGTTTTGTTTTCCGGATTATAATGGTCGGTCAGTTGTCCAGGAACCGAGGTGACCTGTACATCATTGATCCCGTTATCCCTCAGCATCTTTTCTGCCACTTCCTTTCCGGACATGCCATTGCGCAAGTGGACTCTGGAATAATGCTCGAATTTGGACTTCAGGCGGGAAGAAACCCACCAACTGACCAGCATCGATATTCCTATTATAACATAATATCCTATCATCTCTTATTCCTTAAATAATACAAATTTCATCCCATATGCTGTAAAAACTGTGCCAAAGTATTGTATTTAATTAGCTATATTTGCTTATTAATTCTGCCCAGAACACTATGTCCAAAGTTTCAGTTATTGAGGTAAAAACACCGGCTCAGCTTAAAGAATTCGTAAGATTTCCGATGGATCTCTACAAGAACAATCCGTATTACGTACCTTCCTTTGTTAAAGATGAACTTAAAATCTGGGACCGGAAGGAGAATCCGGCACTCGAATACTCGGAGGCAAAGCAGTTCTTGGCAAAAAAAGAAGGAAAAACCGCAGGGAGAATTGCTGTGATGATCAATCACAAGGAGGCAAAAGAGCTGGGTATTGAAAAAGTACGTTTCGGCTGGATTGACTTTATCGATGACAAAGAAGTTTCGGAAGCACTGATCCGGAAAGCCATCGACTACGCGAAAGAGAAAAACATCAGCAAAATCGAAGGACCGATGGGCTTTACCAACCTCGATAAAGCAGGGATGCTGACGATGGGCTTCGACAAACTGGCCACCATGATCGGGATTTACAACCATGCTTATTATCCACAGCATATGGAAGCGCTGGGTCTCGTCAAGGAAAAGGAATGGGTGGAATTTGAAATGAATTTCCCGGAAGTCCTTCCCGCCAAAGTAGAAAAATTCAGCGGGCTAATTGCACAGAAATACAAACTTAAAGTCCTGCATTTCAAATCGAAGGAGGAGATCCTCCCTTATGTGGAACCGATGTTCAGATTGCTGGACGAAACCTATAAACACCTTTCCACCTACACTCCCATTTCAGCGGAGCAGATTACAACCTATAAGGAAAAATATTTCCCGCTCATCGACAAAAATTACGTCATCTGTGTAGTGGATGAACATGAAGAACTGGTATCCTTCGCCATTACCATGCCTTCCTATTCCAGGGCATTGCAGAAGTCCAAAGGAAAGCTCCTGCCTTTCGGATGGTGGCATTTTCTGCAGGCAGGAAAGAAAAATGACAGGGCCAATTTTTACCTGATCGGGATTCATCCGGAATACCAGCGGCGCGGAGTGACAGCCATTATTTTCAAAGAGATTTTTGTGAGGTTTACCAGTATGGGAATCAAATTTGCTGAAACCAATCCGGAACTGGAGGAAAACAAAAGCGTGCAGGTCTTATGGCAGGATTATAATCCGGTAAACCACAAAAAAAGAAAAACCTACTCGCTGGATATCGGTGAAGGCCGCTAAGGCGTTTGCTGACAAAAAAAAACGGGACCTCCTGCTAACCTATACCTTATGAGACCACACCTGATTATTTTCGGAATTCTGATTGCCGGATTTATTGTTTTCAACCTCTTTTTCCAGTCGGACAGCGACCGGACAAATACGGCGATCAACATTGTCTATGCAAGCGTACTCTTCGGTTATATTTCCTTTATGGCCTATTCCCTGCTCAGGAAAATGCGGAAATAAACACTAATTTTTATTGATTCTAAATTACCGCTTTTCCCGATTTTAATTCCACTTTTAAGCCGATTAATTTCATGCTTTCTTGTTTATTCGCTAAATTTGCAAATTGAGATAATAATGCAAAAATGAATTTACCTGAAAGTTATATTCCAATCCTT
>NZ_CAJYMO010000313.1 GCF_913776365.1 uncultured Chryseobacterium sp. | reverse complement strand
TGAAATCTATTACAATTCAAGGTACAAAAAGAGAAAGCGTGGGCAAAAAGTCTACAAAAGCTTTACGTGATGCTGAATTAGTTCCTTGTGTTGTTTACGGAGGTGGTGAGCCATTGAACTTCTCTGCAGAAGAGAGAGCATTCAAAGGTTTGGTATATACTCCTGAAGCACACACGGTATCTATTGAGGTGGACGGTCAGACTATTCCGGCTGTTCTTCAGGATATTCAGTTCCACCCGATTACAGACAAAATTCTTCACGCTGATTTCTATCAGCTAGCAGAAGACAAGCCGGTGATCATGGAGGTTCCTGTAAGAATTACGGGTCGTTCAAGAGGTGTTGTAGCTGGTGGTGTTTTACGTCAGTCTTTCAGAAAACTTAAAGTGAAGGCGATCCCTGCCAACCTGCCAGATGAGGTAGTGGTAGATGTTACGCCGCTAAGAATCGGTAACAAGCTGTATGTAGGAGGAATCAAAACCGAAGGGTACTCTTTCATGCATCCGGACAATGCAGTAGTAGTTGCTGTGAAGATGTCTAGAAATGCAATGAAAGGAGGTGCAGCTATGGATGATGAAGATGAAGAAGAAGTGGCTACAGAAGAAGGAGCCGCTCCGGCAGCAGATGAAACTGCAGCAGCAGAATAAGAATTTCTTATGTAATATACAAAGCCTGCCAAGTCTCTTGGCAGGCTTTTATTTTGATACAGCCGGCTGTTCCTGCGAAAACCATGGCCCGTTAGTCTTTTTAGATTACATCTATACTCACATTCACCCTTCACGCTTTCGGAAAAAAAGCCGTAAATTTGAAGCGTTCTAAATAAGAACCTATTAATTTAAAATTGCAATACATGTTTGACATTCAGGAAATCAGAAGTCAGTTTTCTATATTAGACAGGCAGGTGAACGGGAAACCTTTGGTGTACCTGGACAATGCCGCCACTTCACAGAAACCGGACTCCGTATTGGAGGTATGGAACCGGTATTATACGGAACTTAATGCCAATGTTCACCGGGGAATCCATACGCTGAGCCAGCTGGCTACGGAGGAAATGGAGCTTTCCAGAAGAAAAATACAGAAATTCATCAATGCAAAGCATGATTTTGAAGTCATCTTTACCAGAGGAACTACGGAAGGGCTTAATCTTATTTCCTACATCCTGACGCAGAAAGTAAGCAAAGGCGATGAGATTATTATCTCTTACCTGGAGCACCACTCCAATATTGTCCCGTGGCAGTTGCTCTGCGAAAGAACAGGAGCGATTCTCAGGGTGATCCCGATGGATGAGAACGGCGTACTTGATCTGGAAGCGTTTGATCAGATGATCAGTGAAAAAACAAAAATCGTTTCCATCAACCAGGTTTCCAATGCGCTTGGAGTCATCAATCCTGCAGAGGAGATTATTTCGAAGACAAGAAAGAACTCAGGAGCCTACATCGTGATCGACGGAGCCCAGTCGGCTCCGCATTTTAAAATCGATGTTCAGAAAATGGACTGCGATTTCTTTGTCTTCTCGGGCCATAAGATGTATGCCCCGATGGGAACCGGGATCTTATACGGAAAACAGGAGCTTCTTGAAGAACTTCCGCCCTTTCATGGAGGTGGTGAAATGATTGCTACCTGCTCTTTTACAGGAACAACCTATGCGGGGTTGCCCTTCAAATACGAAGCGGGAACGCCGAATGTAGGCGGAAATATTGCACTGGGTGCAGCCACTGATTTTATTCTGAATATCGGCCACGAAAACATTCAGCATCATGAGAATGCATTGCTGGAATATACCCAGAAAAAGCTTCTGGAGCTGGACGGCCTTAAAATTTATGGTGAAAAAGCAAAAAGGACCGGCGTGGTGTCCTTTAATCTGGAAGGAATCGGGATTGCTTCCGATGTGGGCATGATCCTGGATAAACTGGGTATCGCCGTCAGGACCGGCCATCATTGTACGCAGCCGATCATGGAATATTTTAATATTGCCGGGACGGTCAGGGCAAGTTTTGCCGTTTACAATACATTTGATGAAATCGACCTGCTGGTGGAAGGGGTAAAAAAAGCGCAGCGCATGCTGAGTTGAGCTGATCAGATCAGTTAAAACATAAAGATACAGGCCGGACTTTTTTGTCCGGCTTTTTTATTTACAGGCTGTCAGTCAGGGATATCTTCATGTCTGCATTTCATCATTAAGAAATAACATGATCAGAAAAATAAAAAAATACAAAATATTTTCCCAAGACCGTAACCTTTTTGTTTTTTTGCTGTCTTACCATTAGAAACAAATTACTATGAAGCTTCTGTTCGGAAATAAAAATGATGATTTGCCGCACCGCCTGAAAAAACAGGATCCGGCAGCACAAAAGATCTTCTACGACAGGAACGTGAAAAAATTCCTGAGTGTAAGCAGAAGCTACATCAGTGATGTATACCAGGCGGAAGACTGTATAATCAAAGCATTCTGCAAGATTTTCAGAAGCATAGAAAGTTTCCGGGGGGAAGGCAGCCTGGAAGGCTGGGCGAGAAGGATTGTGGTAAATGAATGCCTGAACTTTATCAGGAGCCATAAAACGGTCTTCTATCTGGACGATATCCATCCGGAACATCTTGAAGAATTTGAGGAACCCCGGCTGGATGCCGATTTTGACGCCCAGGAATTACTGAATCAGCTGCCGGACAACTACCGGATGGTATTCAACCTGTACGTACTGGAAGATTATTCCCACCAGGAAATTGCTGATCTGCTGAATATTTCCGTCGCGGTGAGTAAAACCCAGCTGTTCAGGGCTAAGGAAAAACTGAGAAAAGTTTACAGTCAACAACAAAGAACATTACTCCATGAAAAAAGATAGTCCAACCTTATCAGAACAAATCAGAAAGCAGATAGAAGAGCGGGAAACAGCACCTTCACGGGACCTGTGGTCTGAGATACAGTCCCAGGCCGGAAACAGCCGCATAAAAAAAACCGGCATAAACCGGTTGCTTCTTGCAGCCTGCCTGATCCTGACGGCCGGATTGGGTGTGATCCTATTCTTCAACCATAAAACAGCTTCCGGAATGCAAACGGCCGGCACAGAATCAGTTCCTGCAGTACTGATAAAAGAAAAGACAGCTGCCCTACCTCAGCCTCTGACTGATGACCGCATGAGTATGCCACAATCTATTGAAAAAATAGCCCTGCAAGCAGCTCCCGTAAGGCAGGAAACAGAATCTGGAAATCCGGTTGATGAAAAAGGCATCCTTCCTGCAGCGAAAGAAATTTCTTCTGTAGCGGCCGCTCCGGTTGGAGACATCGTACCGGCCGGAATCATTGCGCAGGCAGATTCCGTAGAGACCAGGAAAAGAAAGAAATATGTAGATCCTTCCACGCTCCTTTTTTCAGTAGAGCATAAGGACGTGATCGAAAAAACCAAAGGCGGAAGCAATGTAGCGACCATCGATCTCAATACGAAATAACCTATTTAACTTTAAAAAAATAAAAATATGATCAAGAAATTTATCATGACAGGAATGCTGTGCCTTATCGTTACTTCCTTACAGGCACAAAAAGCACTGAAGCTGAACCTCCGTTCCAAAGAAAATACCGAAGTAAGCCCCATTGTAAAAGAAAAAGTAGAAGAATACGCCGTTAAAATAAATACCATCATTCAGGAAGAGAAGAAGCTGATGGAAACTGAACTGCTTGAACTGCAGGCTCAGAATCTCGATAAAACAGAATTTGACAGGCAGAAAGCCCTGGTTGCTGAAAAGTATTCTGCGAAAATAGACGCGCGGATCGAAAGCCTGGGGTTTGATCTGGACCAGGTGATCCAGAAGCAGGTAAAATATTCCCTTCTGAATACGGATGTGACTTCCAATGAAGAACTGAAGGAAAAGCTGGTGAAAAAATTCCGGGCCACCAAAGATTTCTCAGGCTACTTCTCCTATGGTATCATGACCCTGACGAATGACAAACCGGATAATGAACTGGACAGAAACCTGGGCTATGCCAATAATCTTGAATTCGGGCTGAAATTCAACTATCAGTTCAGCAGGACCAGCCCCTGGGGGTTCATTTCGGGACTGGGATTTTCCTGGAGAACGATCCGTACAGACAACAATATGGTTTTCACCAAACAGAATGCTGAGGTTTTCCTGTCCCCATACAACGGAAGTCTGGATAAAAGTAAACTGAGAACAGGATACATCATGATTCCGGTAGGACTGCAGTATAATTTTTCAAAACTGAAAAATGCCGGGATGGATATTCAGTACAGGCCTTATTCCGATGGATTCAGGGTAGGAGCCAACATGTATGGCGGCATCAGAATGGCGACGAATAATATCGTGAAAGGAGGGACGCAGAGTTTCAGGGACCGCTCCAATTATCAGGTCAGCCCTTTTATCTATGGGGCACAATTCACTGTTTCTTACGACAATATCAGCCTTTTTGTAAAAAAAGACTTCAGCAATTTCTTCAAAGACAAATATTTTGAAAATGACAAAGCCCTGGTTTTCGGTGTAGCCATTGGATGGTAACCTGATTTCTTCATGGCAAAAAAGCTCCGTAGAATAAAGCTCCGGGGCTTTATCATATCAGCCGTACAGATTTCCGTAAAAATTAAATTTTTATGATTCGATTTGTTTAACTTACTTTACTTCAATTCATTATCTCAACCTTATGATTTCAAAATACGGATTCCTCTTCATTTTGCTGTTGATTTTCGGGCTGCCTTCCAGAATAGGCGCTCAGAAAGCAAAGAATTCACGTGACAGTATTGCTCTTTTTTACGGAGAGCTGTTTTCTGTTATGAGGAAATCCTATCTTCATAAGAATGAAGTCGACTGGAATTCCGTAGAAGCGGAAACTATGCGGAATATTGAAAAATCAGAAAATTTCAAAGCTTCCCTGAATGAGATTCAGGTCCTTTTCAGTAAAATAAAAGCCACGCATTGTACCATTTTCAAAGGAGACAAGAGATACGCTCTGCCTGCCGACGTTCCGGCGCGTGAGAAAATAAGCCTGCAATGGAAAGAAAAATATGATGCGCGCCCGGGTTTCGAGGTAAAGCTTATGGATGGGAAGTACGGTTATATTCTGATGCCGAAAATGCAGGTTGCCAGCAGCCGGCCTGATGTTCTCCGGAAAACGGCACAGCCTCTGTATGACCGGATTGCAGATGTCCAGGAGAAGTACCATCCTGAAGGCTGGATCATCGATCTGCGTTTCAATACGGGCGGCCATGCCTGGCCGATGCTGGCAGCCCTGTATGGTTTTCTGGGTGATCATACGGTATGGACTTCACTGGATGCTGACCATAAAAAAGTAGCGGAGTTCAGCTTTTCCGGTGGCGCCTATAAGATGAATTCGGAAAAACTGTTTTCCATTATTCCGAAAGGAGTGTCTATGGAACATGTGAAAGTAGCGGTTGTTACAGGCCTCCTTACGGCAAGTTCAGGTGAAGTAACGGCGTTGGCCTTTAAAGGAAGGCCCGGAACGGTTTTCATCGGTGAAAAAACCCTGGGTTATCTGACCGGAAACGGAATGGTAAAATTACCATACGGCTTTGAAATGGCACTGACCAATTCTTATGACGGCGACAGGGAGGGTGTTTATTATGAAAGAATTACGCCTGACCTACCGGTAGCCGCACAGGATCATTTTGATAACCTGCTGGAAGATCAGAATATCCGTGAAGCGATCCAGTTTTTCAGCCGGAATAATTAATATGTCGGAACCTGTTACCGAAGTAAACAAAACGCCGGAAAAAATATTTTTTCCGGCGCCCTTTTGCACAATATAATTATTTAAATCTGATCCATAGACTATTTAAGGCTTCCCACCATATCTTCCGGCTTTACCCATTCGTCAAACTGTTCAGCCGTTACAAGCCCGAGGTTTACTGCTTCCTCTTTCAGGGTTGTTCCGTTTTTGTGAGCGGTTTTGGCAATTTTGGCTGCATTTTCATAACCGATATGCGTATTCAAAGCAGTCACCAGCATCAGGGACTTGTCTACCAGTTCCTTGATTCTTTCATGGTTAGGTTCGATTCCTGCTGCACAGTGGTCATTGAATGAGATACAGGCATCTGCAATCAGCTGGGCGGACTGCAGGAAATTATAAGCCATCACCGGCTTGAAGACATTCAGTTCATAATTTCCCTGGGTTCCGGCAAATGAAATCGTGGTGTCGTTTCCTAATACCTGGGCACAGACCATGGTCATTGCTTCATTCTGGGTAGGGTTTACTTTCCCCGGCATGATAGAAGAGCCGGGTTCATTTTCCGGGATATAGATTTCCCCGATTCCCGACCTTGGCCCTGACGCCAGCAGCCTGATATCCTGTGCAATTTTGTACAGAGAAACCGCCAGCTGTTTCAATGCACCGTGAGATTCCACAATCGCATCATGGGCAGCCAGTGCTTCAAATTTATTTTCAGCGGTTACGAAAGGAAGTCCGGTAAACTGCGCGATATAGTCAGCCACCTTTACATCATAACCCTGCGGCGTATTCAGGCCTGTCCCTACGGCAGTTCCCCCGAGAGCCAGCTCGGAAAGATGGGGAAGTGTATTTTTTAAAGCTTTGATTCCGTAATTCAGCTGGGCTACGTATCCTGAGAATTCCTGTCCCAGTGTTAACGGCGTGGCATCCATAAGATGGGTTCTCCCGATTTTTACGATATCTTTAAAAGCGGCTGCTTTTTCGGCTAATGTATTTTTTAGTTTTTCTACTGCAGGCAGGGTGGTTTCCACTACTTTTTTATAAGCGGCAATGTGCATGGCGGTAGGATAGGTGTCGTTGGAAGACTGGGACTTGTTTACATCATCATTGGGATGGACTTCCGCTTTTTCTCCCAGTATGCCGCCGCCGTTTACATGCGACCTGTTGGAAATCACTTCGTTCACATTCATATTCGACTGGGTTCCCGAGCCGGTCTGCCAGATCACCAGCGGAAACTGGTCATTCAGTTTGCCTGCCAGGATTTCATCACAGACATCAGCGATCAGATCCCTCTTTTCAGCAGGAAGGACGCCTAAATCCGTATTGGTAAAGGCTGCTGCTTTCTTCAGGTAAGCAAAAGCTTCAATGATTTCATGAGGCATGGAACCTTCCGGTCCGATTTTAAAATTGTTTCTGGATCTTTCGGTCTGGGCGCCCCAGAATTTGTCTGCAGGAACCTGCACTTCACCCATGGTGTCTTTCTCTATTCTGTAATTCATTGTGATGATAGATTTAATTTAACCACAAAACGCACAAGAGGTTCAGTTTGAATTCAAGACTGATAATAAAAATCTACAAAGCTCACAAAATTGAAGTCAAAGATTCAAAAACCTGTGTGCTCTTCTGAATATTATATTATTAAACTTAAAAAAAGAAAAAACTTTTGTGACTTTTGTGGTTTAAAAGTTTTTCTAAAGTTAGTCATTGCCTGAAACATCTGCAATTTATAATCATTATAAATATAGGTGGAGACAGCTGATTTTCCTCATGCTTTTTTGCTGAAGTTTTATTTTTGCACCCAAATAAAAAATGAATGGAATTTAGATATCAGGATCCTTATCCGATTCAGAAAGACGATACCGTCTACAGAAAGCTTACTTCAGACTATGTAAAAGTGGAAACCCTGGGCAACCGGGAAATTGTAACCGTTGATCCGAAAGGCCTTGAAATGCTGGCTGAAGAAGCGATGGCAGACGTTTCCTTTATGCTGCGGTCTTCGCATCTTGAAAGCTTAAGAAGGATTATTGATGATCCTGAAGCGACGGATAATGACCGCTTCGTAGCCTACAACCTGTTGCAGAATGCTGCCGTGGCCGCCGAAGGAGCTCTTCCGTCCTGCCAGGATACCGGAACGGCGATCGTAATGGGTAAGAAAGGGGAAAATGTATATACCGGCGTGGATGATGGGGAATACCTGAGCCGCGGAATTTATAATACCTACCAGAAAAGAAACTTAAGATATTCCCAGGTAGTGCCATTGACGATGTTTGATGAGAAAAATTCAGGTTCCAACCTTCCGGCACAGATTGATATCTATGCCAAGAAAGGCGATTCCTATGAATTCTTGTTTCTTACCAAAGGCGGAGGTTCAGCCAATAAAACCTTTCTTTACCAGAAGACAAAGTCTTTGCTGAATGAAAAAGCATTGGAAGCTTTTGTAAAAGAACGGATTTCAGACCTGGGAACGGCAGCATGTCCGCCTTATCACCTGGCCCTGGTTATCGGCGGAACTTCTGCAGAGGCGAATCTGGCGGCTGTGAAAAAAGCTTCGGCAAAATATTATGATCATCTGCCTACGGAAGGAAACGAGGCCGGACAGGCATTCAGGGACCTGGAGTGGGAAGCGAAAGTGCAGAAGATCTGCCAGGAAAGTGCCATCGGAGCACAGTTCGGAGGGAAATACCTAACCCATGACGTAAGAGTGATCAGGCTTCCGCGCCATGCTGCTTCCTGCCCTGTCGGAATGGGGGTTTCCTGTTCGGCAGACCGGAACATCAAGGGAAAAATCAACAGAGACGGGATTTTCCTGGAGCAATTGGAAGAAAACCCGAAGAGATTTTTACCGGATACACCGCCGCATCTGGAAGAAGCTGTGGAAATCGATCTTAACAGGCCGATGCCTGAAATTTTAGCTGAATTGTCTAACCACCCGATCAGGACCCGGTTAAAGTTGAACGGCACCTTAATCGTAGCG
Organism: uncultured Chryseobacterium sp.; assembly: GCF_913776365.1. GTDB lineage: Bacteria > Bacteroidota > Bacteroidia > Flavobacteriales > Weeksellaceae > Chryseobacterium. The sequence goes on along the minus strand of NZ_CAJYMO010000313.1, from coordinate 17,071 downwards.
AGGGATATTGCCCATGCCAAAATCAAGGAAATCATCGACAGCGGACAACCGATGCCTGAATATTTCAAAAATCACCCGATTTATTATGCGGGTCCGGCAAAAACCCCGGAAGGAATGGCTTCAGGAAGCTTCGGGCCCACAACAGCAGGAAGGATGGATGTGTATGTGGATGAATTCCAGAGCCACGGCGGCAGCATGATCATGCTTGCCAAAGGAAACAGAAGCAGGGATGTTACCAACGCCTGCGGAAAATACGGCGGATTCTATTTAGGCTCTATCGGAGGACCGGCTGCCATCCTGGCGAAAGACAACATCCTTTCCGTGGAAGTGGTGGATTTCCCTGAACTGGGCATGGAAGCCGTACGTAAAATCGAAGTGAAGGATTTCCCGGCATTCATTATCTCGGATGATAAAGGGAATGATTTCTTTGCAGACCTGGCCCATTAGTTAGTTTAAAATCAAAATAAATAATGAAATAGGACAGCTATCTTTTGTATAAAAAAATAAAAAGTCATATTTTTGCCTAAAATCTTTAAGAAATGATAATGATTTTATCAGCATTTTGGCCATTTTACCAGTTCCTCTGGACTGTATTTTTCATCATTATGTTCCTGGTAGGGTTCTGGTGTATCTTTATGTTCTTTGGTTTCGTGATCCCGTTGTGGTTAACGGAAGGCCTGAAAGAATATTTCGGTAAAGTGAAGCCGTTTGACCCTGAAGACATCAGAAGCAAAATGGTATACGAGCAGGAAGGAGCGGAAGTAATCTATAACGAGCCAAAAGGCCACGGACCTTTCATTCATGACCATGTTCATGACAGCCACGGACATCATCATTAATTGATTTTGTCATTGTTTCCTCACCTGAATTCCGGGGAAGCAATATCAAAGCAAAACAACATATAGGAACCGCTTATTCTGAATAGGCGGTTTTTCTGTTTACCCGCTGTTTCTTAATCTCTCCGGAGAAACCCCGAACTTTTTCTTGAATGCACGGGTAAAATTCTGTACGTATTCGTAGCCGCATTCAATAGCGATTTCCTTGATCATAATTTTTTGGTCGACAATAAGTTTTCTGGCTTTCAGCATCCTGAGCTCTGCCATATAATCGCTGACTGTCGTTTGGTATTCGGCTTTAAATGCTTTCCGGACGGTAGTCTGGTTGATACCGATATTTTTTCCTATTTCTTCTGCCCTGATATTCCGGTGGAAATTTTCGTCAATGTATTTCTTGATTTTTGAAGGAATCTCCGGCGTCTCCGCAGCCCTATTCTTGTTGCCGAACTGTTCCAAGATAAGGATCAGGAGTTTGATCACTTTGGCTTCCACAAAAAGTTTCTGCAGGACCCCTTTTTTAGAGGAACTGATGATTTCCTTCAGAATGATATGCATCTCTACGGTCATAAAAGGAGGCGTTTGTTTATGCAGGAAAATATAATGGTTGCAGATCATGGCTTCGAGGATATCTGCATTTTCTCTGTTCAGTGCAGGACTAATCAGACGGAAAATAAAATCATAGCTGATCCTGATGTGAAAATAGTTCAGCTGCTCACGGTGTTCTGTCCAGAGTGCGGCTCTGCTTTCCCGGTCCGAATAATGGAGGATATACTGGTTTTTCTTAAACAGGAAGCGGGTTCCGCAATCTTCTGCCTCCATCTGCACACCGGAACTCAGCAGAAACAGCAGGTTGAAGCTCGACTCTCCTTCAATCATTACGGATTTTGCAAAATTTTCAGAAAAAAAGTTTTCCTGCGATACGATACAGAGATCTTCTGATCTGAATAATAACCCTTTGGGAAATTCTTTCTTCATAAGAAACAGTTTTACGGCATTTTTAAATAAAGTGGATACAGGATAACAAAAAACTCGGAAATGATAACTCCCGGTTTTAAATCTCAGGTACTTTTGCGCAAAATTAATTATAATTTAGAATAAATAAAAATAATAGGTAAGGATGAATACATTATTTACTTCTATCTGTACAACAGGGCTGGCGGCTTTACTGCTTATAGTCCCGAAATATGCAGCAGCGCAAAACTGTACCGGTGCGGATCCCGGAAATACTACCGGAAGCCTTGGTTGTGTGTCTTTTACGTATCAGGGACAGCCTGTAACGTATTCAACGGTACGAAGCGCAGACGGAAAGATCTGGCTCAGGCAGAACCTGGGAAGCACAAATGCAGCTGCATCATTAACTGATACCGGCGCTTACGGGGATCTTTTCCAGTGGGGAAGATGGGATGATGGCCATCAGCTGATCAATTCCGTATTGAAACCGACCGCTCCGTCGCCGAACAATCCTTCCGGACTGAGCGGCGGCAATACTGCATTTTACTCCGCAGGCTACAACTCACCGTCCAACTGGTGGTCCGGAGGGACTGTAAATGACCAATGGACTGCAACCAACCCTGCCTCTGCCACGGTTTCAAACGGAGCCGATCCCTGCAGGGCTATAGGAACAGGCTGGAGGCTGCCTGCAGTAGATGAGATTGAAGCTGTGCTTACGGCAGAAAATATTTCGGATATCAGCTCTGCATTTGCCAGCAACTTAAAACTGGTTCCGGCAGGAATGAAGGACTACAGCGGCATCTTTTCACCCGGAACCCGGCTGTATCTCTGGTCTTCTTCACCGTCGCCCTATACTGGTTCCGGACAGCATCTGTACATCAGCCAGTATTCCGCTCTCACCAACAGCGGCAGCCGTAACGGCGGAATGTCGGTCCGGTGCATAAAGGAAGCCTCTTCACTTTCGGTTTCTGATTTCAGGAAAACAGCTGTCATGCTATATCCGAATCCGACCCGCGGAGTACTCTATCTGAATGCGGATGATGAAATAGAATATGTGCATGTTACCGACGCGTCCGGCCGGGAAATAAAAGTACAGTATGCTGACGGAAAACTCGATACGGGAAATCTTTTGCCGGGAATGTATTGGGTAGAAATTGCAGTAAGGAACGGGCAGAAAATCATCAAAAAAATCATCAAGAATTAAATACAGTAGAGATGTTTAGAAAAATACGTTTTTCAGTACATAAAACCAAAGCAGCATTTGCTTTTATGGTCATAGCGACAAGTCATTTACCTGCCCAGCAATGGGAAAATGTAGGCGGTTCCGAAATCGTTTCAGCAGCAGGAGGGAGCAATAATAATCTGGCTGTCAGGAGAAACAGATATTTTATTTCTTATTATGATACTTCTGTTGGCAAAGGGTCTGTCCAGGTATTCGATGGGAATACGTGGTCTTATGCAGGCGGAAATGCAGGTATTACCAATGGCACAGCCTTATACAATTCATTATCCGCAGATCATACGGGAAATCTGTACTACACTAATCAGATTGGCTGGCCCGGAGCCGGAATGGAAGTCCGTAAATTTAACGGGACTTCCTGGATCCAGCTGCCCGATGCAGCAGATGTTTCCATCAACTATCATGCTTCAGCCGTTTCTGCTTCCAATGTGCTGTATACCTTTTCCGGTCAGAATTCAGGAACGGTCCGGCGGTATGCAAACGGGGCCTGGGAACAGGTTGGCAATACAGGATTTTCCGGCGGAGCCGCTTTTGCAGAAATGGTGATCGGGAGCAATAACAAAGTGTACACCTGCAGCGCAGGCAGCGGCAGTGTAAAAGTTTATGAAAATACAAGTTCGGCAACACCTTCCGATCAGTGGACATTAACAGGCGGTAGTATGGTGGACGCTGCTTCTTCTGGAGAACAATATACGTCTGATATGGCGATTGATGCAGCGGACCATCTGTATGTGGCTTATGTTTCCCACTCCGCAAGCGGCCAGAAGTTAAATGTAAAAAAATTCAACGGAACGGGCTGGGTACCGTTGGGAAATGCCAACTTTTCTTCCGGAAAGGTACAGCATGTTGCCATTGCCGTAACGGCATCGGGAACTCCGTATGTAGTCGCCAGCCGATGGGAAAATGATGATCTTCTGCGCAATACGGTATACAGTCTGGATCCTGCTACGCAAACATGGAAGGCCTTTGGCGGAGATTTTATTTCAGACGGGCAGGCAACGTACAATGATCTTGCAGTAGACCAGGCACAGAATTACCTGGTCCTGGCTTATTCCCAGAACGGGATCAGGGTAAAAAGGATTTCGCTGACCCCGGCCTGCAGCAACACCGATCCGGGAAATAATCCGGGAGATGTAAGCTGTACAAAATTCATGTACGGCGGCCAGACGGTTTATTATACTACCGTCAGGGGAGCAGACGGAAAAATCTGGCTGCAGCAGAATCTGGGGAGCAGCCGCGTGGCCGCTTCTTTGGATGATACAGAATCCTACGGTGATCTTTTTCAATGGGGAAGGTGGGATGACGGCCATCAGTTGAGAAGTTCCTCAACTACCGCAGCGCCTGCGGTAAATTCTCCCGAAGGAATTACCGGACCGGGCATGTTTATCATGGGTTCAGGTTCTGCTTCCTGGTGGTCTTCCAATGCAACCAGTGATGGATGGAATGCCGCTTCGGTGTCCGGTGTAACATCAGCAATAGGGGTGGATCCCTGCAAGGCAATCGGGCCGGGATGGAAGCTTCCTTCACAGAATGATTGGGCCATCGCTGTTACTGCGGAAGGTATAAACAATCTGGCCTCTGCTTACAACAGCCGCCTGAAGCTGCCTGCTGCCGGTTACCGAAGCAACACCAACGGCGGTTTTACTTATGTGGGTGCCAGGGGATACTACTGGAGTTCAGATACGGCCAACTCGGGAGGAAAATACCTGTATATCGGTTCAACCATTGCCAACGCCGGTTCGGGCGCTCCGAGAGGGCAGGGAGAATCGGTACGCTGTATAAAAGAAGCTACAGGACTTTCTACATCAGAAAATCATCTCATCATAAAGCCTGCTGCGGTTTATCCTAATCCTACCCATGGAGCAGTTCATATAAAAGCAGATGCCTCCATAGAATCGGTAAGTGTTTTCAATAGTCTTGGCCAGAAAATACCGGTGCCTTTTTCCGGTGATCAGATTGATCTGCAGGGCGCATCCAATGGGGTTTATATTATAAAAGTGAAGCTTAAAAACGGACAGATCATGTCTGAAAAAATAATGAAGAACTAATGTTTCTGAAATAGCATTTCGTTGAGCTCACTAAAAAACTGATTTTTAATAGTTTATTTAAATTACATTCGGAATCCGGTCAGGCATTGTTCTGTACCGGGTTTTTTATCATCCGCAAATCTCTATTGCGGTAAGGCAGATCATACTATGCTATTCATTACCTTATAGTTTCCAGGACGTTAAAATTTCTGCTTTTTGATAAAAAAATGAAAAGATCTCAAAAAATGAAGTACTTTAGTATTTATAATTAATTTCGATTTTATGAAAAAACTTTATTCCGGTATCCTGCTGTTTGCCGTTGCTCTGATGTTTGGGCAGATCAGCTATACCATTAATCCGAATCCTTTTAATGAGACGGATGCGATCACGCTAACCGTACCCGGCAGCCAGATCGACGAAACCGCCTGGGGTATTTCCAATAACGCGGTATACCTGTGGTCTTGGTCGTTGGACGTAAATTACCAGAACAGCCAGGATTGTCCTACCAATGGCTCCTGGAACAATTCCAATGATGTCAATAAACTGAATTACAATCCGGCAACGGATACCTATTCCCTGGCATTTACTCCCACCGCATTTTATGGCAGAACGGGAATCGGAAGGTTCGGGTTTCTGCTGAAAGACAAAACAGGAGCCCATCAGACTTCTGACGTGCTGGTGAATGTAGGCGTTCTTAATATGACGATGACCAATCCGGCAGCCGGCAGCCTGACTTCCGTGCCTTCGGGGAATTCCATCAACATTACCGCCACCACCAATGTGAATGCGACATTCCAGCTGAAAGCCAACGGAACGGTGGTGCATTCCACGTCTGCACCTTCTACTTCATATTCTTATGCTTACACCGTAACCGGTGATGCAAATATGGAGCTCGTGGCAAGCCAGGGGTCCTCCTCAAAAACGTCAGCTTTCGTGCTTCAGGTTCCCAGGAACGTAGTTTCCGCAGCAATTCCGACATGGATCAGACAGGGAATCAATTATCATCCGACAGACAACACAAAAGTGGGGCTGGCATTGTACGCACCGGCCAAGAATTTCGTTCATGTGATCGGAAGCTTCAACAATTGGACAGTAGATGACAACTACCTGATGAAGAGGGATACGGCCAATCCGGATGTATACTGGATTGAGCTGAGCGGGCTTACCCCGCAGCAGGTGTATACTTTTCAGTACAGGACCAATGACCTGAGAAAAGTAGCAGATCCGTATTCCCCACAGATTTTGTCGTCTTACGACGATCAGTATATTTCCGCATCTACCTATCCAAATCTGCCGCAGTTCCCGGCCGGACAAGGCTTTGAAGTTTCCATGTTCCGGACAGGACAGACGCCATACAACTGGCAGGTTACCAATTTCCAGCGTCCTGCAAAAGAAAACCTCATCGTCTATGAACTGCTGCTGAGAGATTTTACCCAGGAAAAAAACTGGCAGTCCCTCATCAACAAAATCACTTATCTGAAAGGGCTGAATATCAATGCTATTGAGCTGATGCCGATCATGGAATTCGAAGGGAACCTCTCCTGGGGATACAATACTTCTTTCCACTACGCGTTGGATAAAGCCTACGGAACACCTGAAAAATTCAAGGAGTTCGTAGATATTTGCCATCAGAACGGGATTGCCGTCATCCTGGATGTGGCTTTCAACCATGCCACGGGCCGCTCCCCGTTGGTGAGGCTCTGGAATGTGGACCCTGATGGCGACGGCTATGGTGATGTAGCTGCCAATAATCCATATTTCAATACCGTTCCGAAACACTCTTATAATGTATTCAATGATTTTAACCATACCAGCCAGGCTACGAAATATTATGTGGAAAGATGCCTTCAGCAATGGCTTACGGAATACAAAATAGACGGTTTCCGCTGGGATCTTACCAAAGGGTTTACCCAGAACTGTACTGAAAACGACCAGACCTGTACCAATGCCTATCAGCAGGACCGTGTAGATATCCTTAAAAATTATGCAGACCGTCAATGGGCTATCGATCCGAATTCGTATATGATTTTCGAACACCTGGGAACCGACCAGGAAGAACAGCAGTGGGCCAATTACAGAAATAATGAAGGAAAAGGCGTTATGCTGTGGAACAACCAGAATGGTCCTTATAACCAGAATACCATGGGATACAAGGAAAACAGCAATTTCGACAGAATGAGCCATATGCTTCACGGCTTTAATAATATGTATGGCGTAGGATACGGGGAAAGCCATGACGAAGAAAGGCTGATGTTCAAGAACCTGGCCTACGGAGCGGTGAACGGAAGCTATGATGTAAAGAACCTGAATACAGCCTTGGACAGGATGAAAACTTTTGGAGCTACCTTCTTTACGATTCCCGGTCCTAAAATGATCTGGCAGTTCGGTGAGCTGGGGTATGAATTCAGCATCAACCGATGTGGTGACGGAAGCATCAACAACGGATGCCGTACCGATGAAAAGCCGGTAGCCTTTACGCTGGGTTACGATACCAATGCCAGCAGAAAAGCCGTTTACGATACCTGGAAACAGATCATCAGCATCCGTAATGCCCATCCGGTATTTAATTCAAAAACCTATACCATCGAATCGAATAACCTGACTAATGATCCGGACGGACTGATTACCCGGATTTATGTCTATGACAGTTTGCTGAATTCAGGTATGAAAAATGTAGTGGTACTGGCCAATTACGGCACGACCGCAAAAGATGTTGTTCCTTATTTCCCTTACACGGGCTCATGGCAGAACCTGATGACTAATGCTGTTTCATCCGTTACTTCCACTACAGCGCCGATTACCCTTCAGCCGGGTGAATTCAGGATTTTTGGAAATTACACAGGATCATTGTCAACCGCTGAAGAAAATACTTCCGGAAGGTTGTCGCTTCAGATAGCAGACAATCCGGTGAAGAACGGAAAAGCAAAACTCATTTACCATAAAGCTAAAAACGGAGAAATTTCCATTTATGAAATGAGCGGTAAAAAGCTGGATTCGTTCAGACTGAAAAATGAGGACGGAACCTATGATCTCAGCATTAGCTACCCTGCAGGAACCTATCTGGTCCACCTGAAAACCGATAATGGAATTGCCATCCAGAAAATGATCATTCAGTAATGCCATCCGGTATTCCGGAGGACAGTATAAAACTCAAAGTCAAATCAATATTTGCAAAAGCTCATGAAAATGAGCTTTTTTTCTTCCTGGGCAATCCGTATCTTTGCCAACTAAATTTTTATTATGTCTAAATCATTAATTCCAAAATTAGAAGCGATCAAACAGAGATATAATGAGGTGGCTGACCTTATTATCCAGCCTGATGTGATTTCTGATCAGAAAAAATATTCTTCTTTAAATAAAGAATACAGCGATTTAGGGAAAATTGTACGGGTTTACGATCAATATAAAGGGGCTTTGGATAATATCGAGGAATCTGAAGAAATTATCGCCGATGGTTCAGACAGGGACCTGGTGGAAATGGCAAAAGAGGAAAAGCTGGAAGCCCAGGCCAAGCTTCCGGGACTTGAAGAAGAGCTGAAGGTACTCCTGATCCCAAAAGATCCTGCTGATGACAAAAACGTGATTGTAGAACTTCGGGCCGGAACCGGAGGCGATGAGGCTGCTATTTTTGTGGAAGATGTCTACAGGATGTATTTCATGTATTTCAAGACAAAGGGCTGGAGGCACGAGATCACCGATTCCAATGAAGCGGCAAAAGGCTATAAAGAACTCATCATGAAAGTGGAAGGCGAAGGGGTTTACGGGATCATGAAATTTGAATCCGGAGTTCACCGGGTACAGCGGGTGCCGGAAACGGAATCCCAGGGCAGGGTGCATACTTCTGCCATCACCATTGCCGTACTTCCGGAAGCCGAAGAGGTGGATTTCGAACTGAATCCTGCCGATATTGAAATGCAGACTTCCCGTTCGGGAGGAGCCGGAGGACAGAACGTGAATAAGGTAGAAACCAAAGTGCAGCTTACCCATAAACCTTCAGGACTGGTAGTGGTCTGCCAGCAGGCGCGTTCCCAGCTGGCCAACCGTGAACTGGCAATGGAGATGCTGCGTACCAAACTTTATGATATTGAGCTGCAGAAAGTACAGGGAGATATTGCGGCACAAAGAAAATCAATGGTTTCCACCGGAGACCGGTCCGCAAAGATCAAGACCTATAATTATCCGCAGGGAAGGGTAACCGATCACAGGATCAACAAATCCATGTACAACCTTGATGCCTACATGAACGGTGATATCTCTGAAATGATTGATGCGGTCATCATGGCGGAAAACGCTGAAAAAATGAAAGGGCAGGAAGAAAACCTGTAATCCCTTTTCCCATCTTAAAAACAAAAAAATCTCCTCTTGAGGGAGATTTTTTTGTTGGATCCCGTTTTCAGAACAAATGAGGGGTTCTATCCGGATAATATAAAGCCCCGTAGCAAGAATATTGCTTCTGAAATGAAGTAAAAATAAATTCTAAAAAAAATTAGCTATAAATAGTTAGATCATAAATTGTTTTGATTCAAATATTTATACTTTTTCAGTGTATTTATTTTTAAATTTTCAATAAGTTGCCGTAAAAGTGGTAGATATTTTGAGGATAATGCATATATTTAGATGTCCTTTATAAAAAGGATTATTTAGTACCGTTTAAATAAGTATATGAGAAACCTTAAAATTGTCTTTTTGGCAATGCTGATCTTCTGTGCCCAAAATTTCAGATCCCAGAATGTACTGTCACCTGAAAAGGTATTTAATCTGTATTTCACTTCTTTTATAAATTATGATGATACTGCTGTAAAGGAGCTGAACAGTTATACGATTAACTTTTTGGGAAAAAACAATACCTATACTGAAAAAATGGAGGACCTGTATCAGAAAAAAACCGAGGATCTGACCCGGACTTTCCTCTCCAATCTGCCGGTTAATGTAGCGGCCAGCTGCCGTACGGAAGCCCAGGCATATTTCAGTGCCCTGATGGGGAATTTTAGAAATGCAAAATATATGATCAAGTCGGTAAAGTCCATCAGCCATCCCGAGCTGAAAGACCAGGAGATCACAGAAATCAGGTATGATATAAGCTTTAAGGTTCCGTCCGTAAATTCCGAAATCAATATCGGAGACCTGAAAAACATAGGGGAAGGCGAAATGAGGAAATACCTTATTGATGCTACCGCCCGTTTAAAAAAAGCTGATAAAACCGTTTCAGAAGAACAGACATTCAACCTTTACCAAGCGAAATACGGTTCCGATACCTATTACTGGAACAGCGGGCCACAGGAATTATACTGGGAAGCCAACAGGTTTTATTTCCAAAATATAAAATAGTTCCTGGTTTTTTATTTAAAGAGAGATGAAGTTACAGGCATTGATAGCAAACATGATATAGCATAAAGCCATCAGGAGATAGATGGCTTTCAGTTTTGAAAAAGCTGATCGAACAGTGCACGGGGCTGATGCAACCAAATAGAGCATCAGCATTCTGTCCATTTGATTTAGATTCCTTATTTTTGGGAAAACAGTTGCATTATGAACTTCAGACCGATATTGTTAACCGCCGGAGTATTGTTTTCGGCCAACTTTTATTCACAGAAAATGACGTATCCGAAAGCATTGAAAGGCAGCCAGACCGATACTTATTTCGGTACTGCCGTAGCAGATCCGTTCAGAGATCTTGAAAATGATTCCCAAGCCACAAAAAAATGGGTGGATGAGGAGGTTGCCTATAGCCAGAATTACCTTGCTAAAATCCCGTTCAGAGATCAGATCAAAGACCAGTTGCGGGAAATCTGGAATTATGAAAAAATTTCCGCCCCATTCAAAGAAGGCGATTATACATATTATTACAAAAATGACGGCCTGCAGGCACAGTCTGTCCTCTACCGCACGAACAATCAGACAAAAGCTACCGAAATATTCCTGGATCCCAATAAGTTTTCCGAAAAAGGAACCACTTCGCTTTCCCAGCTGTCATTCAACAAAAAAGGAAGCCTGGCAGCATACTCCATTTCCGAAGGCGGAAGCGACTGGAACAAAATTATAATCATCGATGCCGTTTCCAAAAAGCAGATTGATGAAACCCTGGTGGATGTAAAGTTCAGCGGAATCTCATGGAAGGGAGATGAAGGCTTCTATTATTCCAGCTACGACAAGCCTAAAGAAGGAACTGTACTTTCCGGAATGACCGATAAGCATAAAGTCTATTTTCATAAGCTGGGCACAAAGCAGTCCCAGGATCAGCTGATCTTCGGAGGCGACAAGACCCCGAGAAGGTATCTGGGAGCCGGTGTTTCCGAAGACCAGCGTTACCTGATTATTTCTGCAGCCAATGCCACCAACGGGAATGAGCTGTATATCAAAGATCTGAAAAACGGCGGTGACTTCATCCGGATCAATGAAGGCTTTGATATCAATGTCAATATTGTAGATACCCGGGGCGATGATTTATATATCTTTACTGATAAGGATGCACCGAATATGCGCCTGGTAAAGACCACCATCAAAAATCCGGCACCGGAGACCTGGAAAGATGTAATCCCGCAGACGGATCATGTATTGGGTATCACTACCGGCGGCGGATATTTCTTTGCTACTTATATGGTAGATGCCATCGATCAGGTAAAGCAATATGATAAAAACGGAAAGCTGGTAAGGGAAATTACGCTTCCCGGAAAAGGAAACATTTCTGGATTCGGCGGTAAGGAAAAAGAGAAAGAACTGTACTTTTCATTTACCAACTACATCACACCGGGAACCACCTATAAATTCAATGCCGATTCCGGAAAGTCTGAAGTATACCAGAAGCCAAAGGTGAAATTCAACCCGGAAAATTATGTTTCGGAACAGGTATTTTATACCTCTAAAGACGGAACAAAGATCCCGATGATGATCAATTACAAGAAAGGAACCAAGCTGGACGGTAAAAACCCTACCATCCTGTATTCATACGGCGGTTTCAACATCAGCCTGCAGCCTGCTTTTTCTGTAGTCAATGCCATCTGGATGGAGAACGGAGGAATATATGCGGTTCCTAATATCCGCGGCGGCGGGGAATACGGTAAGAAGTGGCATGATGCCGGTACCAAAATGGAAAAAAAGAATGTATTCAACGATTTTATCGCGGCCGGGGAATACTTGCAGAGTAAGGGCTACACATCCAAAGAATATATGGCACTTTCCGGACGGTCAAACGGCGGTCTCCTGGTGGGAGCTACCATGACCATGCGTCCTGACCTGGCGAGAGTAGCCTTTCCGGGAGTTGGGGTGCTGGATATGCTGAGGTATAATAAATTTACCGCCGGAGCCGGATGGTCATACGACTACGGAACAGCGGAAGACAGCAAAGAAATGTTCGAATACCTGAAATCCTATTCTCCGGTCCACAATGTGAAGGCCGGAACCTGCTATCCTTCTACCATGATCATCACCAGCGACCATGACGACAGGGTAGTACCCGCGCACTCGTTTAAATTCGGCGCCGAACTGCAGGAAAAACAGGCCTGTAACCATCCGGTCTTACTGAGGATCGAAAAAAATGCAGGCCACGGAGCCGGAAGGTCAACTGAACAGGTCATCGGTGAAAACGCAGACCTGATTTCCTTTGCCCTGTTTGAAATGGGAATTAAAAAGTTAGGAAAATAAAGAAATTATGTTAAAAATGGCTGATTATGTAAATGTCAGCCATTTTTTTAGTATTTTGCCTTCTGTAAATTTATATTTATTTAGAATAATAAAATATTATGAAAAAAAGAATTTTACTGATTTGTGCATTAGCGGGGATAACTACTTCTGCTTATGCACAGAGATGGGAACCATCCGCTCAGAAAGTTTCAGAAATTAGAAAAGGGACTGACGTTAAATATGCTTATAAAGTAGATTTGGCTTCACTGAGAAATCTACTGAAAGATGCCGTGGAAACAGGAAATGGTGCAAAGCCTGTAATTATCTCTCTGCCTACAGCAGAAGGAAAAATAGAAAAATTTGCAGTATACAGTAATCCTGTTATGGAAAAGGCCATGGCAGAAAGATACCAGCTAGGCTCTTATGTGGGAGTAGGAGTGGACGATTCTTCAAAATATCTGAGATTCAGTACATCGCCTACTGAAATCCAGTCTATGATTATCAAGGATGGAGTATTCCAGTTTATAGAGCCCATCAGTGCGGATAAGAAAACGTACGGTGTATTTTATAAAACCAAAAGGACCGAAAGCGATAATGGCTTTGAATGTACTGTTGATGAAAAAAACATCAAAGATATCAAGCTGCTGGAAGACAACGGCAAAAAAAAACTCTCTAGTGTAGGGATCACAAACAGACCGGCAATCACAAAATACAGAACCTACAGACTGGCTTTATCCACAACCGGGGAATATACCAAAAAGTTTGATCCCTCAGGAGGAATAACCAACACGGTAATTCAGATGAATGCTACTATGACCCGTGTTAATGGTATTTTTGAAAAGGAGTTTGGAATCAAACTGATTGTTCAGGACTTACCGAACCTTATTTTTACCGATCCCAATACTGACCCTTATACCAATGCCTTAAATTTACAGCTACAGCAAACCCTTACCTCTCAGGTAGGCAATGCCAATTATGACATGGGGCATGTATTCAATGCTTCAGGAGGTAATGGGAATGCGGGATCCATCGGTTCAACCTGCGTAAATCCTGCGACTTCAACTTCTCTGGCTAAAGGATCGGCATTTACTCAGAATACAAATCCTACGGGAGATCTTTTTGATATTGATTATGTTGCCCATGAAATGGGTCACCAGCTGGGTGCAAACCATACGTTTTCTCATGTTTCCGAAGGCTCAGGTGTAAATGTTGAGCCGGGAGGAGGAACAACCATTATGGGATATGCAGGGATTACCGGAGATAATGTGCAGGCATATACCGATGCTTATTTCCATTATTCTTCAACCAATCAGATACTGAACAGCCTGGACAATAAGCCAAACTGCGGAACTTCACAGACCATTACCGAAAATACCGCGCCTGTAATTGCACCGCTTACTGCTTACAGTATACCTAAAGGTACAGCATATTATCTGGAGGCATCGGCAACCGATAACGATCCGGTTAAATATGCCTGGGAACAGTATGACAGCGTAGATTCTTATTCATCCATTTCAGGAGACAGCGGATGGGGATACAATGCACTGGGGCCTATTGCAAGATCTTATTTCGGAACAACAAGTGGCAGAAGGTATTTCCCGAGCCTTCCAAGTGTAATGGCCGGAAATCTGACGGATAAGACAAGATGGGAGACCGTTTCCTATATCCCGCGAACCCTTAAGTACGCCGTTACGGTAAGAGATGAAAATACAGTAAGACCAATGCTTATTTCATCTGAGACCACTGTTACTGTAGGGAACGACGGCCCTTTCAAATTCACAGGAATTACCCCTTCAACGGTACTGTACAACGATGCCGCCAATACCATAACCTGGGATGTTGCCAATACCAATACGGCGCCTTATAATACATCCAATGTAAGAATAGAATATACTTCAGATCTCGTTAACGGATCATCATGGACAGAGCTTGCCGCTTCAGTACCTAATACAGGTAGCTATGTCGTGCAGATGCCTTCGGGAGTAACGGGTAATGTTAAACTTAGAATTTCTGCTGTCGGCAATATATTTTATGCTGTTTCGCCGCAGGTTAGTATAGGGACGGCCCCAACGTCTTCCACAGCTGCCCCAACAGGCGTAGCAGCACTGAATACTGAAATTCTGAAAAATTCGGCACGGTTATCATGGAACAGCATGCCGGGAGCTACTTATGTAATAAGATTCAGAAAAGCAGGCCAGAACATATGGTCTGATGTAACAAGTACCACCAGTTCTGTCTTGCTCACCAATCTTGAAGACGAATCAAATTATGAAGCGCAGGTAGCAGCGGTAATGAATACGGTACCGGGAAATTATTCATCAACTTATAACTTCAAGACAAAAGGACTGAAAACAGGGGTTGACTACTGTCTCATGACCACTGGCGGGAACAGTTTTGCAAGTTTTGCTTACAATAGCGGTCTGGCTCAACTCAATCTTGCCAATCTTGCCTATTCAGAATTATATTACAGTACCATCTTCAGTACCTACAGAGATTTTACGGAAGATGCCGGTAAGTTGATTAACCTGACAAAAGGAACCCAATATACCCTTTCTTATTTTAATGTAGGTAACCAGGCAAGCTATAATGACAAGATGGAAGTATGGATCGACTATAACAGAAACGGTGTTTTTGAAGCTGCTGAAAAAGTAGGTTCCGTAAGTACGGTTCCGCCGGCTTCCGGTCAATATACCGGGTCGTTCACGTTTACTGTTCCTGCAACTGCTTATTCGGGAGATAAACAGTTAAGAATGAGGGTGGCAAATACCTTCTTCAATACTGCTACAGGTCCATGTGGAAGCCCTTCCGTACCGGTAAGCGGAGGCGGCGTTATATCTCAGGGTTCATTCAAGGATTTTGCAGTTAAAATTTCAGCAGGAAATCTTGCAGTTGCTGAACTGAAAGATACAAAATCTGAAATTTCTATTTATCCGAATCCTGCAGATGCCTTTATCGAAATCAAAAATCTGAAAGCAAAAGCAGAATATAAGATCTACACTGCAGACGGAAGACTTGCCCAGACCGGAAATGTGGACGGACAGCGGGTAGAAGTCTCAGCGCTTGTAAAAGGAGTATATGTTATTACCATAAAAACGGATGCTGATACCTTCACTTCCAAGTTTATCAAAAAGTAATTAAGTATATTTTCATAATGAAGGCCGGCAACATTGCCGGCCTTTCTGTATTCTTATCAGTTCTTTAGTTCTTCGTGAATTTTGCGCTTGCATTCCCGATCCTGTAGATATACGTCCCTTTCGGAAGGTTTTGTACATCTATGGAAATTTTAGGATCTGATCCTGAGAAAGACTGGTCTGCCACAATTTTTCCCGAAGCGTCAAAAACCTGTACTTTACCGGCTCCGGTTCCGGGATTTGTAATGTTCAGCACCGTGCTGGCCGGAATGGGAAAAGCCGATAATGTACTGACTGCCTGGATTTCTTTTGCACTCAGTACGGTGGTAGGTAAAGTGTAAATGTCCGTTTGGGGAATCCATTCATTGCTGCTGCTGACAGTATCACTGTATACAATCAGTTTATTTACATTGTTTAAAGAATCATGGAAAATGTCAAAGTTTTCAGCATAGCCTGTGGCAGTGGCATTGGGATGAAAATCCTGGATCAGATTTCCGTCTTCATCTATTAAAAGAAGTTTGATTGCAAAAGTGTTGGTAGAATGATAAACTCCTAATAAAAATTCAAACTTATTGTCATTATTAAAAACGTTTTTCGAAATGACAAAAGGAGCATGATCTGCAGCAAATGAAAGCCTGTCATAATTTACCGGCATCGGGACGTTCACCGTTTTATATAATGAATAATTGGAATTGTAAATTTTAAGCTTATTATCAGTGGTTTTGGAAATATAATAGGTTTCCGTTGGGGTGGAATATTTTAATGTGCGTTCGTTAGCAAATGAATGCTCAAGAGGAAGCTGTCCGTACATAAAGCTAACAGCAAAAAGCGCTGCGGAAAAGAATAGCTTTTTCATGGTTAATATAAATGGTTTAAAATTAGGTCTGCAAAAATACGTAAATTCCCTGATAAATGAAAAAACGGTACTAAGTTCCACTTTATAAAGACAATGCAGAGAGCAGAGTGTAGAAATCCCAGTACTTCCGGAACGGATAAACATCATTACTGTAAAAACAGTATTGATACGTTTGCTTCCATGTCTATTTAAGGATGATGGGACATCCTTTCATCATGAAGGCCGGCAACATTGCCGGCCTTTCTGTATTCTTATCAGTTCTTTAGTTCTTCGTGAATTTTGCGCTTGCATTCCCGATCCTGTAGATATATGTCCCTTTCGGAAGATGCTGTACATCTATGGAAATTTTAGCATCTGATCCTGAGAAAGACTGGTCTGCCACAATTTTTCCCGAAGCGTCAAAAACCTGT
>NZ_CAJYMO010000312.1 GCF_913776365.1 uncultured Chryseobacterium sp. | reverse complement strand
GTCGTTTTCAAAAATGCGGATAAAAATGTAGAAGCTTTCTTCCCGGCTGATCCTGATTTCTTCATCGAAAAAAGGGGATTCCCATGCTGAAATCCGTTCCTGAAAATACCTGATGTTTCCATCCAGCCGTTCCAGATGTTCCTCTGCCAGCAGGGCGCCGTATCGTTGGGTCCAGGCAGGCGAAAAAAAAGGAATATATCGGGTAAAGGAATTCATGGTCAGTACATTTTCACGGGATTGACGGGAAGCTCCTCTTCACGGATCAGGTAAGCAATCAGGTTGAACCAGTGGCTGCAGTGGTCCAGGATCCAGGCGTCGGAAGAAACGGCAATTTCCGCATGTTCGGCAAGGTAGCGGTCAGGATTGAATTCCAGTGCGGCCTCCCATGGAAGATGATGTTCCTGCGCAGATTCCAGCACCATCTGTTTGATCCTGCCGCTGTTCGATACCGGTTTGTCAAAGATCCAGTATACTTTTTCGACACCGGATGTGCGGGTAAATCGGGCAATGAGTTCAACGGACTTCAACGTCTGTTTTACTCTTTTATAGGTGCCGTGGACTCCGGAAAGATCGCGGAAGCAACCGTCGAGCCCTTCAAAGATATAAGCTCCGGACAAAAGGCTTTCCAGTAAGATCAGGACATTGAAACCATCGAGATATACGGTTTTTCCCTGCAGGCCTTTGATATCAAGCTCCCTGGATTTCCGGTCAGAAAGCTGGTGTTCCGAAGCTGAGGCGCCACGGAATGCCTGGATCTGACGGGTTTTCAGGCGGTACCGGTTGCCGGCCAGTTCAGAAGCTGCTTTTTCAGGATAGTCCCGGCTCAGCAGGTAGTTCATGTCGCGGACGGCCTGTTTCAGTTTTTCCCTTTCCTTTTCCGGACCGAACAGCAGGTCGTCGCCTGTATTTTTACCACGGTTTCTCTCACTCATGTTCAAAGGTAAAATTATTTTTCCGTGTAGGCATAATATCCGGCATCGGAACTGAAAATGAACAGTATGTTTCCTTTTACTCCATAGGTTCCTTCATCACTGATATACTCGAAATAGTCGCGCAGGATTTCTCCGTTAGCTTTCAGGATGTTGTATCCTTCAGGAGTCCGGAAAACACCGACTGCATTTTCCTGGTAAGCCGGTGTACGGCATTCATACGGGCTGGAAAACATAAAATGCAGCTGTTTGTTCTGATACGTATAGTAATTCCACTGGTTCTTTTCAGACAGCATAACGTATGGTCCTGTAAACCGGGCTTTTGTATATTTTGTTTTGGTGATTTCTTTTCCTTCGGTATCCAGCAGGCTGTAACGGTTTTTCTTTTTCGCCAGGATGAGGTTATCCGGATTATCCTTGTACAGGAGCCGGTTATTAGAAATAATAGTGTCGGAGTCTGTGCTGAAAACCGGTTGGTGGTCCTGGCTGGTCAGATTGTATTTTCCGTTTCCTGTTTTTGAGATGAAATAGTCGGGTGTTGCCGGCATGGCACAGGCAATGCTGCTTTCCTGTCTGCTTCCGTCTTGCATCCGGTATATGATTCTGTCGGTACGGTCGTCAGAAAACAGCACAAACTTTTCATAGGATGATAATCTTACAATATCCGGAACAGGATGATGGTAAACAAACTTCCCGTTCCTGTCAATCAGTCCCCACCTGTTATTGTGCTTTACGAGGGCCGTCTTGCCTGCGAAAGGGTAAGCAGCTTCATATCCGTCAGGGAATACCCTGCTTTTCGTTTTACGGTTGTAAAAATGATAAGACTGCCCTGTATTCTTTTCGGAACGGTCATCTTCTTTCGCACTGCTGACGAAAATACTGTCATGGCCGGATATTTTTACGATCTCATTCAGCATATTAAGGTCCACACCGAATGCCGTGAGTGTTTCCTGGGCGCGGCAGGTTCCGGAAAACAACAGCAATATGATGAAAAGAGAGGATATTGTGGCTTTTGGTTTCATGATTATAAAGAAGTTTGATAGCTGCAAATCTATTAAAATAAAAATACAGGACAGTTTCCATGAACATCATTTTCAAAATGAACCGGCTTTGTAATAAAGGCGTTAAATTTCCGGATACTTATCAGGTAAAAGTTTTGTTGTCAGCAAAATAATTTTATTTTTGTTAGATGATGTCATACCAATCCCCGTTTTTAGATACGCTGTTTCTGCTCCGGAAGGAAGAATGCATTACCCTTTTTGCAGGAATCGGGGAAATTTCCTCGAAGGAAATTCAGGAGGCGTCCGGTTATTTTGAGGCTGAATTCGGAAAGGAAAAGCTGGAGTTTTTATCTGATACAATGCCGTTTGATGCGGCAGCAGCAGTCTGGGCAGGCAAAGTGCTCTACCATAGTGCACAGCTGTACCTGATCCGGAAAGATACCTTCAAAGACCTGGAAAAGCTTATTCCTGAGTGGGACGGCAAAAAAGACATTCCCGCCAAGCTTTCCGCCGATCTGTCACTGCGGTTCTTACCACAGGTTTTCAGTGCCCTGAAAGAGGCTGATCCTGAAGATCCGCTGGTTTTCCTGCTGGAAGGCATCCTGAAACAGTTCCACTATTCCGCCATCGGGCTGGATCTTGACCTGAAAAATGTCAACTGGGAAGAGGAACTTGAGGATACAACCTACCGGAAACTCTATCTGGAAAGGATCGTAGAGAAAAAAGCCTTCTCACTGGCGGAAGTTCCTTTCCTTAACAGGCTTCTGATGGCTGAATTCGGGATGTACAGGGACGTTTTCTGGAAAGAACTGATGTAACGGGACCTTTGCTTGGCCTAGTAAAACTCAGCGGTACGGTCCTCAGAAAATCAACATTTTCACGTTTACAATAAAATAGAAACAATGATTCAGACTATAGAAAAATTAAATAGAGCCCTTGCTTACGTAAAAGATACCTTTGTCGGTAAAAATGATGTGGTGGATCTTCTGGGCATCTGCCTGCTGGCCAGGGAAAATGCCTTTCTTTACGGGCCTCCGGGAACGGCAAAATCGGCCATCGTAAGAACCCTGGCCCGGACTGTAAAAGACGGGAACAATTTTGAATACCTGCTGACACGGTTTACGGAACCGAATGAAATTTTCGGTCCTTTTGATATCAGGAAATTAAAAGAAGGGGAACTGCTGACCAATACCGAAGGCATGATGCCGGAAGCATCCATGGTGTTCCTGGACGAGATCTTCAATGCCAATTCAGCGATCCTGAATTCCCTGCTGATGGCCCTGAACGAGAAGATCTTCAGAAGAGGTAAAGAAACAAAACATCTTCCTGCACTCATGTTTGCAGGAGCAAGCAATGTCCTTCCCGAAGATGAAGCCCTGAATGCATTGTTCGACCGTTTTCTTGTCCGGATCAACGTAGATTACGTGCAGCCGGAGCTCCTGCAGCAGGTGCTGCTGGCCGGAAGGAAACTCGAAAACAATACCGCAACCGAAGTTCCTGAGATCCTTTCCGGTGAGATCCGTGAGCTTCAGGATCTCTGTAAGGCAGTTGACCTGAAACCGGTATACGAAGTGTACCTGAATACCATCATGAGCCTCCGCAATACCGGAATTGCCATCTCTGACCGCCGGGCCGTTAAAATGCAGAACCTCATCGCAGCCAGTGCCCTTATCTGCGGCAGAAACCAGGCCGTCCTTTCCGACCTGTGGGTGCTGAAACACATCTGGGATACTGAAGAACAGATTGAAATCCTGGAAGGGATCATCAACAGAACCATTGAAAAGGACGATCACCCGCAATCCCATCCGCAGGCTTTACAGAATAAAGCCCCGAATCCGGAAGAGGTGATGAAAGACGTAAAGATCCTGACGGAGAAATGGAATGGCAATGATCTGAGCTTTGAAGAACAGAACGTCGTCAAAGACAAATTGAGATACCTCCAGACCCGCTGCGACTGGATCCGCAACCCTGAGCAAAAACAGTACATCCAACAGGAAATAGAAAGTCTATGGCAAAAGATCCTTCAGAGCCTGTAAAAGAATTCCGGGCAGCGCTTCCCCGCACCGATGAAGATTTTTTAGGTTCGATCCGTGACTGGAAAAATGTTCAGCTGGCACTCGATGAAGAGGTGATCTGGCTGAAAGGCTTCACTCCGGAACAAGCCGCTTCGCAGGAAATCCGGCAGCTGCCGGGCCTGCTGCTCTATGAACTGCGGGAAGGCCTGTTGTTCAGAAAAGAGGCCCTGGTTCCCAGTGGGAAAATGAGGACGGCTTTACTCTGGACGCCTATTGACAAGGCCCTGAAGCTGACTTTTCCGCTGTCCAACAATAATTTTTTCGGGATTGATGAAAAAGTTGAAGTGAAACTGAAGCCGGTTGAAGAAGAACGGCCTGCTGCTGCACTTTTATGTTCAATGGCAGAAATCAAAGGCATTATTGTAACATTGCCGAAGTTCAGGTTTGAAAGGATCGACTGGATCCTTATCGATGACAAAGCCTTATTTCTAGGCACACCATTGTTGGGTTTGCCCGGAAAACCCTACTGGGAAGACAACGGGCACCTTCTGCCTACAGGTTTTGATTTTGAATTCAGCAACCTCAGTACCTTACTGCAAAGAAAATACAATGCGGATCTTGAACAATGGCTTCTGTGGACTGAAGACGGACCTCTGTTCCGGCTTCCCAAAAGCAGTTTCCGGAAACTCTCCGTAAGCTCGTTCCGTCTCACCGAAAAATCACAGGAATGGATCTCATAACCTATTTTCAGGCCCATGAAAATTATTTCTGGGAATGGACTACCGATGAAGATGTACCGGATGATACCGGCTATCACGAAAACAACCTTCTTTCGATCCCGAATGTAGGAGCGGTTGCGTACAGGCCTTATGTCATCGGAATTCTCAGGGAACTGAAGGAGTACGGATTTCCGCCTTTCGGCGCTTTGCTCCTTGTTTTATATGCGCTTCATGAAGGCTATCTGAATCTGGATGGCGTTTCTTATCATCTGAACAGGCAAAGAAATATGGTAGGGGAAACTCATACGGATATTGATCTGGCGATTGCGTTTTTGGAAAATATAAACGGTGTCAATAATTCCTTCAAAAAGGGACGCAATAAAGGTATCCTGTTACAGACCGTTTTTAAAGAGAGCCACAACAGGATTTCCTCCGTAAGTTCAGGACTGATCTTAAAGGTCTTTGAAACAAAGCCTCAGATCTTAGGTGAAGCGGCTGTTAAAAAGGACCTTACTGCGGCTGTATTCAGCAGGGATATCAAGGCATTGGCGCTGCTTCAGTCTAAATTTCCGAACCCGGAATCCATTGTGGATGCCATGAAAGGCTTCACGGATATCCCGGAGCTGGAAGAGGAAGTGGTTCAGGAAGATGCTACCGTGGAAACGGGCAGGGAATTCATCCGGCAGCTGACCGAAGAACCGGAAACCTTTCAGGTCGGAAGCCTGATCAAAAGGATCTGGAGCGGCCTGAAAATCCCGATGCGCCACCTTGCACCCGGTGAACAGCCCATCGGCGGGATTTCGGATATCACCAACAAAGGCGATTTCCACAGGATGCTGCTGTCTGAATTTGCCCATGAAGACGAGGTGCTGATGAACCGTGTCGCCAATAACGAAGCCCTCTACATCCAGCGGGAGATTCCGCCTGAAGAAAATATTTTTGAACGGATCATCCTGATCGATACGTCCCTGAAAAACTGGGGAACCCCGAAAGTGCTGGCTTTTGCCTCAGCCATTGCCGTGATGAAACACCCGAAAGCACATTCCGAATGCCAGGTTTTTGTCCTGGGACAGCACAGTGTTCCTGTTTCACTGGACCGGGTGGATGACGTCATCGGACACCTGAACCGGGTAAGCCCGGTGCTGGAGGTCTCGCCGGCACTGGAAACATTTTTTGCGGAAGAACGTACCGGCAAGGAGCTGGAAGTCTTTTTTATTACCCACCGGGAAAATCTGGATCATCCGGATCTTCAGAAAGTGATTCACGAAAACAGGGACCGGCTGAAATTTCTCGTTACCACTTCCGCAGAAGGCGAGCTGAATTTTTATAAGCACCATAAAGGAACCCGGAAACATATCCAGAAAATAATGCTTCCGTTGCAGGAACTATGGGCCAGCCCGCCGAAGAAGGGCCGGGAAAGTCAAAGGGAGAAAAGCGGAATCAAAACCCTGGTTCCGGAAAATTACCCGCTGTTGTTTCCTACACCCAAAGACCGTCTGGCCACATTTCTGTACGAAGGTGATTTCTACCTGCTGAGCAACAAAAAACAGCTGCTGAAAACCTATCTTTCCGATAATTACTACAACCGTAATATCTATGACAGCATAAGCACCCAGAAAGGTTGTGAAGTGATAGCCGGTAAGATTTCGGTAAAGCCGGCAGGACAGTTTGCCTTAGCCAGGGATAAAGCCGGGCATTATATCCTGGCCCAATACCGGCCGGACAAAAAGCTGCTTTCCAGGCTGAACATCGATACCAAGGAATACACCGAACTAAACCTGACCGGGCACAACATTCCGCAGGATTTCTCCCTGGTTTATTTCAACAGGCATTTTTATCTTCACAGATCCGATTCCTTTACCGTTTTTAAAATCAATATAGAAGGCAGCCTGGTGGCGGAGAAAACAGGAAATGATGCCGAAATCAGCAAAAGTGAAATTAAAAACAAAGCGGAACTGGCAAAATTAAGAGATAAAGGCGTTAAGATTTTAAACAATTTTACAGGGATAGGCATCAACCGTTATGAAGAGCTGGTGATTTCCAAATTCGCGCTGGAATATATTACTGATCATGTCTATAATCTGGCTAAGAATTCAGGAGGGACCGAAGTGCCGGCGCATCAGCATAAAAATAAATTCCAGTTCAATGACGGCAGCGAGGTCATTACCGATGCCCGCGGAATGCTCACCTTTATCAGCAGCAATAAGAATATTCCGGTGTTTTATATGCCTTCCACCCATTACGGTTATATGGCATTGGCTACGGAAAAGGAATTCGGGGGCTCCGAATATTATCTGCCCAAACATTCAAAGCTGAAGATCAGGCAGATGGATGAGATGTATGAAGCATATATGGAAGCTTTTATCAAACATGTATTGGAATATGGAACTTAGAATACAACCTTTCCCCAGGAATGAGTATCCCAGAAAAGGATTGCTGATCAGAGGTGCTTCACCGCGGGGTTGGCTTCATGAAATGGAAATGCTGGGCATTGATATCAATACAGTCCGGGCATTTCCCGTTCCTGATAACGAGCCCAACATCCTGTACGGCTGTTTCCTGGTTTTTACGTATACCGCGCCTCCGGAAATCGGAAAGAATATGTATTTCCAATGCGTGGACGACCGTCTTTTTATTCCTGAATACACGACCTTCCACCCGAAAGTCAATCCCGAAGACTGGCAGGGTACGGATGCTGAAGGTATGCTGATGCATCCTGATTTCGGATGGGTAAAACTGAAGGAAGAAATCGACTGGCTTTCGGTGATCCTGGATCCGCCGTCTTTTCAGGCCGCCGTCAGAAAGCCGTCCGCCGGGGTAAAAATCCCTGGTACGATTAAGAGCTTTACGGTGGAGATGGATGACGAGAAGGTGTTGCAAGACCTGCAGGCCCCGAAAACCGAAGCGGAATGGATGAACAGTCTTCCTTTTGACCTGAAAAAAGTAATGGCCGGAAACAAAAAGGAAATTGAAAAATATTTAAAATATATAGAGCAATATCCGGACCGGGCTATCGATCTGGGGGTGCCGCTGGATATCACGGGAAGTTCAAGAGGCGACGGTTTCGGGAAATGGATGTTTGATATCCCTTTGGTCGGAAAACTGTTCGGCGGGAATCCGGAAAAAGAGGGACAGTCGTCCTATACCGAAAAATACCGTTGGGTGTTCTGGGCGTTCCTTATCGTCCTGGGATTGGTGAGGCTGATCGTCTATCTTAACAGGGAAGAGGCGGCTCCTGTGGAAGAAGTATCTTCAGGCAGCATTTCAGAAAAGCCTGATCAAAAGATAATGGCGCCGGTAGTTGCCTACCAGTCCGGGGTTACGGATATCAACATGAAAATTGATTCTATTTACGGAAAAGAGCGGAACAGCCTGATGAAAGAGTATCTTGAAGCATCGGTGAGATTCGGCAGCAAAAATGAGAAAAGCTATGAAGACTACCTGAAATCAGGCGGACGGCCTATTGATGAGGTCCGGAATGATATTCACAAGCTGAATGCCAAGACAGATACCGCCACCGATTCCCTGAGAAGGGTATACCGGAAAAAAATCGTGAAATACCTGGCGCAGAATGAAGAAGTATTCAGGAAAAAAATTACCGATTCTCTCAAAAGTACCGGTTCCGGAAAACCAGCTGATGAGGGGGTCGTAAGGAAAGCGCTCCAGAAAAAGCAGCTCCTGGTGGAAGATTCCTTAGGCCGGCTGTACGGAACCAAAGACTATCCGGAGCCGCCGGCTGTCCTTACGGGAAAGAAACTGGATACCGGGAACAGTGGCCATGCATCGACCGGAACTGACCGTCCGGTTTCATTTTCGGAAATTTTCTGGCTGATCATGGCCATGATCGGGATCATCGGCCTGTATTCGTTTATCGTGAAGCGCAAAAGCCTGAATGCAGGCGGCGAGAATATGCCGGCCGGGACCAAAATTTTCCTGATTGCCGTCTTGGTTGCCATGATCGCCTATATTTTCTACCCGCTGATCGGCATGTTTGGCTACAACTGGTTTGTATGGCTGCTCATTCTCGGTGTGGTCCTGCTTCTGTACCGGCTCTTCAGTGAAGACAAAACCATCCTAAAATCAGACAAAGATGAATAACCAGAAGTTTATCAATAAATTCATCGCCGCATTTTTTCTGCTGGTGGTCATCAAGATCATCGGGATCCTGGCCCAGCTTTTTCACAAAAGCTTCTGGAGCGTGGTGGGTACCCTGGTGCTGTTCATCATCATAGCTGTCATCTTCTTCATTGTCCTGCTCCGGCTGGAAGAAAAAGAAAAGGAAAAAAAATCATCCGGCCGTAACGGGAAACCGGGCGGCGGAAGTTCCTATGTGGAATCTTCGCTCTTCGACAGGATCCGGAACCGATATGAGGAGCTTGCGCAGAAATATATGGACGAGAAAGACTACCGGAAAGCAGCCAAAGTCTACATCAACCTCCTCCGGGACCATTACCGTGGAGCCCATGTGCTGAAAGAAGGAGGTCTGTATAACGAAGCAGCTGTCATTTACCTGAAGAAGCTCAACAATAAATCCGAAGCGGCCTACTGCTATGAACAGGCCCGGCAGTACCGGAAAGCCATAGACCTGTATAAAGAGCTCGGACAAAAGGAAAAGATTGGGGACCTGTACCGGCAGATGGACGACCTCAAAAATGCCAATACCTATTACCAGATGGTCGTGGATGATTATGTGGAAAATGGCCAGATGGTAAAAGGTTCCCTGATCTACCGTAAGAAAATGGAAATGCCCGGTGAAGCCCAGAAAATCCTGCTGCAAGGCTGGGAAGAGGGCCATGATGCTTTCAACTGCCTGAACAATTATTTTGCTAATATTTCCGATGTTAAAAAATTAGATCAACAGATCCGCGAACTGTATGGAAATACGCCTTCTGAGAAAAAGATCACCTATCTGGAAGCCATGAAGCATGAATTTAAGAAAGATCCGAAGCTCCAATCCACCACAAGAAATATTGCCTACGAAATTATTGCCGAAAAAGTAGCTACCCGTTCGGAAATCGTAAATGAGCTGAAACATTTCAACCCGGAGGATGAAGTGATTCTGAAAGATATTTCGAGATATAAAATGGGAAGAAACAGGATGTTTAGAAATTAATCAATTTGAAAAATGGATAACACAATTAAATATCTTCATTTAAATCATAATGGCAGAAATGCATTTGAAATCGCGAGGGAAATTGAAGTATTGCGTACGCCGGTATATGCTATGATGAAAATAAGAGAATTATTTCCGCATCTTTCTATAGCAGAGGCTAAGGAATTAGTGATGATTGCCACTACCCAATACAAAAGTTTACATGATTATCAGGGAAGCCTGTTTCCCGATCTGGAAGAATTCGGTAGAATACTTGATGAAGAAAATCTATAAAAAACTGCGGGAATAAGACTTCCGAAACCATTCGGTTTTATGATCAGGATCAATAAACACTTCTTTGGCTTCAGAAAAAGATTTATCTTTGCCACAACAAATTTATGACAATACAAAGAGCACATATCAGTTTAAATTCATGCGATCACCCTGTACTAAAGGAATCGTTTGGGTATGAATGGATAATATCGGATGAGGCGAAACGTGCTTGCTTTGAAAAATATTTACAATAATCTCGTAAAAATTAAATCAAAATACTGCAGAAACGCCTCGATTGTCGGGGCGTTTTCTGTGTTTTTAGGGCAGAAATTATTTAGAACGAAAAAAAATAAC
>NZ_CAJYMO010000311.1 GCF_913776365.1 uncultured Chryseobacterium sp. | reverse complement strand
TCGGTAAAGGATATTCCATGGTCGGGAAGACAGTTGTGGGATTGCGATGTAGCCCATAAAGACGGTAAATATTATATGTATTTTCCGTTAAAAGATAAAAACGACATTTTCAGAATTGGGGTGGCGGTGAGCGATAAACCATACGGGCCGTTTGTTCCTGAAAAACATCCGATGATGGGCAGTTACAGCATCGATCCCTGCCTTTTTGAGGATAACGGGAAACACTATATGTACTTCGGAGGAATCTGGGGCGGGCAATTGCAGCGGTACCGCAACAACAAAGCTTTGGAATCTGCGGTGATCCCGAATAACGACGAACCTGCCATTCCGTCAAAAGTGGTGATGTTGAGTGATGATATGTTGGAATTCGGTGAAGAGCCTAAAGATGTCCTGATTCTTGACGAAAACGGAAATCCGCTGCTTCATGGCGACAAGCACCGTTTTTTCGAAGCTTCGTGGATGCATAAATATAATGATAAATATTATTTCTCTTATTCCACGGGAGATACGCACCTGATCTGCTATGCGACCGGTGATAATCCTTATGGTCCGTTTACCTTCCAGGGAGAGATCCTGACGCCGGTGGTAGGATGGACCACGCACCACAGCATCGTGGAATTTGAAGGGAAGTGGTATCTGTTCTTCCATGATTCCGTTCCCAGCGGCGGCAGAACATGGCTGAGAAGCATGAAGGTCGTGGAAATCGAATACGATAACGAGGGTAAGATCAAAACCATCGAAGGGTTGGAAGAGAATCAATAATCTTGGATCAACCTTATTAGGGCTAAGAGCCCTAATAAGGTTAGGTTTACCTATGGAAAAAATACAACAGGCAAACCCTGTTTAATTCAAATCAAAATTAAAGTAAATCCCGATGCATAATTTCAGAATGTACCTGGTCTTATTATTCATGATTCCGTTAACGGTTTTCGCAGAAGACGGCAGTCAGCTCTGGCTGCGGTTTCCGGCTAAGAACGGCATTTCGGCAGATAAAATCATTTCCAGAGGAAACAGCCCGACGCTGGACATTGCCCGCAAAGAACTGAGCAGCCACTGGCATGGACAGACTGTGGAACTCCGCACGGAAAAATCATTGAAAAACCTGAAAGACGGATACACCATCAGATCCGTTCAGAACAAAATTGTAATTTCTGCGGGGAAAGAAACCGGATTGCTGTATGGCGTGTATCATATTCTGAGGCTTCATCAGACCCATACTTTAACGGCAGACCTCAACATCACCGAAAAGCCTTCGTTTGATGTACGGGTTCTCAACCATTGGGATAATCTGGACGGAAGTATTGAGCGTGGGTATGCAGGCCATTCATTATGGAAATGGGAAGATTTGCCCAATATCGTTTCGCCGAGATACGAAGCGTATGCAAGAGCCAATGCTTCCATCGGGATCAACGCCACCGTACTGAACAACGTAAATGCTTCGCCGAATATGCTTCGGGAAGACTATCTTAAAAAAGTAAAAATCCTAGCAGACATTTTCAGACCTTACGGGATTAAAGTTTACCTTTCCGTGAACTTTTCCTCTCCTAAGGTATTGGGAAAAACGGAAAATTCAGATCCTTTAAATAAAGATGTACAGAAATGGTGGAAAGATAAAGCTGCCGAAATCTATAAATTGATTCCGGACTTCGGAGGATTTCTCGTAAAAGCCAATTCAGAAGGGCAGCCGGGGCCGCAGGATTACGGACGAACCCACGCCGACGGTGCCAATATGATGGCCGATGTACTGAAGCCTTACGGTGGAATCGTGATGTGGCGGGCGTTTGTGTACAGTCCGAGCAAAGAAGACCGGGCGAAGCAGGCCTACCTGGAATTTGTTCCGCTGGACGGAAAATTCAGGGATAATGTGATCATCCAGATCAAAAACGGGCCGATCGATTTTCAGCCTAGAGAAGCTTTCAACCCGCTTTTCGGAGCATTGAGAAAAACCCCGGAAATGGTGGAATTCCAGATTACCCAGGAATATCTGGGACAGGCCAATCATCTGGCATTCTTGTCGCCATTGTTCAGGGAAACCCTCGAAAGCGATACCTATGCGGACGGCAAAGGATCTACCATTGCGAAGATTACGGACGGGACTTTAAGACCGGGCAAAATAACAGCGATCTCAGGAGTAGCCAACATCGGGGAAGACACGGACTGGACCGGCCATCAGTTCGCCCAATCCAACTGGTACGCCTTCGGAAGACTGGCCTGGAACCATGAACTGACCTCCGAACAGATCGCCGATGAATGGATTAAAATGACCTTTACCGACAAGCCGGAATTTGTAAATCCGGTAAAACAGATCATGCTCACTTCCCGCGAAACCGTAGTAGATTACATGATGCCGTTGGGCCTTCATCACATCTTTGCCGGAAACCACCATTATGGCCCGGAACCCTGGGGTGACTATAAAGGCGGAAGACCGGACTGGTCGCCGGTGTATTACCATCAGGCAGATGCAAGAGGAATTGGCTTCGACAGAACCAAAACCGGAAGCAATGCCGTTTCCCAGTATTTTCCGCCATTGAACGAAATTTATGGCAATATCGAAACCTGCCCGGAAGATCTTCTCCTTTGGTTTCACCATGTAGCCTGGGATTATAAAATGAAAGACGGCAAAACCCTTTGGGACGAGCTGTGCTATAAATACGATTCAGGAGTTCATCAGGTGAGGGAATACCAGAAAACCTGGGATAGGATGCAGCCTTACATCGATGAACAAAGGTTTTCAGAAGTTCAGTCAAAATTGAAAATCCAGGCAAAAGATGCCGTGTGGTGGAAGGATGCCTGCCTGCTCTATTTCCAGACGTTCTCAAAACGGCCGATTCCTTACGATATCGACCGCCCGGTAAACGAACTGGAGGATCTCAAGAAAATCAAGCTGAATATGGGGCACCATAATTAAAAAAAATCGAGGCAACTTTAGGAAGTTGCCTCAAAAACTGACTGTACGTAAAATTGTATTCCCTTTATGAACCGGGAATGGTATCTATAATTTAGTTATGGATCTATTTGAGGGAAATCATTTTATTGAATACATTTCCGTTTTCTTCCACCCTGATGAAATAAGTGTCTGAAGTCTGGGGATTGAGATCAAAGGTAAGATCAAGCGCTCCCTCTCCAGCAGCCTTCGTATCTGAATAATACAGCGTATTCGATGAATCGTAAACCGATACGCTTACCGGGTTTTTGCATTCATCCATATGCAGTTTGGCCAGATGTCCGGAAAGGGTAAATTCAGGTTTGCTGACGGTGCTCACCGGCGTTCTGTCCATTTCCACAGTATTGTTGCTGCTGATGGTGATTTTATATTTTTCAACTTTCGTCTCAGATTCTGCTACCAGAAAGTAAACTCCCGGAGACAATGCCTGTAAATCATAGGATTTGGCAATCTGCCCTTCGTTATTCAGACGTTCCGTATACAGCTCGCCTACAGAATCATTATAAATGAAAAGAGAAAGATTTTTGGCATTTGACACTTCAAAGTGCAGCGTCTTGGATTCTGCTTTTTTTACAGACAAGGAGAAATCTCTGTCTTTACTCATCAGTCCTGCTGACATCAGTGAGAAAGCAAGGAGAAAACCGGATTTTAAAACTGCATTCATGATAATGTTATTTATATCAGTTGATTATGGTACAAATGTACAGCAGCTGCGGCAGCTATTCTACCATACAATTTTCACATATATGCAGTATATTAACTATGTATGAGTATTAATCAAATATTAATTGTTAATTTTGTGCATTATTTGGTCAATATACCATAAACTTTGAGGTTATGAAACATTCACATCCTTCATTTGAAGCCATAAAACCCAATATCGGCAGCAGCTTTACAAGCCTGAAATTCCTTGCTAATGAGAATATTAAGTCGCATGTATGGCATTACCATCCCGAGATTGAGCTGATTCATGTCTGTAAAGGTTCCGGAAAACGGCAGATCGGAAGCAATATCTCTTATTTTTCAGACGGTGACCTTGTCCTTATCGGCAGTAATCTTCCGCATTGCGGGCTTACCAATGAAAATACCAATAATGAGTATGAAATGGTAATCCAGTTCAAGCCGGATTTCCTTGGAGAGACGCTCTGGGAAACCCCGGAGATGCAGCGGATCGTCAGCCTGCTTGAAAAATCAAAAGCGGGCATTGTCTTCGGGGATGCCGTAAAGAAGGAAGTGGGAAGGAAAATTGCCGAGATGCATGAATCTTCGTCCATGGACAGACTGATCCGGTTTCTGGGAATTCTTGATGAACTGGGCAGCACCCAGGACTGCCGGATCCTGAATGCCGGAAAATACTATCTTCAGACCCAGGTGGAAGACAATGACAGGATCAATGTGATCTTCAATTATGTGAAAGACCATTTCCGGGAGCAGATGACCCTGGAGGAAATTGCCGACCTTGCCAACATGAAAGTGCCTTCCTTCTGCCGTTATTTCAAAAAAATCACCAATAAGACATTCACCCAGTTTGTGAATGAATACCGCATCACCCATTCTTTAAAGCTGCTGGCGGAACAGCCGATGAGCATTACGGAAGTCTGCTTCGAAAGCGGCTTCAATAATTTCAGCTACTTTAACAAGACCTTTAAGGAATATGTGAAAAAAAGTCCGTCCCAATATAGGAAGGAATTCAATTATTTTATGGAATAATGCTGAAGAGCAGACGGGTACATTGTTCTATTGTCCTGTGTGACCTGCCGTATCCGGGGAATCGCCAAGAAGTCTTCCTGTAAGTGTATGGCCGGTCCGGAATTTAACTGTATTTTTAACATTTAAAATAAGTAAACTTAAATTATTCACAGGTATGCAGGAAAAATTAATGGAAGCCACAAAGGATGCTTTCCGGAAGGCCTTCCGTTCGGAACCCGGACAGCTGTTTCTGGCTCCGGGAAGAATCAACATTATCGGGGAGCATGTTGATTACAATGATGGATTTGTGCTGCCGGCAGCGATTGATAAATACATTTGTTTTGCCGTTACGAAAAAGGATGATTCAGATACCTGCACCGTTTTTGCCGGTGACTTCGATGAATCTTTCAGTTTTGACACCAGGGAAAAGCAGGTTCCCGGAGAGAAGCAATGGGCCAATTATCTGCTGGGTGTTTTCAATGCGGTGCAGGAAAGCGGAAAAGCAACCGGCGGCATGCAGATCGCCTTCACCAGTACTATTCCGATGGGGTCGGGGCTTTCTTCCTCGGCGGCACTGGAATGCGGGTTTGCTTATATCCTGGATTCGCTATTCGGTCTTTCGCTTTCCGGAAGGGAAATGGCTGTCATCGGACAGAAGGCAGAACATACCTTTGTAGGGGTCAACTGCGGTATTATGGATCAGTTTGCTTCGGTTTTCGGAAAAGAAAATAAAGTCATCATGCTGGACTGCAATTCGCTCAGTCATCAGTATCACGATGCGGAGCTGGAAGGCTACAGCTGGGTGCTGTTTGACAGCTGCGTAAAACATACCCACCTCACTTCAGGTTATAATGAAAGGAGAAAAGAGGTCGAAAGGGGCAAAGCCGTTTTGCAGGAAAGATTTCCCCAGGCACAAACATTCAGGGATTTTACCTTAGAAATGCTGGAAGGCTGTAAAGAGGAAATGGGAAATATACCTTATATACGATGCAGCTATCTGATCAAGGAGATCGGGAGGGTAGAAAAAGCTGTTCAGGCTCTTTCCGAGAACCGTCCGGAAGAACTTGGGCGGCTCATGAATGAAACCCATAGCGGCCTCTCCGGCGAATATGAAGTCAGCTGTGAAGAAATCGATTTCCTGGTAGAGGAAACACTGAAGCAAAAAGGGGTTCTCGGGGCACGGATGATGGGTGGCGGCTTCGGCGGCTGCAGCATAAACCTGATTAAAGAGGATGCTGTGGAAGAGGCCATCACTGCAGTTACGGAAAAATATAAAAATAAATTTAATATCCCGATGAAGGTTTACCCTGTGAAAATTTCAGATGGGATCAAAGAATACAAGGCACATGAATACATTTAATCCCAAGAAAAATCCGCACAGGCGCTACAATCCTTTGCTGGGTGAATGGGTACTGGTCTCACCGCAGCGCGCAGACCGGCCATGGCAGGGACAGACGGAAGATGCCGTACAGGAACAGCTGCCGGCTTACGACCCGGACTGCTATCTGTGTGCCGGAAATACAAGGATCAGCGGCGAAAAAAATCCTGAATATAAAGGAGTGTATGTCTTCAGCAATGATTTCGGCTCTCTGATGAAAGAAGAGGTGGAAGCTTCCGTACCGTCTGACGGGTTTTTCGCTATGGAGCCGGAACGCGGAATCAACCGGGTCATCTGCTTCTCGGAAAATCACAGCCTTACCTTACCGGAAATGGAGGCAGGGGATATCCGCAATGTGGTGGAGGTATGGCAAGAGCAATATCAGGAACTGGGATCACTGGACTACATCAGTCATGTGCAGATTTTTGAGAACAAGGGAAAGATCATGGGATGCAGCAATCCGCATCCGCACGGTCAGATCTGGGCTCAGTCTTCGGTACCCACGCTGGTGCGGAAAACCCAGCAGAGACTTAAGGCATATTTTGAAAGCCATGGCAGGTCATTGCTGGAAGATTACCTTGAAAGAGAACTGGAAGCTGATGAAAGGGTGATTCTGAAAAATGAGCATTTTGCAGCACTGGTGCCTTTTTGGGCTTCCTGGCCGTATGAAACCATGATCATCAGC
>NZ_CAJYMO010000310.1 GCF_913776365.1 uncultured Chryseobacterium sp. | reverse complement strand
GTCATTCTTTCAGTTGGATGATCCGGTGCTGGAAAACATCCGTGAAGAGCTGACCAGAATAGACATCAATACCCTGACTCCGATCGAGGCGCTGATGAAACTGAATGCCATTAAAAAAATGATCGGCGGGTGATCTTTTGAATCTAAACCTAATTATTTTTCATCAAATTTTATGGTTAGAGGAAGTCTGAACCGATAACGGACCCGTTCTCCGTTCATCTCCGCAGGAATCCACTTTTCATTGATTTTTGTAACAGACTGTATCGCTTCCCGGTTGAAAGATTCATTATTGCCGGCAGCTTTGATATCAACCAGTGAACCGTCTTTCTCAATCACAAAAGTTAGTTCACAGGTTTCCTGTTTTTCAGTACTTTTAATTTTCCGCATCCTGAAATTCTGATAAACCAGTTCCTGAAAAACTTTATTGCCTTTAATAAAACGTGCAGGCTGGTTTGCTTCTACTCTGGCTTTGCCGTTTTTCTCTTTGAGTACAAGTTCGTTAAGTTCTGCAGAGTCGTATACTGCAGAGTCTTGAGCTGATACAAGATAAGTGAACAGAAACGGAAAAGCAAATAATATCTTTTTTATTGTTTTCAAAATAAACTTAGTATTTTTTCAGGGTCAGCGGAAAAGTACACAGGTACCGTACCGGTTCTCCGTTCACCATCCCAGGTTTCCATTTGGTATATAATCTTCTTACGGCTACTTCTGCAGCGTGGCCGTGCTGTTTATTATCGCTGATAGCGGTTACATACCGTACGTAGCCGGTCTTTTCAACGATGAAGTAGACGCGCGTATTGATTTTGTTTGATTTTACATCAATGACATCCATTTTTTCGGCAAACTGTTTTTTGAATGTTTCGGGGCCGCCGGGAAATTCTGCCGGGGTATCGGCTTTGGTGACCGCATCGTCAAGCTTCATTTTGGTTTTCAGGACAGCGTAATCCGGCAACTGGGAAACAGAGCTGAATTCCTGGGCAGTTGCAGAAAGGCTGCAAAACAGGCCGAATAAAAAAATCATTTTTTTCATGTCTGCAAAAATAAAAATGTTTTTCAATAAAGCAAAAAGAGAGCCGGAGCTCTCTGTTTTATAAATGGTTATATTCGTATGTGGTGATCTCGGAAGCTACCGGCAAAATACCGCCCTGATAGACATCCCGGATCTCTTTTTTCGGATAGCTGTTGTCCTGGTATTCGAATGTGTTTTTATAGACATTGTGTTCCTTTCCTGCAGGATAGGTAATGACGTAGTTGTAATCCACCGTATTTCTGGCAGATCCGTTGATGCCTTCGTTTTCAACCATTTTCGTATATCCCGCCACATTCCTGAAAGGGTAATATCCGCCGTCATAAGCAAGGTTCATTGAACCGGTACCGTTAACCGTGCCTCCTGACTGTACATCGCTTACCGTTTCTGTCCAGCTTTTCAGTGATCCGTCAGAATAGGTAACGGCCTCCCGGGTATAGGTTTTTGTGGATGCGGCAGTAATTACGGTCCTGATCATTTTGATCTGGTTGATCCCGGTATAGTAATAATTCATGTTTTCAGAAAAAGAAGCATCGCTGTATACCGTGTTTTTCTTGGTAATCTTCTGGTTGCTGTTGTATTCAATAGAAGTGGTATGGGTTTTACCGTCGGCAAATTTGTCAACATACTGGGTAATCAGGTCTCCTGTATAGGTGTAAGTCCTCTTCCAGTTATCGGTGGTATTGTTCATCTCTGTGATTTTCGCTCCGTTATAACTGAAGGTATACTGCTTTCCGTGCTGTACCATCCGGGTGACGAGGATCGGGTTATCAAATTCGGAAGTATCTTCGTCTGCAGTTGAACAGGAAAAAAAAGCCAGAAACGGCAGCAGCAAATAAATTTTTTTCATAAGCGATGACAGTTATTAATTATGGGCCAAAAATAGAAAAATATTTTGGGGTACGATAAAAATCAATGTTAAAATACTTGATTTCCCGGCCGGAAGCCGGAAGAAGAAGCCGTATTTTCTGATAGGGTAAAATGAGACATATCTGTGTTGACGCTTATGAAATGCCTTTCCGTGGGAATTTTTATCAAAGCCGATTACCTGCCGGAAACTGATGAAGCGGGAATAATCATCCATTTTATTAGCAAAATCAGCAGAGCTAACAGGGAAAAAACGACAAATCCTGAAAAAATCCTGAGAAGATGGACCTTTTTGCTTTGATCGGGTTGGTTTATGTTTAATTTTGCCAGTGTAATAAACCCTGTATAATACATGCATAACAGCACCGGGGGAATAAAAATAAGAAATATAAAATCTGCCACAGTGTAGATGTTTAATATATAAGTTCCGACTAATAGCCTTCAGATCATGAAAATACAATTCAGCAGCACCTACTTTCTGGTTACCGTTATCCTGTTTCTCGGCGAAGTCCTGATCGCCACAAAGATAAAGGATATTTTCTTCGTGAGGGCTTATCTCGGCGATGTAATCGTAGTCATCCTGATCTATACGTTCATTAAAACAGTTCTGGCGGTGCGCCGTAATCAGAGACTTATCCTGGGGATCTTTCTTTTTTCCTGCTTCGTTGAGGTGATGCAGTATTTCCATCTCGCGGAGCATCTGGGCTTTCCTGAGGGAAGCCTGATGTATATTGTGATAGGCAATTCTTTTTCCTGGATCGACATCCTGTGTTATGCGGCAGGCTGCCTGCTGCTGTACGGCTGGGTAATGATCCGTAAATAATTGTATTATCTTCCGAAGCTGTCGTATTTGTCTTCGGCATATTTGATAAATCGGTTCAGCAGGGCAACATTCTCTTTTTCCATGGGAGAGAGGTCCTGGTCTACATTGGCAGAAACGGGAATATACCAGTCGGTCTGCTCAAAGAAATTCCTGTAGGTTGCTTTTTTAAAGGAATAACCATGTCTGGCAAAAACTGAGTTTTTAATGATTTCCAGGTCAAGTTTCCGTAGATTTTTCAGGTCTTTTTCAGAGAGTTTCTGCCGGGAAGCATTGATTCTGAAAACGGCATCGGACGCAATCCTGTTCTTGGAGGCGGTAAAGTTTTCCGTTTTGCCGGTTTCCTCATCGGTATATTTTTCTACAAAATTTCTCGGGTTTTCCCAGTCGATGAGGTCGGAGTTTTCATCCAGCATAAAATTAGGATTATAGACAAATTCCTGTTTTGCTAGTTTTACGTTCTTCAGGGGTGCTTTTACGGCAGTTTTCGTGAAGGCAGTCCATTTTCCGGTCAGGCTGTCTTTGGAAAGCTTTACTTCAAACCTTCCGTCGGTCTTGTCCGTCCCCGGCTCATCCAATACAAAAGATTTCGTGGCATTATTGAAAATGCCCCGGAACGGCCGCTGGTTTCCGTCTAGAATGGTTTGTCCGTATACACTGTCTTTGGTAATCCTGTTGATCTTCAGTGAGAGTTTTTTATAAACGTCTCCTTCATAAGCTTCCCCGATTTCAGGGGTAATCATCTCCGTTCCGGCAAAGTCGCCCATATAGATTCCGTAATATTCCCTGTATATTTCCGGGGCAGCAGCAGTATTTTTCCGGGCGGTATTATTTTGGGCCGGCCGGGTTTCTCCTGATTCTTTTTTACAGCCGAGTAAAGCCAGGGCCAATAGGAAAAGCGATGCTAATGGTAAATTTTTCATGTGTGATCTGATGGGGTTACAGAAATTAAAGATCGTAAAAATAACAGGAATTAATAAGGTCTAAAGGTATTTTTTTGCAATGAGATATTCAACGAGCACAATATTCGGGATCCAGCTTAGCCAGGCAATGATCCTGTACAGGTCCATCGGATCGGGATGCAGCAGGTAAACAAGGGATACTTTCCACATTCTCAGGGTAAGTGCAGAAACCGTGAACGCAAAACTCCGCCACATCCATGCTTTGTGTGCTTCAAATTTTTCCTGCCGGGCCAGCTGGTAGGCCTTATACGTTGAAAACCACCACAGCCCGCCCAGAAGAACAAAGGAAATTTTAGAAAACAATCCGCCATTGGCAAAAATTCCCATGTAGATTCCTGATGGGGCGGCGAGAAAAAGGATTAGAAAGACGTACAGCTTTCCTGTGGTCCGGTGAAAATTTTTTATCCCGAAATCTTTTCTGAGGATGGCTAAAAACCCGCTGAGCAATACCAGAATGCTGGTATAGACATGGGTGTAGAAGAAGCAGAGGTATTCCGGGCGTTGCGTAACTTCCGTCTGTTTGATCATCAGGAAGCCGGCATCCGCTCTCAGCGGAATATATTCCAGCGTAATTTTCAGCATCAGCCAGAAGAAATACCCGAATCCAATAATGAAAAGGATTTTTAAGATATTGGAGGTGTTTCTTCTGGTTAAAAGCATGAAATCCGGGAGTTTTTAAACACAAATGTCGCAAATTTTCTTACAAATGATATGGTGTTATCCGTGAAGATATCCGTGCCATTGGTGTTAAATCATTTCGTATTGAGATCCTGCGCGATCAGCCATGCTTCGCTCCAGCACGCCTGGAAATTAAATCCTCCCGTCACAGCGTCGATGTTCAGCACTTCTCCGGCGATGTAGAAATCGGGTAAAATCTTGGAAGCCATGTTTTTAAAGTTGATTTCCTTTAAATCCACTCCTCCGGCGGTGACGAACTCATCTTTGAATGTCGATTTTCCGGTTACCTGAAACTTCTTTCGGCATAAGTTTTCAATAATGGCCTGCATTTCCTTGCCGGAAAGATTGGCTACCTGCTTGTTAAGATCTACTTTAGAAACTTCCAAAATCCTCTGCCAGAAGCGGTTGGTGATATCAAAAATTTTCGACTGCCCGATCGTTTTTTTCGGATTGGACTGTCTGAACTGCTGAAACAGCGCTTCTGCATCTTCCGTATCTTTGGAAATGAAATTCACTTCAATTTCAAAATTATATTTCACTTTCGCTAAATTGATCGCTTCCCAGGCGGAAATCTTCAGGATCGCCGGTCCCGACAGGCCCCAATGGGTAATCAGCAGCGGCCCGCTTTCTTCAGTTTTAAGTTTAGGAATGGAGGTTTCGGCCATTTCAAAACTGGTCCCGGCCAGGTCTTTCAGCAAATCGTCCTTAATGTTGAAGGTAAAAAGGGAAGGTACCAGATCCACTATCTTATGTCCCAGGTTTTCGATCATTTTAAGGGATTTCGGAGAACTTCCGGTAGTGTAGATCACAACGTCCGCTTCAAAATCCTCCAAGCTTGTTTTTACCAGGTATCCTTCGTCTCTTTTTTGAATTTCTTTTACGGAACACCTGGTTTTTACCTCCGCTTTTTTCTGTTGAGTTTCATTCAGCATGGCATTGATGATGCTCTGGGAAGAATTGCTTTCCGGAAAAACGCGGTTGTCGTTTTCTATTTTTAAGGCAATATTTCTCTGCTCAAACCAATCCATCGTGTCGCCCGGCTGAAATTTGGTAAATACGCTGAGCAGTTCCTTATTTCCCCTGGGATAAAACTGAACCAATTCCCGCGGGTCGAAACAGGCATGGGTAACATTGCAGCGGCCGCCTCCGGAAATCTTTACTTTCTGGAGAACATCCGAATTCTGCTCGAGAATGGTAATCTTATATTGGGTTTCGTCCAGGTTGGCTGCACAGAAAAATCCGGCAGCACCTCCTCCGATAATGATAATTTGCTTCATAGGGTGTAATCTTATGCTCAAGATTATTTTTGCAAAACTACAATTTTTATAAACCATCTTATTTGAGTAATTTTGAAGAATGTAATTTTTCGATTAAACCGGGAAATGATAACCACAAAAGTCACAAAAGCTTTTTAACCCATCAGGCACATAAGATTTTAGTCACTTAAGCTGTGTATAATTCAGATCACAGAAAAGGAAAATCAAAGATTTTCAGAATTATGCTGTTTCTATGAGTTAAAAGAGAAGTGAAAAATTTTGCGGGAAAATTGAAGTTCATCTGTAAAACAAAGTTTAAATGATATTCTACCATACCTTCGAAGTGCGCTGGAGCGATCTTGATGCCAATAAACATCTGGCCAACTCATCTTATGTGCAGTATTGTGCCCAGACGAGAATGGCCTTTATGAAACAGGAAAAAATGGGCGTTACCCAGATGAGCCGCTGGGGCATCGGCCCGGTCATCATGCATGAGCGGTTTTCTTTTTTCAAGGAAATATTTGCCGACCAGACGGTTATCGTAAGCCTGGAAATCGATGCCTGTGCCGACGATTGTTCCATCTACCGTTTTGTCCATAAATTTTATACGCCTAACGGGGAACACTGTGCCACGGCAGAGGCAACAGGCGTATGGATCGATACCATGCTCAGAAAAATGACCACGCCACCGGATGATGTGGTGGAAGCGATCAACAAATACAAATCCCCTGAAACAGCTGTTTTAACCCGGGAAGATTTCAAAAAACTGCCTTTCCGCCCGGAAAATACAGATCCGGCAGCATTTGCTAAATAAATAAATGACGATTGATAAATGATAATTGATGATTGGTGATTAAGCCAGCCACAGGATCACTTATCACCCATTACTCATTACTCATTACTCATTACTCATTACTCATTACTCATAAAAAAAGATATGTTTGAAGATAAAGAACCTGAACTGACGCCGATTTCCAAACTGGGAGAATTCGGGTTGATTAAGCATCTGACGGAACATTTTCCGCTGGCCAACGAAACTTCGGAACTGGGAATAGGGGATGACGCTGCCGTGATTCGCCCTGAAAATAAAAGGGTAGTCCTGACAACCGATATGCTGGCTGAAGGCGTGCACTTTAACCTGGGTTACGTTCCGCTGAAGCATTTAGGCTATAAAGCAGTGGTGGTAAACCTTAGCGATATTGCCGCAATGAATGCCACTCCTGCGCAGATCCTGGTTTCCCTGGCAGTTTCCAACCGTTTTCCGGTAGAAGCCCTGGAAGAAATCTATGCCGGGATACAGGCGGCCTGCCAAAGGTATAAAGTCGACCTGATCGGCGGTGATACAACGAGCTCCAATGCCGGTCTTGTGATGAGCATTACTGCTGTCGGAATTGAAAATGAAGAAAATATCGTCAAAAGGAACGGTGCCCAACCAAACGATCTGCTGGTGGTTACCGGAGATCTGGGCGGTGCCTATATGGGGCTGCAGATCCTGGAGCGGGAACACGCGGTCTTCCTGGCAGATCCGAACATGCAGCCTGAAATGGAAGGCTATGATTATATCCTCGAAAGACAGCTGAAGCCGGAAGCGAGAACCGATATCAAAGGAATTCTGGCAGAACTGGGGATCAGGCCTACTTCCATGATCGACATCTCAGACGGTCTTGCTTCGGAAATCCTTCATCTTTCGGATCAGTCAAAAGTAGGCTTCCGGTTATATGAGGAAAAAATACCGATGGACAGCCTTACCATCTCCACAGCAGATGAAATGAACCTGAACCCGGTAGTGACGGCACTGAGCGGCGGTGAAGATTACGAGCTGCTGTTTACCATTTCACCGAACGATTTCGATAAGATCAAAAACCATCCGGATTTCACCATCATCGGCCATGCCGTTGAGAAAGAAGACGGTAATTTTATGGTGGCCAGAGGCTCGAACCAATTGGTCGCATTGACGGCCCAGGGTTGGGATGCTTTTTTGGGGAATCAGCAGGAATAGGTATTCCTTTCATACTCATACAGAAAAAAACCACTGCAATGGCGGTGGTTTTTTTATCTTATTTTTTTTCGGGATTAATCCTTTTTGATATCAGCTTTTGTATTCTGATACGTTTTATCTACTGCATTTGCTCCCTTCTTGGCTGTTTTCTCAGTCCATTTCGCTGCGTCTTTTACTCCTTTTTTGGTAGCATTATACCCTTTTTCAGCTGTTTTGCCGGTCCATTCTGCGCCATCTTTAGCAGCCTTGCCTACTGATTTAGCATCTTTTTTTATTTCCTGCTTTACTGAATTGGTTTTTTGTGCTGATATGCCGATTCCAAACAAAAGAATCACGGCGACTGAATATAATCTCTTTTTCATTTTAAATTTTTTTATTTTAAATGTTTTCAAAAAACAGACCATTAATTTATAAAAAAATTGGGATATTTTATAATGTTGGATTTATAGGTTGAATCCACCATTTAAAATAATTTAATAATACGTTTTTGAATTTTAAAATTCTGATTTTAAAGCCAATAGCAAAAAGCTAATTGCTATCAGCTACTTAAGTAAATTTAGATATTCAAAAACCAGCTCAATTGAGCTGGTTTTCTACCTGTATGTTAAGGTTTATGTTTTAACAATATTCACAATTACCTCCATGGCTTTCTCCATACTTTCCAGAGTTCAAGACTTTGACAAAGTTTTTTTGGTTTAATAAGGGGCCGGCTGGTCTGTACATCTCGGATCTCCGGACGGACAGTAAGGTCCGCCGCCGCCGGGACCGCCGCCTGCTGCAACACAGGATCCCGGATTGCCGTCGTCATTCAGTTCACAGGCCTTTCCGAAAGCACATTCACAGTCGGTCCAGCAATAAGCGGAATCACCGTTGGTATGGCATCCTGAACCGCCTGCTCCTGACAGGGAAGACAGTTCTTTCCTTGATAATTTTTTCATGCTTTTCATAATAAATAAGTTTTGGATTTATAGGGTGTCCTGCAATATTATGAATAATTTGTAAATCAGCAGGTTTTTTTAAAACTTTGACAAAGTTATATCCTTATTTTTGCTGAAGTTTATGAAAAGGAAAAAGAAAGCCAAAAAACCTAAAATTACGTTGAAAGAGTATCTCCAGTTTGCTTTAGCGATGGGCGTTATACTAGGTTCACTGTTTCTTTTCGTCCGTCACCTGACAGTTAAAAAAATTGAAGAGATAAATGAAATCAACAAAAATCCCGGTTTTACAAAAGGATTCATTACGGAAACAAGACGTAACAACGGACGGTGGATTGAAGTAAGATATTCCGTGAAGGGCGTTGTATTTGAATGCCATGAATCGGTACCGGATGATAGTGACAAACAAGAGGGAGACTCTGTCGGAATCAAATATTCCATCAGGAATCCTCAGTATTCCATAACGGAACTGCACCGGAAATATTGAAAAAAGCCGGCATGAAAGGCCGGCTTTGTCTATAACTTAAAATCAGTTTAGGCTTTCACGATATTGATGATCACTTCCACTGCTTTCTCCATACTCTCCAGGGCTACATATTCGTACGGCCCGTGGAAATTGATCCCGCCGGCGAAAATATTCGGGCAGGGCAGCCCCATATACGATAGCTGGGCACCGTCAGTTCCTCCGCGGATGGCTTTGATTTTCGGTTCAATTCCCGCCTCTTTCATCGCTTGGGCAGCAAGATCTATGATGTGCATCTTGCCTTCAAACTGCTGCTTCATGTTTCTGTACTGCTCTTTAATCTCAATTTCAGCAGTTCCCTCGCCATGTTTCTGATTGAATTCAGCCACTTTTTCCAGCATGAATTTCTTCCGGGCTTCAAACTTTTCCTCATCATGGTCACGGATGATGTACTGCAGCTTAGCTTCGGAAATATCCGCATTCAGATCCATCAAATGATAAAATCCGTCAAAGCCTTTTGTCGTAGCCGGGGTTTCGTTGGCTGGAAGCATCTGGGCAAATTCGGAAGCCAGCAGGGCAGCGTTCACCATTTTTCCGTATGCATAACCCGGGTGAACACTCAGTCCGTGGATTTTCACCACAGCACCTGCAGCGTTGAAGTTTTCATATTCCAGCTCGCCGACTTCCCCGCCGTCCATGGTATAGGCAAAAGCGGCACCGAATTTAGCCACATCGAATTTATGGGCACCTCTCCCGATTTCTTCGTCCGGGGTAAATCCTACAGCAATTCTGGCATGTTTGATTTCGGGATGGGCCATCAGGAATTCTGCCGCCGTTACGATTTCTGCGCAGCCTGCCTTGTCATCGGCGCCCAGGAGAGTGTTTCCGTCGGTGGTAATCAGGGTCTGGCCGGTATATTTTTTCAGGCTCTCGAATTTGGACGGGGAAAGGGTGAAGCCTGTGGTTTGGTTCAGTACCAGGTCGTTTCCGTCATAATTTTCCCAGACCTGCGGTTTTACATTTTCACCGCTGAAATCGGGGGAAGTATCATAATGCGAAATAAACCCGATGGTCGGCTGATCCTGAACCTCCAGATTGGAAGGAATGTAGCCCATGATGTAGCCGTGCTCGTCAATAGACACTTCTTCCAGGCCGATGGTTTTCAGTTCTTCGGTAATGTATTTGGCGATATCCCATTGTCTTTCTGTAGAAGGTGTGGTTTCACTTTCCGCATCACTGGTAGAATAGATCTTTACATACGCAAGAAAACGGTTCAGCAATTTTTCTTTCCACAAAGGGCTGAATTCTGTTGTACTCATTGTTTGTTAAATTTTAGCAAAGTTAGCAAAAATGGGGTTCAGAATCGTTTATCAGACGCCTGAGATCTCTAGGAACAGAATAGGGTCATAAGTAAAATTTTGTAAATCAAACAGATGTGCGGTTTTTGCCGGCCGTCATTGAAGTGGATTAGTTTTATTATATTTGAGAAAATCTAAAAGTAA
This sequence comes from uncultured Chryseobacterium sp., assembly GCF_913776365.1. Lineage (GTDB taxonomy): Bacteria > Bacteroidota > Bacteroidia > Flavobacteriales > Weeksellaceae > Chryseobacterium. The sequence goes on along the minus strand of NZ_CAJYMO010000310.1, from coordinate 32,766 downwards.
AACATGTTTCTTACTGAATGTCCGCGTGATGCAATGCAGGGGTGGGGAGAATTTATTCCCACGGATCAAAAAATAGATTACATCAATTCCCTGATGGATGTAGGGTTTGATGTGCTGGACTGCCTGAGCTTCGTTTCGCCCAGAGCAATTCCCCAGATGGCCGATTCTGCCGAAGTGGCTGAAAACATAGACAAGTCGCGTTCCCATACAAAGGTTTCCGCTATTGTGGCCAATTACAGGGGCGCTGAGAAGGCGTTGAAGCACCCGTCGGTAGATATTATCGGGTTCCCGTTTTCCATTTCCGAAACGTTTCAGCACCGGAATACCAATAAAAGCCAGGAAGAGGCTTTCGGTGAGATTATCAGGATGCTGGAACTGGTAGCAAAAGAAAACAGGCAGCTGAATATTTATTTTTCCATGGCCTTCGGAAACCCGTACGGCGAAATGTGGAAATGGGAAGATGTAGATTTCTGGGCCCAGCGGTTTTCCGAAATAGGAGTTGAAAACATTCTGCTCTCTGATACAACGGGGGTGGCCACGCCGGAAACCATCTCGATGCTGTTTGAAAAAATTCCTTCAAAATATGCCGGGATCAATTTCGGCGCCCATTTCCATAATCGGTATGAAGATTCTTATTCAAAACTGAAGGCTGCTTATGATCAGGGCTGTACCCGGTTCGACAGCGCGATCAAAGGCATTGGCGGCTGTCCGATGGCCAAAGACGATCTGGTAGGAAATATGCCGACCGAGCAGGTGATCAATTTCATGAGTGTGGAGAAAGCACCGCATAAACTGAATCTCCTGAATTTCGAAAGCTCTTATAATAAAGCAAAGGATATTTTTCATTTTTAAGCAAAAATTTTCTTAGCTTTAATAAAAATTAAATAAAATGACTTCTAAAATTACCTATATTGGAGATTTACGATGTTCGGCAGAGCACTTGCAGTCCGGAACGCTTATCGAAAGCGATGCCCCTACGGATAATCACGGAAAAGGGGAGAAGTTTTCTCCTACGGATCTCTGTGCCACTTCTTTAGCAGAGTGTGCCCTTACTACCGTTGCGATTTTGGGCAAAGAAAAGAACATCAATATTGACGGCGCTTATTGTAATCTTCAGAAAATTATGAAAGGCGAGCCAAGGAGAATCGGGGAAATTGTATGCAATTTTGTTTTTCCGGGGTCCTATTCTGATGAGGAAAAAGCTTTTATAGAGCGTACCGTCCATAATTGCCCGGTTTCGAAAAGCCTGCATCCGGATCTGGTACAGACCATGATTTTCATTTATCAGTAAAAAATTGTCAGGCCGCAGAAATTTCTGTGGCTTTTACTTTATAAAATAAAGGTTATGCAACCCATTATTTCGCCAACCGGATTGAAACGGCTTCCCACACAAAACCTCATCATTCTTGATGCGAGAGCAGGAAAGGACAATCATCAGAAGTATCTTAATAAACACCTTAAAGGAGCCAGGTTTATAGATCCGGATAAAGACCTTGCAGAAACCGGTAATGATGCTGCTTTCGGAGGAAGGCATCCGCTCCCGGAAATCGGGAAATTTGCGGAGATACTTTCCCGGCTTGGAATTTCGGAACAGAATCATATTGTTGTTTACGATGATAAAAACGGCTCAAATGCGGCAGCAAGAGCCTGGTGGATGCTGAGATCCTTTGGTTTTGAAAAAGTTCAGGTGCTGAATGGCGGAATTCAGAATGCAGAAAAACAGGGCCTGGAGTTTTCTGATGGTGAAGAATCTTTTGAAAAAGCGGAAGTCATTAAGAAAGAAAACTGGCTTTTCCCAATTTCAAATTTGGAAGATGTTGAAAATGAATTGATAAATCATTCTTTAACCGTCATTGATGTTAGAGATGCTTACCGTTATAACGGCAAATCCGAACCTATCGATCTTGTGGCAGGGCATATTCCAGGAGCCATCAATATCCCTTTTTCCGAAAATCTTGATAAAAGCGGAAACTTTCTTTCTCCTGAAAAACTGCGGGAAAAGTATATGGAATTCCTGAAGGAAATGCCCGAACATCTGATTGTTCGCTGTGGTTCCGGCGTTACTGCCTGCCATACTGTTTTAGCTTTGGTGTATGCCGGCTTTCCCGTTCCGGATTTATACATTGGTTCATGGAGCGAATGGAGCAGGAGGCAAGGAAAAGAAATAGCAAAAGAATTATAAACAATAAAGGCTGCCGGTTCTCCGGCAGCCTTTTGTATCTGTAGTACGGATTAAAGCATCCCCAGTTCAAACTTGGCTTCTTCGCTCATCATGTCTTTGTGCCAGCTCGGCTCAAAGGTGAGTTCCAGGTCTACGCTTTTTACGTTTTCCACTTCGGCTACTTTGTCTTTCACTTCCTGCGGCAGTGTTTCCGCTACCGGGCAGTTGGGAGTCGTTAATGTCATTATGATTTTAACATCCGCATCATCGGAAATCTGAACATCGTACACCAACCCGAGTTCGTAGATATCTACGGGAATTTCAGGGTCATATACGGTTTTTAAGACGTTGATGATCTCTTCACCAATGTCAGCAATCTGATCGTCTGTAAATTTCATTTTTTAATCTAAATTGGTATACCTTTTCAACAAATCTTCCTGGCGCATACGCCGGAAAATATTTGCCAAAGTTAACACATCTTTTTCACAATAGTCTACTATCCGCTGCAAGTCTTTCTCTATGTAGTAAATTGATGAAACCATTGATCCGTCAATATCGTCTTTCGGGGTCGGTACCCCGAAGAGATGGGCCAGCAGTTCCAGTGAAACAAAGCTTTTGTAATCCCCGAATTTCCAGAGCTCCATGGTATCGAGATGCGGGATTTCCCAGGGTTTTTTCCCGAAGGTCTGGAAGGGAGTAGGTGGCATCATCCCGTTGATCAAGAATCTTCTGGCGATCCAGGGAAAATCGAATTCTTTTCCGTTATGGGCACAGAGGATCACGTCACGCAATCTCGGGCTGTTGAAAATCTCGCCGAATTCGCGGAGCATTTTCTTTTCATCGTCATCAGCAAAACTCTTGATTTTCAGGGTGTCATTTTTATCAGCCATCCCGATGGTGATGCAGATGATTTTGCCGAATTCCGCCATAATGCCGGCTCTTTCGCCATAAAATTCCGCTGCCGAAATTTCTTCTTTCCGCTGGAACCTTGTCTTCTTGTCCCACAGCATCCGCCCGGTTTCTGAAACCTCTTCCCAGGATCCGAAGCCCGGAACGGTTTCAATATCAAGGAACAAGATCTTTTCTAATGGAATCTTCTGTATCATGTGTTTTTATCTGTTTTGTCTTTATCCTACCTGCAGCCCGTCCTTTACAGGAAGGGAAGCCGTGAGAAGGGTAACGTCTTTTTTATCTTCCCCGTAAATTCCCAGCACCAGGCACTCGCTATAAAAGTTGGCGATCTGTTTTTTAGGGAAATTTACCACCGCAAGGATCTGCTTGCCTATAAGGTCCTCCTTTGCATACAGGGAGGTAATCTGGGCCGATGATTTTCTGATGCCCAATTCACCGAAGTCAATTTCCAATTGATAAGACGGGTTTCTGGCCTTTTCAAAATCCTGTACGGAAATAACGGTTCCGCAACGGATGTCTATCTTTTCAAAATCGGCCCAGGAAATTTCGGGTTTTACAGGAATATTCATAAAGGATGTCATATTTATCAGACAGCGTATGCAGATTTCAGTAAGCTTTACAAAAAGGGACTTACTGTTCCCTGCATACGCTGCCCGGTTTATAATAAACTTAAAAATAAATATAATTTCCCTGAAAACCGTGGTTTTGAAAGGTTTTTTTCAATATTCTTACCTGGGATGCCGAAAAAACGGGATGTACCGGAATGTAGCAAAGCCGGGAAAATCATACCGTAAAAAAGCGGCCCCTGAAAAGGGGCAAGTATATCAATTGTCTGATGGGATTATTTTTTATACCACCACTGGCTGTCTTTCCGGTCAGAATGTTTTACGCCGTTGTCCAGCGTGTAGGCAAATCCTACGCCCAGCGTCTGCTTCAGCTGGGTTTTCTGGATCTGGTTATGGTCGTACAGCACATCCAGGGTAATATTGGAAGAGATAAATTTATTCACTTTCAGGTTCAGGATCATGCCGTAAGCCAGTACCAGCCTTTCCGGATGGTCCAGGTAATTGGAGAAGACGGAAGCCGTATTGGTCATGTTGATGTTCTCCATGATCTTTATTTTATAGAGGGCTGTTCCCAGGAAACCGAACTGCAGAAGGGTAGTGTCTCCGTCAGCCTTGAGACCATAGGTTCCGGCCATCTGAAGATCCGGATCCAGTACGAAGGTAAACCTGGCGTTGGTAGGGCGGAGCGTAACATTGATGTTGTCGTTCGGGCGGTAGGTGATTCCCAGACCGAGATTGACGTAAGCGGGCGCCATAAAGTTGGAGATTTTCTTGGCTTCAGGATTATTCCCGTCCTCATATCCTGCGGTAAACTGCGAAAGAAAGCCTGCACCGGCGGAAAGATACCAGCTCTTGGAGAACTTCCGGCCGTAGTTGGTGGATACATTAATGACATCCTGGGTTTTCCGCACCCCAAGCCCCTGGGTGTCATTCTGTCCGTAATTCAGGAGGATGAGGTTTTCCCAAAGGTCGTTGCCCTTTTCGTACCGGATGTTGTAATCTGCTCCCAGCAGCCAGCCGATGTTATTGGATCCACCGCCGACCCAGTTTGAAAAGGCCGCCTGGTTAACCATTAATGACTGTTTTCCCAGCACCGACCAATGTCTTACCGTATCGGTTACCACAGAGTCTTTTTTAATTTCTTCCTGTGCACTTGCGGCAACTCCCAGGGAGATGCCCAGAAGGGTAAAAAACTTCTTCATTATTCAAGATTCATTTACAAAGTTCTTCACAAAAGTATTAAATATAATCCTGATCCCACAAAATTAAGCTGTTAAAAGATTGCTATCCGGTGGTTTTCCGGTCATATGCCTTACCGTAAACCTGCGCACAATACAGAAACGAAAATCGTTGAAAACCGTACTTTTTGGCTGAAATCTTTTGCTTCCGGTAAAATCCGTCGCCAATTTTTCCGGAATTCCGTATTGGCTTTTCATTTGACATACATTTTACATGCTAAAAAACAAGATTATTTCCCGGAAAGCGGTTCTCTATCCGTTGCTGATGCTGGCAGCGATGTGGATGGGATTTTTTTTACAGAGCCTCGGCTTTTTCCAGAGCTGCTTCGGAGCGATCATTCCGTTGTTGCCGGAAGGCCTGATCGGGATTGTTACTTCTCCGCTTCTCCACGGAAATATGGACCATATCGTAGGGAATTCCATTCCTATCGCCGTCCTGATGTTTCTGCTCTACCAGTTCTATCCTCAGGTGGCCGGAAAAGTTTTTGTCATCGGCTGGCTGGCCACAGGCCTGCTGGTCTGGATGCTTCCGCCGATTGACATCATGACCGGGAATTACCTCTATACCTGCACCATCGGGGCAAGCGGAGTGGTGTATGTGCTGGCCTTTTTCCTGGTTTTCAGCGGGATTTTCAGATGGAATATGACCTTACTCACCATTTCCCTGCTGGTGATCCTGTATTATGGAAGCCTTGTCTGGGGCATGCTGCCGGAGGAGCTGTTCTCCAACCTTCAGGAGCCCAGCAAGATTTCCTGGCAGGCCCACCTTGCCGGTGCCGTAGTGGGCGTCAGCCTCGCTTTCATGTTCCGCAAAGCCGGTGAAAAGAAAAAGCGGTACATCTGGGAATTCCCGAATTATTACAGCGAGAAAGATGACAAACTCTGGCAGCAGTACAAGGAAAACCATCCGGATGATTTCCTTGAGCTTCCCTACAAGAAAAAAGACGACATCTGGGACCACCTGGACAGGCTGAGGGGAAAATAAAATACCTTATTTCCCATCGTCATCCATGGTTTGGCTGAATTCATCAGGCTTTTACTGGCCATTCCGGATCAGCATTACTTCTGTTTCTGCATTTTCCTTTCTGTGATAAGATAGGCGGCGTCCAGCATTTTTATAAGATGAATGTACGGACTGACCCTGCGTTTTTCCCGGTCGTTGCTGATATTGCCCAGCGAGAAATAGACGGTTGAGGCAAGGAACTCATCGAATTCCTCAAAGCTGCAGGTTTTAAAGGCTTTCCGGAATACCCGTAACGGATCCTGATATTCTTCTTCCGAAAGTGAAGACAGCTGCATTGAAGAAACGGCTTCTGCAGAAACCGGTACCGTCCATTTTCCGGCTTTGGCTGCAATGAGGCGGCCGGCGAGGAGCAGTGACCGGAGTGACTGCTGCAGGTGAAAAATTTCAGCAGGATATGTACGGATCCGGGCTTTTCTTCTGGTTGAACAGTGCATCATACTGCCGAGGACTTCTTTCACGATAGCCAGGTCATTGAACTGGAAAAAAGTTTCCAGCAGCCCCGGCACCGAATATTTCTTACTTCCGGACCAGAACCGGGATTCAAAGTTTGTTTTCTTCTTTTTCATGATTGTTGTTTTTAGGTTTATTGATATATAATTTGTTTTTAATTCACAGACTATACAACATATTGTCATTTATGGAACTGAAACTAATTTTATTATTGGCTGTAAAATTCTTTATTTCTTATTGAATTTTAGGATACTTATAGGTTTCTTTTCAGATCTAGATATGATGCATGGTGAGGATACCTTATCCTAAATTAACGTAAATTCGGCTGTATTGAATTTATTTTCAGTTGTTTATTAAATAAGAGATTAAAAAATGCAATTTAATAAATCAGGATTTTAAATAAATTTCTATTGCTAAGCAGTATGGTTTTGAAATAAAAACAAAAGTAATTGATTGAAATTCAAATTGTTGTGTTTGGTCAATCGTGTTAGGCTTCAGACTGATATCAAAATTGTAATTCCAAATTGAATTTTGCTTACGTTTATTGTATGTTTCGGCTAAAGCCGATCATCACACGGCATATGGTAAATGGGCTAAAGCCCATTTCTATTGATATTTGAATAGTCTATTTGCGCCAAACTCAAGTCAAATATAATTGTTCGTTACACATCCTAAATAATATGGATTTAATGGCATTTAATTCACTTTCAATAGTTTAACGTGAATTCGATAGTGTTTAACTTATTTTCAATAATTTAAATCCGAAGCAGAACTCATTCAGCCCTGAAAGGGCGATAACAATAGCCTCGGGCGAGGCCCGGGGTTAAATGATTTACAGGTAGGCTCAAGCCCTGCAAGGGCGTAATCATTAAAGACAGATTCCTGTTCGAATAAGCCTTCAGTACTGCTTTCCCTTCCTTTCTATTAAAAGTTTTCGCCCCTTCAGGGCAAAGCGGTTTGACATTCTTTCCTATATATTTAACCTGAAGTAATTTTCGGCTTATGAGAGCTGTCTTTTCCACGAGTTCATGTTAAATAGTAATATTATAAGTTCAATTGCCAGGCATTCAGCAGTATCTTATGCCCTGCAAATAATTTTCAGCGACCCCATTTACGGAACCGGATAAATTTTTTACATTTGCTGAAAACAACACAAATGTATTCTCAGGAACATCTCTATTCCATCGCGTTACGCGAATGCAGCCTGATCGGCGATATTAATTTCTACAAGCTGGTCCGTATCTTCGGCAGTGCTGAGGAGGCATGGCGGAGGGCAGGAAAGGAATACCGTAAGCTTGACGGTTTCGGCCGTAAGATGATTTCCGATATCGGAAACCCGGAACACCTGAAATTTGCCGAAAAAGAACTGAAATTCTGTGAATCCCAAAACATCCATATCCACCTCAGGCACCTCAATGAACTTCCCCGGATGCTGAATGAATGCGAAGATGCGCCGTCAGTATTGTACCGCAAAGGGTCTTTTGATACAGATGGCCAGAAAGTAAGCATCGTAGGAACCCGCAACATGACGGAATACGGATCCGGTTTTATCCACGACTTTTTTGAAGAAGTACAGTCGTGCCCTTTTACTTCCGTCAGCGGACTGGCGCTGGGCATTGATAAAGAAGTCCACGAACAGTCGCTCAGGTACGGGATTCCCACCATTGCTGTGCTGGCCCACGGATTTCATACCCTCTATCCGTCTAAAAACCGTAAGCTTTCTGAAAAAATACTGGAAGAAGGAGGATGCCTCTTCACGGAATTCAATTCATCCAGAAAACCGGACCGTGAAAATTTCATTCAGAGAAACCGGGTCGTTGCCGGCCTTTCCCCTTCAACCATCGTTGTGGAAACAGCTTTTGGAGGCGGTTCCGTAAGCACCGTAACATTTGCCAACCAGTACAACCGGGAAGTATATGCCTTACCGGGAAAAATTACAGACCGGCAGAGCCAGGGGTGCAACCAGCTGATTTACCAGAACAAGGCAATGGCCATTTCCACAATCAAAGACCTGATCAGCCAGCTGGGTTTTCACAAGCCGGGAGCGGAAACCGGGGAACTGTTTCCTAGAAGCGAAGTAGCTTTGCAACTTACTGAAAACCAACAGCTCATTTGGGATGCCATTTCGCGCCACCCAAAGATTTCACTGGACGATCTGATTGAGAAAACCAACCTCTCTTCCCATAAAATTCTGCCCGTTATCCTGGAACTTGAGCTTTTAGGAAGGGTAAAATCGTTTTCAGGGAGGCAATTCATGGCAATATGAGATTTAATGATTTCTTAATACTGCATTATTTCGAGACTAACTTTTCATTTTTAACAATATTCATATCTAAATTATCAATTTAATAATATTAACATTTTATATTATTAAATTTTCAACAATCATTCATTAGGGTATTGTGAATCTTGAAAAAAAAATTAAATTTGTTGGCAATAATATTCAACCTTACTATATGGAACAATATAATGTTGACCAGAAAATTCAAGAATTTATAGCAAAAATAGAGGCTAAAAACCCTAATGAGCCTGAGTTTTTACAAGCCGTAAAAGAAGTTGCAGTTACTGTGATTCCATTTATCATGACAAAGAAGGAATATACGGGAATGAAGCTTCTTGAAAGAATGGCGGAAGCGGAAAGAATTATCATCTTCAGAGTTCCATGGGTTGATGACAAAGGGGAAATCCAGGTAAACAGAGGGTTCAGAATCCAGATGAACTCTGCCATTGGCCCTTATAAAGGCGGAATCCGTTTCCATCCTACGGTAAACCTTTCCGTACTGAAGTTCCTTGCTTTTGAGCAGGTATTCAAGAATTCCCTCACTACGCTTCCTATGGGTGGCGGTAAAGGAGGCTCGGATTTCGATCCTCAGGGAAAATCTGATATGGAAGTGATGCGTTTCTGCCAGGCTTTCATGACGGAGCTCTGCAAGCATATCGGTCCTGAAACCGATGTACCGGCAGGGGATATCGGGGTAGGTGCCAGAGAAATCGGGTATCTGTTCGGGCAGTATAAAAAAATCAGAAATGAATTTACAGGGGTTCTTACCGGGAAAGGCCTTGCCTACGGAGGCTCACTGATCCGTCCTGAAGCTACAGGATACGGAGTGGTGTATTTTGCCGAGCAGATGCTGAAAACCATCGGCCAGACCTTCAAAGATAAAGTGGTTACCGTTTCCGGTTTCGGGAATGTAGCCTGGGGAGTTATTAAAAAAGCAACCGAACTGGGGGCAAAAGTAGTCACCATCTCCGGTCCGGACGGATATATCTATGATAAAGACGGTATCGACGGTGAGAAAATCGATTACCTGCTGGAACTGAGATCCTCAGGAAACAACAGGGCGGAAGATTACGTTAAACAATATCCTTCTGCAGAATTCCATGCAGGAAAACGTCCTTGGGAAGTAAAATGCGATGTGGCCATCCCTTCGGCTACCCAGAACGAGCTGGATCTGGAAGATGCCAGAATCCTGGTTGGAAACGGATGCGTATGTGTAACCGAAGCTGCCAATATGCCATCTACCTTAGATGCCATCAACTATTTCCTTGATAATAAAGTGCTGTTCTCGCCGGGGAAAGCTTCCAACGCAGGAGGAGTTGCCACTTCAGGGCTTGAAATGACGCAGAACTCCATCCGTCTGAACTGGACTTCCGAAGAAGTGGATGCCAGACTGAAAGAGATCATGATCGGGATCCACAAGGCATGCCGGGACTATGGAAAAGAAGAAGATGGCTATGTGAACTACGTAAAAGGCGCCAACATCGCCGGATTCGTGAAAGTTGCAGAAGCAATGCTGGCTCAGGGAGTCGTATAAATAAAAAATCAGAAAGGTTGGGACGTGCTCCCGGCCTTTTTTCGTATACCCTGTCCCGGGATTACAAATGGGAAAAAAGTAAAAAGTGAAAGAGAAAAGCGCCGGAACATTTGATCCGGCGCTTTTTATAGGGCATAAAAAATCCTGAGACGGTGCTCAGGATCAGGAATCATTTATATTCTATCTGTTTTTCTTCTTCATTTTCCGGTCGGTCTTCATTCCGTCTTTGTTTTTCCAGCTGGAAGTGTCGCTTTTCGCACGGTCCCAGTCTTTTGTTCCGCTGGGGGAATTCATTCCGTCATTATTTCTTGTCCCGTTGGTGCCGGTATTCAGGGTTCCGTTGGTCCCATTGTTTAGAGTCCCGTTGGTTCCGTTAGTGTTGAGGGTTCCGTTTGTTCCGTTATTCAATGTACCGTTGGTTCCGTTATTCAGCGTTCCGTTCGTTCCGTTATTCATGGTTCCTGAAGTGGAAGTATCGGTTCTTGTCGTTTGTGCATTTGCAGTCATCATACCTCCTGAGATAAAAAATGCCGCTACAATTAAGTTTTTCATAATACTAATATTTGGTTTGGTATTATGTTAAATGCAACTATCATACAAAGTGTTGACAATCAAAATCTTTTAACTTGATTTGTGATTATTTAAGATATTTTGTATTATAGGCCAGGGGTCATAAAAATGGTTGGTTTATAAAGGTTTACCTGAATTACCTTTTATTGATGGGGATTTGACGTGCTGCCGGCATGATCTTAAGGAGACTGTTATGAAATCCGGAAAGCCTTTTTTCACGGCATTACTATTTGGTGATGTTCTTCATCATCCGTTCCACGAATTCGTAAGCTGCAGGACAGATCACCGTATTTTTGATCATCAGGTTGTTGATCTGGAAAATTTTCTTACGGTCGGTGTGAGGATACTCCCGGCAGGCTTTAGGGCGTACCTCATAAATGGAGCAGGTATTGTCTTCATTCAGGAAGAAGCACGGAAGGTGCTGGAGGACTTTATCATGATCTTCGTCCACCCTCAGGAATTTAGCCTCAAAATCTGCCGGTTTCATCCGGAGATGCTTGGCAATTCTTTCAATATCTTTCTCGGTATAAAGCGGGCCTGTGGTTTTACAGCAGTTGGCACACTGCAGGCAATCGATGGTTTCGAAAACTTCATCATGGGTTTCCTGAACAGTGTAGTCCAGGTTTTTAGGTGGTTTCTTTTTCAGGGTATCCAGGAATTTTTTGTGCTCTTTCTGCTTCTGTAAAGCCTGTTTCCTGTAAAATTCTGTATTCATAATGGGATTGCTCCCGCTTTTGGAAGCTCTGCTTGTTGGTAATGACTGATTCTGCTGAGGTCCAGCACTGTGGAAAGCCGGCTTTCATCCGGAAAATACATCGGGACAAATTTTGCCCCGTACACGATTTCGCCGGAGACATATGATGTCCGCTGGACCACCGTATTGGAAAATACTTCGTCAAAGGCACGTACATGGGCAATGATTTCAATATCCGTATTGCGGAAATCTTCAGCGGTAAATCCGTAAAAAGGGGATTCTTCGTCGATGGCGTGTACAACAGTCCAGTTCAGTGCCAGGGTGTTAATTTTATTCAGCTGCGTTTTCAGGGTGTAAAACCGGGTCTTCGGAATTCCGCTTTCCATGGTTTCTATAGCTGCCGATACAATAACCTCGGCATCTGATAAAGCATTGTTTTTATAGGGCGCCAGCCGGAACATCAGTGCTGCCTGATTCCTGAAAGGGGCAATTACCACAATATCCGAAAACTTCAGGAATGCCCTTGGTCTTGAAAACCTTCCGTAGAAGAGCCCTGTTGCAATGGCAAAGGTAAGCAATCCCAGGAAAGCTTCAAAGGTGGCTACCAGGCTGGCCATAAAGCCTACCGGTGCAATCCGGCCGTATCCTACCGTGGTAAACGTCTGGGAGCTGAAGAAAAAGACATCGATAAACTCATTCCCCGGCGTACTTTTATCGATCCCGGTGAGATGCTCTACGCCGATCAGGTAATAGATCAGCGCAAAAAAAAGGTTTACCGCAATATAGGCAATAACGAGATAGGAGAGGAAAATAAAAGTAGGCAGCTCCAGCATCGTATGGTACCAGCTGAAACGGTTCAGGGCCGTTACCCCTTTCCTGTTTACATTCGGAAGACCGTCCTTATTAATGAAACGTCCCGAAGCATTGTCTCCGAAGCCGCTGTTTTCCGTATTTTTCTGGCGGATATCCTGCCTGAATCCTGTTGCCATAATTCTTTTCTGATGAAGTACCTTTCTTTCGGGATAAAAGTCACGTTCCGGTTTTACAGGATGACGTTATCCGGATACAAAGATAAAATATTGTTTTCATGAAATTTATCAATCTTCCGATTGAATTTCTCAATTGGTTTTGTATTACCTTTGAAGTATGAAAAAGCTTGAAACCCGGGAAGATATAGAAAATCTGGTCAATTCTTTTTACAATAGAGTGATAAAAGATGAGAAGATTGGCTTCTTCTTTACCGAAGTTGCCAGGATAGAACTGGAAAAGCACCTTCCTAAAATGTATGCTTTCTGGGAATCCATTCTCTTCGGGCAGATGACCTACAAAGGCAACCCGATGGGCGCCCATTTTCCTGTCAATGAAGTCCATGCCATGGAGCAGCCGCACTTTGACCGCTGGCTGGAGCTGTGGAAAGCCACTGTTGAAGAGAGCTTTACCGGTTATACTGCAAACATGGCCATTAACAAATCGGAAAATATTGCTAAACTGATGGCTTTCAAGATGGAACTGGCACGTAGGCTGTAATGCTGTTTGTAAATCAGGAACATCTTTCAGTTACCGGGGTGGGTAACGTAAATTCCTGTAAAATAACATAAACCCGAAATAGTGACTTGATGACAAGACTGGAATAGGAAACCGGATCCCGGAAAGTTTCTTTTATCAAAGTAGGATCACAATCAACTGTGATCAAACAAAATCGTTTGTCATTCCGTTTAAATCGTGCTTGAATAGTATTAATTTTATTTTTAAATTAAATAATAATGTGAATAGAAGTTAAAATACATTCGGGTTCACATTAAGTTATTGTATTGCAACTGAACCACATGATTGTTGCGATTTTTCTTCTTCTGAGTGAGATCATCTTATTTTTTTAAGGCACAATTACCGTAAAAATATAAGCCGCCAGGTTCACCAGCAATACAGTTCCGTAAAGGATGTTTGTTTTGCCCCGGCTCAGGGAAAGCATGACAATAAAGACTGACAGCGACAGAAGGATCACATCTTTTTTGTCCAGCCCGAGTACCAGCGGAATGTCATACATGATACAGACCAGCGATACTGCCGGAATGGTAAGGCCGATACTGGCCAGAGCGGAACCCAGTGCCAGATTGAGGCTCGACTGGATCTGGTTGCTCTTTGCAGCACGGATGGCAGCCAGCCCTTCAGGAAGCAGAACCACCGCTGCAATGATAACGCCTACCAGCGATTTAGGGGCACCCAGGCTCTGTACCATCCCTTCAATGGTTGAAGACAGGCCTTTTGCCATTACTACTACAACAGCCAGACAGATCACCAGGAAGATAAAACTTATGGTGGTCTTCCTGACGGAAGGGATATACATTTCTTCGGAATGTTCCTCCGGAACGATAAAGTAATTCCTGTGCCGGATGGTCTGGACCATCAGGAAGATCCCGTAAATGACCAGGCAGGCAATTGAGACGAAGATCAGTTGAGCCTGATTGTAGAAAGGTCCGTTAACGCTGGATGTAAAATTCGGAAGGACGAGGGTTAGAATGAGGATGGAAACAATGCTTACCAGGTAGGTCGTGGCAGAAGTCCTTGCGAAAAACTGTTCATAATACTTTACGCCGCCTACAAGGATGCAGATGCCCAGGATACCATTGAGAATCAGCATGACGGCAGCAAAAACGGTATCTCTTGCCAGGGTAATGGCCTGTTCTCCGCCGGCCACCATCAGGGAAATAATCAATGCTACTTCCAGAATCGTGATGCAGAGGGCCAGAATGATAGTGCCGAAGGGTTCCCCCACTTTATGGGCTACCACTTCCGCATGGTGAACCGCAGAGATCACACTTCCGGTGAGAAGGATGCCCGCCAGGATATCAAAAAACACTCCGGTACCCATCAGCCCCGAGAAGTAATAGCCGACTGCCAGGATAGGGAAAACATAGGTGTAATGTAAAAGTTCTTTCAAATTCATAAGTGTCTGTAAAATACAAAAAATCTGTGATGCCTGAAATAATCAAGGCCATATTCATGATGATTCAGCAGATTCCAGAGATGGAAATCCTGAAAATCCGTCAGCATATGGAGTAACAGTCCGGTACCGATGATCCGGATATTTCCTTTAAAAAAAAGCATCAAAAAATACACCGCAATGGCGTAATAGGAATGAAGAAAGTGAAACCCGACACTGCCCCGGTCAGGATCGAAGATAGGATCGGCAAAAAGATGGTCCAGGTCCACCAGCATGGTCGCCAGCATAATGAAGTAGGCTTTTTTCCACTGATTGCGGTAAAAAATCCATGCAATAAAAACCGGAAAGATAAAATGCAGGAAATAGTGGATAAATGTTTTTAAGAAAATGGAGTCCATCAGATTCTGTTTTTCAGATAATCCTGCCGCAACGGTTCATCCAGTTTTTCAATGGCATACCGCAGGCAGGTCCTGGGTATCTCCTTATAATGACGGTCGAGATACAGGATCAATTCTTCTTTGTTCTTTTGTCCCATTTCCCGCAGCATCCAGCCGTTTGCCTTTTGTATCAGGTCATGCGGGTGGCTGAGGTTCTGGGTCACCAGTTCCCGGGTAAGCCCGAAAGAGTTCTTTCGGATATGGTACAAAGTCCCGACGACGGCTATCCTCCTGTGCCACATGGTCTCCGAACCGGAGAGGTTCCTTAATACATCATCTCTCCGGTTTTCAAAAGCATACCGGCCCAGGATCTTATAGCAGCTGGTATCCGCAAGGTCCCAGTTGTTGATGGCGGAAAGATGACTGAGGTAAAAGTCTATGATATCAGCCTGCAGCTGCTGATCCTTTGTTTTTTCAAACTTCAGTACCAGGATCAGGAGGGCGGTCAGCCGGTGTTCATGGTAAGGTGAAGCAAGAAGGCTGCCCAATTCCGCAAGGGAGATCTTTTGATAATATTCTTTTGCCACCAGCCGCTGATCGGGCACGCTTACGCCCAGAAAGAGATCGCCTTCGCCATATTCCCCTTTTCCGGTTTTGAAAAATTTCCGGAAAGAAACTGCTTTTTCAGGCAGTGCCAACAGGGCCAGCGCTTCCCGGATTTCCTTTTCCGGATCAGTGCTTTTCATCAGAAACGGTTTCCAGGGCTTCCTCTTCCCTGGCTATCTTATTGGGATTGGCAACCTTGGCAATGGTAAGCCCCTGAACAATAATAGAGAATACCACTACACAATAGGTAATGCTTAATACAGCAGTACTGTGATCGTTCTTAGGTATGGAGAGTGCAAGCGCAATGGAAACCCCGCCACGGATTCCGCCCCAAACGAGTACTTTGACGGTCTGGGGACTGAATGTGGTCCTCATGAATTTGGTAGGTCCCCAGATGGAAATAAACCGGGCAAATAAAACCACGGCAATGGCAATAATCCCGGGAATCATAAAGTGCTCAAGGTCCCGGATCATCAGAAGCTCAAATCCGATGAAAAGGAAAAGGACGGCATTCAGGATCTCATCAATCAGTTCCCAGAATTTGATCAGGTAATCCTGCGTAATGGATTTCATTTTAAATTTCACATTGAAATTCCCCATAAAGAGGCCGGCTGCCACCATGGTCAGCGGTCCGGAAATATGCATCTGCCGAGCAACTAGATAACCTCCCATTACCACAGAGAGGGTAACCAGTACAGAAATAATATAATCATCCACTTCGCGCATCAGCCTGGAAGTAACCCAACCCAGGATCACACCCAGCAATAAGCCTCCGCCGGCTTCCTTCAGCAGCAGAAGTCCGATGCTTTCTACACCCAGATCCACTTCATTACCGATAGCCAGCTGAAGCACAACGGTAAAAACCACAACGGCCATACCGTCATTGAATAAGGATTCCCCGGCAACTTTCGTCTCCAGCGATTTGGAGACATTGGCCTGTTTCAGGATACTGAGAACCGCTACCGGATCGGTAGGCGAGATCAGGGCTCCGAAAAGCAGGCAGTAAATAAACGGCAGCTGTATCCCGAGGAACGGCAGCAGATAGAACATACCGAACCCTACCAGAAAGGTGGAAATAACCACTCCTATCGTAGAGAATATAATGACCGGCCTGAGCTGTTCTTTAAGATCATCGATGTTGACGTGGATTCCTCCTGCAAAAAGCAGGAAATTAAGCATGGCACCCATCAGCACTTCCGTGAAATCGATGCTGCTCATCAGGTTATGAAGATGCCCGAAGGTTCTCGGCAGAACGGTTTCCCCGAAAAGGACAAGGAAAATGGAAACCACAATGGCGATTACCATAATCCCGATCGTGCTGGGCAGTTTCAGGAATCTGTAGTTAAGGTATGAAAAAATAGAGGCTAATACGATTAAAGCTGAAAATGAATAATATAACTCCACTAAGCTGTTTTTTTAATTAAATTTTGTTTTATTCGATATAAAGTACCTTGATATAAACTTTGTTGTTTTCTTTTTGCCACAGATCCAGCATGCCGTCTTTGGAAGCGGCTGAAGTCCTGTTGTATTCCTGTCCCAGATTCATGATATTCAGCAGGATGTATTCGTCTCCCACCGTGTTCACCATTAACGGGGTTTCTTCCGACTTTCCGTCGCCGGAACCTCTTATGGCATCGGTAAGCGCCCTGAACTGGCTGAGGTGGTGCATGAAATTGTTGCCATCCTTTTTGGAATCATAAGCTTTCAGCAGAATGAGGAGAATATCCAGATTTGTGGGATCCTTATCATACAGGATCTTTCCGAGTCTTATGCATTCGTCAAAATTTCCGTTTTTAAAATCGGCTGCCAGCATTTTGAAATCATCATCTGTGGTAGAGATGATGTCTTTCCTGAAATTCCGTCCGTAGTACAGGTATTGCGACTCCATACTGTCCAGTGATTTCGGATAGGCTTTGTATTTGAAAATCAGCTTGTCATAGTGATAAGGCGATTTTTCACTGGTAAGACTTTTTTCAACGGCTTTAAAATCAATTTTGGGTTTCTGGGCAAAAACGGAAACCGGAAACAGCACAATGAGCAGGAACAGGAAGTATTTCATCATTCGTTTTTGTGGTGTTCTTCATGCTCTTCATCCCGTTCGTCATTATCAAAATACTCGAAAAGGAAATCATTGTACGGAAATCTTGAGATATGGATTTTCATGACTTCTTCATAGATCATTTTCTTCATCTCCGGGAAGTTTTCTTTGGTTAATGCTGAAATGAAAACCGTAGGATATTTGGATTTAGCCATCCAGGTATTCTTCCATTCTTCCAGTGAAATATTTTTACGGGTGGCCGGGGTAAGGTCGTCCTCGTCTTTTTTATCATAGCTGAAGTCGTCGATCTTGTTGAATACCATAATCATCGGCTTCTGGTGGGCATTGATTTCCATAAGGATCTGGTTTACGGAATCAATATGGTCCTCAAAGCTTTCGTGGGAGATATCCACTACGTGAATCAGCAGGTCAGCTTCCCTTACCTCGTCCAGGGTGGATTTAAAAGATTCTACCAGCTGGGTCGGCAGCTTACGGATGAATCCAACCGTATCCGTGAGCAGGAAAGGCAGGTTTCCGATCACTACTTTGCGTACTGTGGTATCGAGGGTGGCAAAAAGCTTGTTTTCGGCAAATACTTCAGATTTGGACAGGGAATTCATCAGGGTTGATTTCCCGACATTGGTATACCCTACCAAAGCGGCGCGCACCACTTTTCCCCTGTTGTTCCGCTGGGTAGCCATTTGCTTATCAATGGTTTTCAGTTTTTCTTTCAGGAGGGAAATCCTGTCGCGGATGATCCTTCTGTCGGTTTCAATTTCCGTTTCACCGGGACCTCTCATCCCGATTCCCCCTTTCTGGCGCTCAAGGTGGGTCCACATCCGGGTCAGCCTTGGTAATAAGTATTGGTATTGGGCAAGTTCCACCTGGGTTCTGGCATACGAGGTCTGGGCCCTTTGGGCAAAGATATCCAGGATCAGGTTGGTACGGTCCAGTATTTTTGCTTCTATTTCGCGCTCCAGATTTTTCAGCTGGGAAGGCGACAGCTCGTCATCGAAAATCACCGTTCCTATTTCGTTTTCCTTTACGTATTCTTTTATTTCCTGGGCTTTTCCGCTTCCTATGAATGTTTTGGAATCCGGCTGGGTAAGTTTCTGGGTAAATCTTCTGTCTACGGTAGCTCCTGCGGTAAAAGCAAGAAACTCCAGTTCATCCATATATTCGATCAGTTTTTCCTCATCCTGATGTTGGGTAATAACACCTACCAAAACAGCTTTCTCGTATTGATGTTCTTTCTTTTCTAACATTGGGTTCTGTCTAAATTGTGAGATTTACAAGATAGCATTTTTCATGAAGAAAACCAAACTGAATTTTGCAGGATCAGGCCAGGCCATACCACGCAGAATCACAACACATACCTGTAAAGTTTCAGGATATGCTATGTAAAGCCTCAGGACTTTGCATTTTCTGTACCATAATCTTATATATTCAGCAAATTTAGCCGTAAATTTAGTTTACGTAAAAACTGTAGTAATCATGATTAACTCTATACGATGTATGATTATCGAGGCAGAAGAACTGGACCGGCTGGTTCTGCATCAGCACCTGAAGCAATACGGTACGGTGACGGTTATCGGTTCTTTTGGTTCCGCAGAGGAAGCAGTTCTGCATCTGGATACGCAGATCGACCTTGTTATTATGGATATGGACCTGCCCGGAATGAACGGTATGGAGTTCCGGAAAATCACCCGTCATATTCCCGCCTGTATTTTTATGAGCAGCAGGCCGGAATATGCCATTGATGCCTTTGAGGCAAACACTTCCGATTTTCTTATTAAACCCTTAAGAGCAGAACGGTTGGGTCTTGCAATGCAACGGGTTTCCGATTTCTTAGAAATGAAGGAAAAGTCGGAAAATTTTGATGCCCTGACCGGTAAAAATGTCATCAGAATCAAAGAAGGCGGAGTCATAAGTCAGATCAAGATCAGTGACATTGTCTACCTGGAGGCATTAAAAGATTACACGCTTGTCATCACTTCGGAAAAGAAATACTGCATCCTGGATTCTATCGGAAGCATGCTTCAGAAAAAAGATTTCAGATCCTTTGTACGGATTCACAGGAGCTTTGCTGTTCCCAGGCACCTGATCCGTGTGAAAAATACAAATGAAGTGGAACTGGTGCGCCAGATCAGGTTGCCCATCGGCCGGGCATACAAAAACAATCTGGATTTTTTCGTTCCGTAATCCTGTTATTTTCTGAATTTTAAAAAATACCAAAGGGAAATATGTTCAGCTTAAAAGTCCGTATGCAATGATAAATAAAATACAGGGTGAATAATATTCAATCATAATGCATTAATTTTTAATATATTTTAGTTCAAGATTGTTATTCGTCGATTAATAACGTCGTTTATCTATTTTTAGTATAATACTTATAATATATAGGTAAATTTATATACTTAAAAGATCTCTTTTAAGCACACCAAATAATACCAATCGCAAAATCATTGTATATGAAAAGAACATCTATTTCATGTTTTTCTCTGTTGTTTTTTGTCCCCGCCGTGCTGCTGAAGGCACAGACCGCTTTTCTGGTCACGGGTGCCAATGCATCGGGTGGCGGCGGCTCTGTTTCCTACAGCATCGGTCAGGCCGCTTACTTTGCCAAAGGCAACAACACGGAAATCTCCGAAGGCGTACAGCAGGCCTATGAAATCACCACTGTCCTTGCCGCCGGCGAGGTTTCAGTCCCCAAAGAAAACGGAGCAGGAATCGTACTGTATCCGAACCCCGTAAAAGATTACCTGTATCTGGATTTCAACAGCCATCGTTTTGATGGTTCAGATTACCAGCTCTTCGATGCCCAGGGCAAACAGGTCATGTCCGGTAAAATCAGTCAGTCCAAATCTGAGCTCAATTTCTCTTCTCTTCCCTCCGCTATGTATATCATCAGGATCAATCAGGAAGGCAGAAATCTAAAAACATTCAAAATCATCAAAAAATAAGTGCCATGAAAAAAATGATTATCGCCATAGGGTTGCTGTTGGGCACCCAGTTCGCCTTTGCACAGGCACCTGAAAAAATGAGCTATCAGGCCATTATCAGGAATTCTTCGGGTCAGATTCTTGCCAATCAGAACATCGGGGTTAAAATAAGCATCTTACAGGGGTCTCCCTCGGGAACTGCTGTGTTTTCCGAGAGGCTTACCGGAACTACCAATGCCAATGGGCTGGTTACTATGGAAATCGGGACGGGGACCGTACTTGCCGGTGCATTCAATACCATTAACTGGCCGTCAGGAAGCTATTATATGAAAACGGAAACCGATCCTACAGGTGGCACCAACTATAGCATTACCGGAACGAGCCAGCTGCTGAGTGTGCCTTACGCCCTGTTTGCCAAATCGGCCGGTACCGTTTCTGCCGGAAGTTTTGCCATTCCGTTCATCAATACTTTTACCAATGCAGGCAATCTCTTTTCGATTACCAATGACGGTGACGGAGCCTCTATCGAGGGAATCAATACGACGACGACTTCCAATATAACCTCTATAAAAGGAGTAGTGAACCATCTTGCACCGGGAGGTTTTTCCGTGGGGGTAAAAGGAGTGAATTCAGGAACCGCATCGCAGGGAATAGGTACCTGGGGAAGCCATGACGGTAGCGGATGGGGAATATACGGATCAGCACCTACAGGAGTCGGGGTTTACGGAAATGCTTCAGGTGCCGGATACGGAATCTACGCCAACAGTACCTCCGGAACCGGTCTTAATGCCACTTCCGGGTCCGGAATTGCAGCCAATGTAGGGATTTTTAATGCTTCCAACAACAATAATGTTTTCAATGCCAATACTGTCGGCAACGGAAATGTAGTATATGCCAGTACAACCGGTACCGGAAAAGGGGTGTACAGCTCTACAGGAGCGGGATACGCCGTACACGGAGCTACCAGCAGTCCGGTTTCAGCAGGGATCGTCGGAGATAATAATGGGGAAGGGGAAGCCATCGTAGGCCGGAACACCAGTGACATTGCCGGTGCTATCGTAGGCCGTAATGACGGCGGCGGATATGGGATCCGGGGATTTGTTGCCGGCAATACTTCAGGTACCGGTGCGGGCGTATTGGGCCAGGTGGGAATCAGTGGAAGTAAAGGCCGGGCCGGAAGATTTGAAAATACCAATATGGCCAATGATAAAAATACACTGGAAGCCTCTACCAATTCCTTAGGCGATACAGGAGTTCCCGGGGCCGGGGCGGGGCTTTATGCGGAATCTACGCATTCGGATACCGTAGCGCCTGCCATCCGGGCGAAGACCAATACGGTATTTGCCAATTTCGGGTCCAGTGCCGTCTTTGCAGAATCGGCAGGTCCCGGAGGAACAGCCGGAACTTTCCATTCTTCCAGTGCTACCGGCCAGGGAAATACCCTGATGGTGGTTAACAACGGTCATGGAAAAGCCATTATGGCCAATGCCTCCAATGCCGGAAATGCCATTGAAGCCAATGTGAACGGAACGGGAAAAGCCATTTACGGATGGGTGCCGTCCACGGCTTCAGGCCAGGCCGCCGATTTCCAGAATTTCAATGCTTCCAATGCCAAAACGGTACTGTCTGCCAAAACGGTAGCCAACGGGATGGCCGGGGATTTCTTTGTAGATAATGCCAACGGAACGTCTGCAGCACTGCACGGTAAGGTAAACTCACAGTTTGCCGATTTCGGAACAGCGGGTATTTACGGAGAGTCTGCAGGACTGGGAGGCTACGGCGGACTGTTCTATGCTTCCAATGCCAGTGGAAACGGGCCTGCAATCTTTGCGCTTTCCGAAGGCCACGGCAACGGGATTACTGCCAATGCAGCCAATGACGGAACCGCAATAGAAGCCACGGCCGACGGTTCAGGAAGTGCAATTTATGCCTGGATTCCCGATTATGGAACCGGCCATGCCGCAAAATTCAGCAATTACAATGCCTCTAACAGCAATCCTACCCTAACGGTGGAATCTACAGGAACCGGTGCCCTTGCGGTATTCAAAGCGGGGAATTCTACTGCTTCTCCCGTAAATGTTGCCAGGATCAACAGCGAAGGAAAAGCATTCTTCAATGGGGGCACCCAGAACAGCGGTGCCGATATTGCGGAAGCCTTTGATGTGGAAGGGAATATTTCGGCATATGAACCGGGTGACATACTTGTCATTTCAACCACCAAAGACCGGGCAGTTGAGAAATCGTCAGGCGCATATTCCACTCTTGTGGCAGGCGTATACGCTACAAAACCCGGCGTCCTGCTGACGGAAGAACATATTGATACCAGCATCTCAGATAAAGTTCCGATGGGTGTTATCGGAGTAATCCCTACAAAAGTATGCCTGGAAGGCGGTAAAATAAAACGGGGAGACCTTCTGGTTACCTCTTCAAAAACCGGAGTGGGAATGAAAGCCAATCTGAAAAAAGTGAAAATCGGGCAGGTCATCGGAAAGGCACTTGAAGATTACGATCAAAACGGAACCGGAAAAATTAACGTATTGGTAAACATTAAATAATAAATCATGAAATCATTATACATTATTGCTTTTTCAGCGATCAGCATGCAGCTCTGCGCTCAGCAGGATAAAAAAAATCCTGAAGTTCAGGAAGCGGCCTATTATAAAGAATCAAAAGCATTCGAAGCACAAATGATGAAGGAAGCAAAGGAGAGGACGGCTCAGAAGCCTTCTGCAACCGTACTGGTTTCCGAGCAGGGGCTGGACACCGGGAAGCCTGCTGCCAAACAGGAACCTCCCAAAAGCAACAGCGGGAAACTGCTTCCGGCTACAGCCGGCTTTGAAGAGATCATGGCCGCAGTGCCCGGCAACAGACCGTCCAAAACGGCAGTTTCATCCGGAGATCCGGCAAGAACAGGACGCCTGAAGAGTACGCCCAATCTCAGCATACGGGAAATCAGGAAAACGATTCCCAGGAATTGACCATAATTACCTGTTTTAATAAAAAGTCAGCTTTAAAAGCGGACTTTTTTATTTCAGGATACTGGTAGCCTGTACTTCATTTTGTATTGCCTGTAAAAGCGGATGTCAGCATAAATTACGACTCGGGTCCCTTTTACAGGTTATTTCCTTGTTCTGCCTACAATCTGGTTTCGGAATCAATCCCAGTCTGAGGCGATAAACTTCATGGTATTTCCCTGTTTATCATCCAGAATCAGGAAATGTCCGTCGATTTTATAACGCGTCATATTTCTGAAGCCCTTTGCGAAATCATCTTCCAGCTTCATGTCAGGGCATGCCATCATGGTTGAACTCAGGCCGGAGATTTTCAGGGTGCCGTTTTTTTTAAACATAGAACTGAAAAACATTCTATTGCAGCCCATAAATGCCCCGCCGCGGATCTCACCGTTCTGTACCGGTGCCGTAAGATCGATTTTTGCTCCGTCGGAGATCAGTTCCTGTTTGGAATAGGAGCTGAAGGCAACAAGCATCCATTCCCGCTGCAGCTGCGGATTCCGGGACGGCAAAGAATTACAGCTTATGATAAGGCCTGCATATGAAAGGGTTAAAATACGCAAGATCATTTTTTTCATAACCTTCTCACAACCATTTTCATGCCTTCACGGGCGTGAAACCATAAAAAAGTAGTAAATTAGCGACACAAAAATTATTTTATAAAATGAAAAGAATACTTCTGTTATTCACGTTCCTTTTAAGTTTCGTCCAGATGCGGGCAGACGAAGGGATGTGGCTGTTAATGCTGGTCAAGCGACTGAATGGGGTAGATATGCAAAAAGAAGGTTTGCATCTTACGCCTGAAGAAATTTATTCGGTGAACAATTCAAGCCTTAAAGATGCCATTGTAAGCTTTGGCGGATTCTGTACCGGGGAAATTGTTTCCAACCAGGGTCTTATTTTTACCAACCACCACTGTGGGTACGGTGCTGTAGCGGCCGCTTCCACTCCGGAAAAAGATTATCTGAAAAATGGCTTCTGGGCCATGAAGCAGAAAGATGAATTCAATGCCAAGGACCTGTACGTACGATTCCTGGTGAGAATGGATGATGCTACCCAAAGAATCAACTCGAAGCTGAATAATAATATGTCCGCTGCAGACAGAAAAGCAGTGATCGACGCAGAGACCAAAGCCATCCAGTCTGAAAATTCAGAAAACGGAAAATATACAGTAGTGGTAAAGGATTTCTTCAATGGAAATGAATTCTATTATTTCGTATATCAGGATTACAAAGATATCCGTCTGGTTGGCGCTCCGCCTTCCGCGCTGGGGAAATTCGGCGGTGATACAGACAACTGGGAATGGCCGAGACATACTGCTGACTTCACCGTTTTCAGAGTCTATGCCGATGCGGCAGGAAATCCTGCTGAATTTGCTCCGACCAACGTTCCTCTAAAACCTAAACATTTCTTACCGGTTTCCCTGAAAGGAGTGAAGCCCGGTGATTTCTCCATGATCCTGGGATATCCGGGAAGAACCAACCGTTACCTGACTTCTTACGGGATCCAGCAGATGGTGAACAAAGATTATCCGGCCTGGGTGGAAGCTTCCAAGCTGGCCATGGACGTGATGAAAAAGTATATGGATAAAGATAAAGGGACCCAGCTTAATTATGCTTCCCAATATGCTTCCGTAGCCAATTACTGGAAAAACAGACAGGGTACCATCGATGCCGTAATCAAAAACGGAACTATTGCAGACAAGCAGAAAATAGAAGAACGTTTCAAGACGTGGGCAGTACAGCCGGCAAACATTATGGAGTATGAAACGGTGCTTGAAGACATAGGCATCTATTACAAACAGACCTCAGACAGAAATGTAGAAAGGATGTACATGACGCAGCTGTCGAGAAATGCAAAATACTTTACACTGGCATTACAGGTAGGAAGCGTGCTTCAGGCCTATGCCAAGCAGGATATGGCAGGAAGGATTGCCATGAAGCCAAAAGTGGAGGCCGCCCTGAAAACAGCTTATGAAAACATCAATACCAAGCTGGAAGGAGAAATGCTGAATTCTATGGTTAACCTTTACCAGACCAGAGTAAATAAAGACGTAGCTTCTGAAACCATTATGGGGTTAGATTCGAAGAACCTTTCCAATGTCGCTTATTCTTCCATCTTTGCAAACAAACTTTCTGCAACGAATTTCATGCTGAACCCGGATATCCTGAAACTGGATGCCGATCCGTTATGGAAAATGGCCAATGCGCTGGTAGCAGACCAGAAAGCTTCTGCTGAAAGATTCGTGAAAATTGATGATAATTTCGCAAAAAATAACAGGCTGTTCCTGGCCGGGCTGATGAAAGCGATGCCGGAGAAAAAATTCTATCCGGATGCCAACTCTACCATGAGGCTTACATACGGAACTGTGGATAAACTTCCGATCAGAGAAGACAGAAATTATTTCGGGGTTACCGATAACTATTATACCGATATGGCCGGTCTTGTAGGAAAATACAAGAAAGGAGACGAAGAGTTCGACCTTCCGCAAAGGGTGATCGACCTTTATAACCTGAAAGATTTCGGACAGTATGCCGACGCCAAAGGATATATGCCGGTAAACTTCCTTTCCAACAATGATATTACAGGAGGGAACTCAGGTTCGCCGGTAATTGATGCTGACGGAAACCTGATCGGTATCGCATTCGACGGAAACAGTGAAGCCCTGAGCGGCGATATCGTGTTTGAACCGGAATGGCAGAAAACCATCAACGTAGACGTCCGTTTCGTACTTTGGACCATCGATAAATATGCCGGTGCCAGAAGACTGATCGACGAATTACAATTGGTAAAAGACGAAAATACACCTGCTGATACCAAGACAAAAATGCCGAAGGCAACCCCTGCCAAAGGAAAGAAAAAATAATCTACCGATATATTTTCAGGAACCGCAGATTTTTTCTGCGGTTTTTTTATTTTTGGATATACAATTACATTGACATGAATACTTCATCTGTCCGCTTCCATGCCGTTATCCTTCAGAATGGCTCCATCAATGCTGCTTTTATTGAATTCCCTTTCTCCGCAGAAGAAGTATTCGGTAAAAAAGGAAGGATAAAAGTAAAAGTGGTTTTTGACGGAAGAATAGAATACCGCGGCAGCCTTGCCCGAATGAAAACCGAATGCCATATTCTGGGAATAACACGGGATATCAGGCAACAGCTCGGCAAAACATTCGGGGATAAGATCTCTGTATCCGTTACGGAAGACCTGGAAGAAAGAACCGTGGAAATGCCGGATGATATCCTCTCTGTCCTCGTAGGTAATCCGGAAGCGAAGGCATTGTTTGATGCCATGAACTATACCCACCGGAAAGAATACATCCGCTGGATCAGTGAAGCAAAAAAGCCGGAAACCAGGGAAAACCGGAAAAAGAAAATGATTGAAATGATCCTGAGCGGTAAAAAGGGAGTTTAATCCTGTACCCGGAACACGATAGTCAGTATCTGTCTTGCCCCTCCATTGGTAACGGTTATGGAATCACTGTTATGATCTACCGTTACCCCGATATCATTGATCAGTTCCTTGAAATACCCTTTCTCGGTAATCCCTTTCTGCCAGGTAAATTCTGCAGCTGCCCCCAACGTATTGCTGATGACCAGGTTATGATCATAATTGATCTTTGCAATATTTTTATCGATGACCATTGTTTCATAAGGTGCAAAATCATTGATACGGGTCTCATCGAGTATTGTATTTTCTTTTTTCTGACGGATGGATACAGGCTTATCTTTCATTTTTTCTTGTAATTCGTTGATAAAACTTTATATCCGCAAACATGAATGTTCGAGGCGACAAAACGTGTCGCATTATAATCTGATTTAAAAAAAATAATGATTCAGTTACTGCTGGACGGTCCCTCTAAATGAAAATTCGGCGGCGGAGTATCCTGGAAATCGTATGGATCAGCCCTTTCTTAATTTTAAGATCTGTAAGGTAAACTTCTGAGAAATTCAGGCTAAGCATTCCAGAATTCACGGTCCAGGCTCCGGTATTGTATGGCCTCTGAGACATGTTCTGGCAGAATATCCTGTGATTCTTCCAGATCGGCAATCGTGCGGGCCACTTTCAGGATCCGGTCATAGGCCCTTGCTGAAAGATTGAGCTTTTCCATAGCCATTTTGATTAGGCCGAAAGAACTTTCATCCAGCCTGCAGAATTTTTCGATTTCTTTCGGGCCCATCTGGGCATTGTAGCTTATATTCAGATCCTGGTACCGTTCCGTCTGTATTCCGCGGGCTGTGAGTACGCGCTTGCGGATGTCTTCGCTTTTTTCACCTTTCCTTCTCTCAGCCAGCTGTTCAAACTCTACTTTCTGCACTTCAATGTGGATGTCAATCCTGTCCAGGAGAGGCCCCGACAGTTTGCTCATATACCGCTGCATTTCAAAAGACGTAGAGGTATTATTGGGGTCATCCGGAAAAAAGCCGCTTGGGCTCGGGTTCATCGAAGCCACCAGCATAAAACTGGCCGGATAGTTTACCGTAAACCGGGCCCGGGAGATGGTTACTTCCCGGTCTTCCAGCGGCTGGCGCATCACTTCCAGTACCGTTCTTTTGAATTCAGGCATTTCATCCAGGAAGAGGACTCCGTTATGGGCAAGGGAAATCTCCCCGGGCTGCGGATAGCTTCCGCCTGTATATTTGCAAAGTAAATGCAAAATAAAATGGCAAAATCGTTCACATTCGCACCTACTTTACAAATATTTTTGCGTAGTAAGTGCGAACAAATTTAATTTCTTACCTTAGATGAAACAAATCATACAAAATAAGGTGAGAAAAATCGGTTTAAAGTACAGCTCACTTTCCGGCAGCTTTTTTAGCGCTAAAAATAATAAAGAAGTTCAGTTTGAATCTTCTTTAGAAAGGGATTTTATTTATTTACTCGAAATGGATTGGATCATAGAATCCTATCATGAGCAGCCTGTGACAATATACTACACTGATTCTGAAGGAAAACAACGTCACTATACCCCTGATTTCTTATTTTATTGGCATCATCGTTTTTCTTCTCAGGGTTCGAAACCTGTCTTAGTTGAAATAAAGTATAAAGATGATTTAAAGAATAGAGCATTAGAATACCAGCCTAAATTTGCAGCTGCAGAAGAGTTTTGTAAACTCAATGGATATGAATTTAAAATACTGACAGAAAATGATATTAGAACTGAGTATTTAGATAATTGCAAGTTTCTTTATAGGTATAAGAAGAATAATTTTGATCACAACCATCCCGATATTCAGCTCTTACTAAAAAACATGTGTGATTTGGTTTGTACAACACCGAAAGAACTAATACAAATTAGTGCAAAAGACAAGTACAAGCAAATGGAACTTATATATTATATGTGGTATATGGTTTCAAATAATATAATAAGGTGCTTATGGGAATATCCTCTTAGTATGGATTCTTCTATATGGCTGGATGAAATTTATGAAAATCACTATCCGAAATGAAACCAGAAATTTTTTATTTAAACTTAGGGCAGCAAATTCTTTATAAAGATATTCCGTGCACAATTATACGAAATATAGATGTTCGCAGGATAAGCATTGAAGAGATCGAAACGGGAATCGTTCATACAGTCAATATAAGTGAAATTTCTCCTGCACAATCTGATAAAGAAGTTGTAAATAGAAATATGCTCGAGCTTACAGATAGTGATTGGGAAATTGCTCAGAATAGATTTCGTATAATTAGACCTGTATTAGAAAATCGTGGAGATTTAAAAATTGTAGAAAATGCAGCTGAAGAAGCCAAAGTTGATAAAGCAACTATATATAGATGGATTGGACGCTATGAGCAGACGGGAAGTATTGCTTCTATATTAGGAAGAAAGAAGACAGGCGGTCGGGGTAAATCTAGACTATCAAAGGAGTTAGAACAAATTATTCAAAAATGTATTGAAGAAGTTTATCTTACATCATTTAGAAAATCCATAAATTATCTCATTAGAGCAATAGCATTTGAATGTAATAAAGCAGATATTAAAATGCCCCATTCAACAACTATAAGGAGGAGAATTAACGAAATTTCAGAACAAGAAAAAGTTACGCAGAGATATGGTAAGAAAATTTCAGATAATAAATTTCGTCCGATTAGAGGAAATTTTCCCCATGCAAATCATCCATTATCTGTAGTTCAAATTGATCACACTCCAGTAGATATTATTTTAGTTGATGAAGTATTTCGTCAACCTTTTAATAGGCCATATCTTACCGTGGCAATTGATGTTTTTAGCAGAATGATTGTTGGTATTAATATCTCTTTTGATCCTCCTGGTGCTATGGGTACGGGATTATGTGTTTCAAATGCTATATTAGAAAAAGATGCTTATTTAAATAAATTAGGGGTAGATGGCTCTTGGCCCTGCTGGGGTGTTATGGAAACTATACATGTTGATAATGCTAAAGAATTTAGAGGAATTATGTTAAAGAAAGCATGTGAGAATTACGGTATAAATCTAGAGTTTAGACCGGTTGCCACACCTCACTACGGTGGACATATTGAAAGATTTTTAGGATCCTTTTCAAAAGCTGTACATGATCTACCAGGAACAACGTTCTCTAACACGAAAGAAAGATCAACATATAAATCAGAAAAACATGCATCATTTACATTAGCGGAATTTGAAAAATGGATGGTAACCTATATTGTTAATGTATATCATAAAACGGTGCATTCCGGTATTGGCATAACACCCGAAGAAAAATATATTGAAGGTATATTCGGCAACGATGAGATTAAAGGAATAGGTCTGCCTCCCCGGTTTAATAACGAACGAAAAGTAAGATTGGATTTTATGCCTTACACAGAAAGAACTATTCAAGTATCAGGTGTAGTGATTGATCACATTCATTATTATGATGAAATTCTTCGAAAATATATTAATGTTGAAAATAAAAGACAGAAACAAAAGAAATATTCATTCAGAAGAAATCCTAAGGATATTAGCGTGATATATTTCTTTGATCCGGATACCAATGAATATTTTGAAATTCCTTATCGTGATGCCAGGCATCCACCAATGTCCATTTGGGAATATAGGGCCGCAGTAAAAAAATGGAAGGAAGAAAACCCTGGACCAATAAATCAGGATCATATATTTGAAACTTATAAAAAGTTAGAAGAAATTGAACTAAAAGCTATAAAGTCAACAAAAAGATTATCTAAAAATTCCAGAAGAATCATCAATAAAGAATTTTCAAATAAAGAATCTTTTTTAGAAGATATATCTCAAACTAACAAAGAGTTGAAGCTAAATCTAGTTAATGATAAAAATGAAGAGGAGAAAATAATTTTGCCGATTGAATTTAATTTAAAACCATTTGATAATTTAGATGATGAAGCATTTGACAACTAAAACTAGGGAGATTGTTCTGAATAGTTCTGAAGAAGAAAAAATATCTTACTTAAGAAAACAAAAATGGATTCCCTATCCTCAGGCAGAAAAAATTATAAATAAGCTAGATGATCTCAAAGGTTATCCAACGGTTGACAGAATGCCTAATCTTCTTATCGTAGGAGAAACGAATAATGGTAAGACTGCGCTGATTAATAGATTTTATAAAAGAAATAATGCGTATATCCGTGAAGGTGAATATGATATTGTTATTGCACCAGTTATTATAGTTCAGGCCCCCGCAGAACCTGACGAGAAAAGTTTTTATAATAAGATTTTAGAATTGCTTAATGCTCCTATCATTAAAAGTGAAAATCCAGATGTAAAGCAGAGAAGAATTATATCTCTATTTAAAAAACTGGAAATTAAACTATTAATTATTGATGAAATACACCATGTGCTTGCGGGAAGCCCAGTTAAGCAAAGAGTATTTCTAAATGTTTTAAAATATCTAAGTAATGAACTTAAAATCTCAATAGTTTGTGTCGGAATTAGAGACGCTTTTAATGTCATTCAATCAGATCCACAATTAGCAAATCGTTTTGAAACAATGATCTTAGAAAGATGGAAGAATAACGAAGCATTTCTTCAGCTTTTAGTTAACTACGAAGCTTTGATTCCTCTTGAGAATCCTTCTTTCCTTGTAGAAAATTCCATGGCGTCAAGAATTTTATCAATGTCAGAAGGTTTGATTGGTGAAATAAATACAATTTTAACAAAAGCCGGAGAACTTGCTATTAAGAGTGGGATCAATAAGATTGATCACAAAATTCTCGATAATATTGATTATGTTTCTCCGGAAGATCGGAAAAAGATATTGAGAAGGACTAATTTATAATGCCTTTCGTTCCATCTTTACAAAAAAATATTTGGGCAAATTATATTCCTCCCTATAAGGATGAATTGTTTACAAGCTGGTATGTGAGATTAGCGCAGTCACATATGGTAAAAAGTCATTCATTTGGCAAATATTACTTTGGAAATCAACAGTTTTGGAACAGGGATACAGATAATATGCCTACTAGTCATTTAAAAAGAATTATTTATGAAAATAGTCCGTTAGAATATGCTGATATTGATGATCTTTTTTTAACTAGTTATAAATATAAGTTATTTGAACATCATAATCCCACAGGATATACTTTAGGAATTTTACCATTAGGAATTCGCCATAGGATACGTAAGCAGAGGGGTTTATTATATTGTCCAGTATGCTTAAAAAATAAACCATACTATAAAAAACAGTGGAGATTAAGTATTTCATATGTTTGCTGTAATTGTAAAGTCCTTCTAAAGGATTCTTGCCCAGCGTGTAAATATCCTATTACTTTTCATAGACTAGAACAGGGTAATAAAAAGAGAACTCTTATAGATTCATTTAATTTATGCGCAGGTTGTAATTATGATTTGACATTAAGTTCTATAACAGCAAGTGATGAACAATTTAAAAATCAAATATGTATTGATAATATTCTAAACTCAGGATATTCTAAGAATATACATTACAGCTTTTCGTATTTCCACCTTTTTCATATCATTAATAATCTACTATCACGAAAACATAAAGTTTGGGGTCGTTTAAGAAATGCATGTGAATTTGAATTTGGGATATTGCCTGAAAATGAAGAAAGCTTTAGATTCTGGCCTATAGAAGATAGACTATCTATATTCGAAATGACATGTAAAATTATAAATGATTATGATTTTCTTAGATATCTCATACAAAATCATAATTTAAGGCTTAGTGAATTTAATAAAGATCAGATACTTCCTTATTCATTCGAACATATTTTTAAAAGTTTTTAACTGTATTGTTTATTATATAGTTATATAATATTTTAATTGTATGATTAACAAAAAATATTGTATATATTTTATATATTATATTTAATATATATGATATTATATTGTGAATATATTTTATTTATAAGTTAATTTAATTTAAAAGAGATAAAAAAAATGACGTATTTCAATAAGGAATAAAAAATAATAAAATTGTATAAAGGGATATAATTGTTTTTA
>NZ_CAJYMO010000309.1 GCF_913776365.1 uncultured Chryseobacterium sp. | reverse complement strand
AAAGTATCGCCGTTGAGGTCTGCCATTACCCGGGTTACTTCAAGCCGGTCTGCGGAATCCATCGTCTGTTCGTAGATCTTTCCGCCTCCGATGATGAAGATCTCTTCATCGATCTTTTTAGCAAACTTTACTGCTTCCTTGATGCTTCCTACAATCAGGACCCCTTCCTCGAACCAGTCGGTTTTCCGGGAGACAACAATGTTGGTACGGTTGGGCAGCGGCTTCCCGATGCTTTCATAGGTTTTGCGGCCCATGATCACCGGATGCCCGGACGTTATTTCTTTAAAATGTTTCAGATCTTTCGGAAGGTGCCAGAGCAGCTGGTTTTCAAAACCGATTTCATTGTTTTGCCCCAGGGCCACTACGATTGTTGTCATGAAAATAAATTTTTACAAAATTAGCACATAATTTGTATATTTGGTTAGCACAAAAATTTAAAAAATAAACTATGAAAAACAGAGGCTGTCTGAGCGCCGGAACCATCGGGATTGCGCTCCTTGTTATTGTGGGCGTTTTATTCTTCTGGGGAAAAAGCGGTTATAATAATTTCGTTACCAAAGAACAGAATGTCAATACCAAATGGTCTAATATAGAAACCGTTTACCAGAAAAGAGCCAACCTGATCCCAAATCTGGAGAGGACGGTAAAATCCTATGCCAAATTTGAAAAGGAAACCCTTACCCAGGTAGTGGAAGCCCGTTCGAAAGCTACTTCCATTAATATTGACCCTACCAATATGACGGAGCAGGATCTGGCAAAATTCCAGGCTGCACAGGGTGAACTTTCAGGAGCCTTAAGCAGATTGATGGCCGTTGTGGAATCCTATCCTAACCTGAAGGCCGACCAGCAATACATCAATTTCCAGAGGGAATATACCGCGATCGAAAACAGCATCAGAACGGAAACCGTATATTATAACCAGGCGGCACAGGATTATAATACCTCTATCAAGACGTTCCCGAACAACATCCTGGCCAACTTCACGAATTTCAAAGAGAAACCTTATTTTAAAGCAGCAGCAGGTGCTGAGAAAGCGCCTGATGTATTTTCAGAATAATGAAAAGTAATTTCCTGACAGATCAGCAGATCGCTTCCCTGGCGGAAGCGATCGGGTCAGCGGAAGAGCATTCTACCGGTGAAATCCGCGTGCATATCGATTCCAATACCGAGACCGACAGTGCGAAAACTGCATTCCGGGTATTTGAAGAGCTGTGCATGAACAGGACCGCAGAACGCAATGCCGTACTCTTCCATGTAAATTTCGAACAGAAATACCTGACCATCATCGGGGATACCGCGATCCATGAAAAGGTGAGCCAGGCCTACTGGGACCACCTGCATGATTTCATGACCGCTGAATTTGCCAGGGGAAATTATTATAAAGCGCTGAAAAGCGGCATTCTGGAAACCGGCCTTGAGCTGAAAAAACATTTTCCCGTAACGGGAGAAAACACCAATGAGCTTTCCAATGAAATTACCTTCTCTTAATACCGTTT
This sequence comes from uncultured Chryseobacterium sp., assembly GCF_913776365.1. Taxonomy (GTDB): domain Bacteria; phylum Bacteroidota; class Bacteroidia; order Flavobacteriales; family Weeksellaceae; genus Chryseobacterium. The sequence continues at coordinate 12,910 of NZ_CAJYMO010000309.1, read as the reverse complement.
TTTCATTTTTACTGGTCTGCCTGTACGTTTTTGTACCGGCACAATACACCGTACCCGAAAAGCCGAAGGTGCTCTATCCCGTGTATGATGAAGCCCACTTATTAAGCCAGCAGGAAAAGGATGACCTCAATAAAAAGCTGATTGCCTTTGCAGATTCTACCTCTACCGAAATTGAAGTAGTGATCATCCCTTCCACCAAAGGCGAGGATGTGAATTTCCTGGCAACCATGTTCGGGGAGAAATGGGGCATCGGGCAAAAAAATGTGGATAACGGCGTGGTTTTCCTGATTGCCACCGAAGACCATACGATGTCTATCCAGCAGGGACGGGCAGTGGAACAATACCTGACAGCATCCGTTGCCGGACAGATCCTGGATTACATCGTTACCCCGAATTTCAAGAAAGGCCAATGGTATGAAGGCATCAACAGGGGAACATCCGCAATCATGGAAGCAGTACAGGGAAAATTCAAGCCCCTGAAAAAAAATAAGACGGGCAGTGAAAAAGGTGCCGGCAATATAGTGGTGGTGGCTATCATCATTTTCATCGTCATTGCCATTATCTTCAGGAACAGGGGCGGCGGCAGAGGAAACGACGATGACGATGACGTTATCATTTCCAGAAGAGGCCGTAGGAATTACCCGGGCGGATTTTTTCCGTTCCCGTTCCCGGGAAGCTTTGGCGGCGGAGGATTCGGCGGCGGAAGTTCCGGCGGCGGAGGAGGATTCGGAGGTTTTGGCGGCGGCGGAAGCTTTGGCGGCGGCGGGGCTTCAGGCGGATGGTAAAATATTCGTTCTAAAAGACTTGGATGTATTTATAATTTTATATCTTTACAAAAGATTTACACTGTATGCCTACCAAAAGAACCAAATTTTTCAGTTTCAATAAGAAGGAAAGGCCTGTTTTCACTCCGGAAACAGAAAGTGCCTTTGTACGGGTAGCGCATAAAATCAGTTCCAGCAACTCAAAATCACAGATTGTAAAAATCGGCGATAAGTTTTTCAGGGTTAAAGAACTGGGCTGAGCATGAATATTGCCTTTACGACAATTATCATCTTCATCATATTAGCGCCGGGTTTCCTGGCCAGGATCTCTTACCACTCTTCCAAACTCAGCATCAGCAACCCTAACAAAAATATTGTTACGGAACTTACGCTATCCATTATTCCGGCCCTGATCCTGCAGAGCATCGGCATTTTCCTGGTGAACCGGTATTCCAGCTATCGCATCGATTTTGAAACGTTGGGGAACCTCATGCTGGGAAGTACCACTAACGGGGTAGTCAGCAATAATTTCCGGAGTATTGAAGAATTCAAATTCCAGATCTTCTTCTACAACTTCTTCGTTTTTTCATTTGCTTTCCTGAGCGGCTACCTTACCCGGAAAGTCATCCGCCTTACAAAAGCCGACAGAAAAATACGCTATCTCCGGTTTTCCAACAAATGGCATTACATCTTCTCCGGCGAATGCCTGGATTTTCCCGATGTTCCCGACAACTATGAAAACATTACTGAAAAAATTGTAAACGTCCTTTGCAAAGTGAACGGTAAAAACATCCTGTACAGCGGAACCCTGTTCAATTATTACATCGACAGCAACGGCAACCTGGAAGCAGTACACCTGAAGTTCCCGATCCGAAGGATGCTGGAAGATGACAACGAGGAAGATTACCACAAGAGATATTACGAGATAGAAAGCCGTTACTTGGTAATTCCCAACAATGATATCATCAACATCAATTTCCGGTATTTCAACCTGACGGAAGTTCAGGAAAGCGACCTGACTTCCGATGAACTGAATACCCTGATTGATTCGAATACGGACCTGTAAAATCTCCCCCCAATCCCCCCGAATAGGATTGCATGGTCTTCTTCCGGAACTGAGGTTACAGGACGCTTCCTGCCTGCATCACCTTTACCGGCCTTTACTGCAGATTCCACCTTTATGGAAAATTCAGCTGTTCAGTATCAACCTGCCTCTGCCGTATTTCCCAGGGAAAATAAAGGATTTCCCGGAGCCGGACGGAGCTGCATAATATATGGTATTCCCTTTTTTTCCTTTCAAAATTTAACAAATTTGTTAAAAACAGCCTTTTTATCCGGTTTTTTTTCATTATATTTACTAAAAACAGATTATGAAGAAAACGCTGGTGGTTTTTGCGCATCCTTATTTAGAGCATTCAAACTCGAATTCCGAGCTCATCAATTTTTATGTCCGGCACCAGCATTTTACCCTCCGCGACGTGTATGAGGAGTATCCGGATTTTCATATCGCGGCTTTCCGTGAACGGAAACGGCTTAAGAACTATGACCGTTTCATCTTCCAGTTTCCCCTGATCTGGTTCGGCATGCCGCCCCTGCTGAAACTATGGATCGATGAAGTCTTTGACCGCGACTGGCTGCTGGACGGTCAGGTTAATCCGCTGGAAGGCAAAGAAGTCCATATCCTGGTCACCACAGGAGGAAGGGAACGGTCTTTCAGCAGGGAAGGCACCTATGGTTTTACCGTAGAAGAGCTGATCAGCGGGCTTGTGGTTTCCCTGAAGGTTTTCAAAGCCGACCTCCGGAACATCAAAGTGGTCTATGAGGCCAACAAACTGTCGAAGAAACAAATCATCCTGCACAAACAGGAATTTACCGAACTGCTAAAAAAATAAAATAGAATATGGAAACCAGCTTAGCCATGAACACCCTCCTTTTCCTGGGCGTTGCCATTATTATGGTTCCGCTGGCCAGGAAATTCGGACTGAGTTCCGTGATCGGCTACATCGCAGGCGGAATTATCATCGGGCCTTATGTCCTGAAACTGACGGGAAGAAATGTAGACGATATTATGCATGCCAGCGAGTTTGGGGTCATCATGCTCCTCTTCCTGGTAGGCCTCGAACTGGAACCCCGGAAATTCTGGGAGATGCGGAAAAAGATCGTTGGCCTCGGTATGACGCAGATGCTGCTGACCATTTCGCTGCTCTTCGTTATCTTTCTCTGGGCCGGCTGGCAGGTGGACAAAGCGGTTGCCATTGCGATGTGCTTTGCCCTTTCTTCCACCGCCATCGTACTGCAGACCCTGCAGGAAAAAAACAGCCTGAATACCCTGGCCGGCGAAGCTTCGTTTTCTACCCTGCTTTTCCAGGATATCGCTGTGATCCCGATCCTGGCGATCCTGCCGCTGATGGCCCACCATAAAGCCACAGCCAACGATAATGAAATCCACGTCATCATCCAGAATCTTCCGCAGTGGATGCAGTTTGCCACGGTGATCCTCGGCGTTGCCCTGCTCATTTTGCTGGGAAGGTATGTTTTTGTCCCTTTCCTGCGATATGTTTCAAAATCGGGAATGACGGAACTGCTGACGGCTTCTTCCCTGTTCCTGGTGATCGGGGTTTCGGAGCTGATGATCGGTATCGGGCTGTCTCCCGCATTGGGTGCCTTCCTGGCAGGGGTCATGCTGGCCAACAGTGAATTCCGCCATGAACTGGAAGCCCAGATCGATCCTTTCAAAGGATTGCTGCTGGCAGTCTTTTTTGTGAGTGTGGGCTCTACCATGAATTTCAATGTCATTGCTGAAGATCCTGTGTTCATCTTCACCACGGTGTTTGCCGTACTGGCCGTTAAATTTATCGTTCTGTATATTATCGGGAAATTTTTCAAAATCGATACACCGCAAAGCCTGTTCTATGCATTTGCCCTCTCGCAGGTGGGAGAATTTGCCTTTGTGCTCATCAATTATGCCTCCAGCCTTTACCTATTCAGTTCCGAACTGAATGCGCAGATGATGGCGGTGACGGCCATTACGATGTGCATCACACCATTCCTGCTGATCATCAATGACAAGCTCATCACTCCGCGGCTCATCAGGGAAGTTCCGGATGAGAATAACGATTTTAACATTATGGACGGCAGCATCCGCCAGAAAAAAATCATCATCGTAGGTTTCGGGCATTTCGGCAGTACGGTGGGCCGGCTCCTGAAAGCAAATAAGGTTTCCGCCACGGTACTGGACCGTGATCCTGACCGGGTGAAGCTGCTGAGAAGCTACGGTTTTAAAGTCTATTACGGTGACGCTACCCGGATTCCCACACTGCGGGCCGCCGGAATTGAAGACGCCGAAATCCTGGTGCTCTGCCTGGATGATCCTGATGACAATAAGTTCATAGCCGAAGTGGTACGGGAGAACTATCCGCAGGTAAAAATATTCGTAAGGGCAAAAAACCGGATCGATGCGTACAATTACCTTAATAACGGGATCGACAAGATTTACCGCGAGACTTTAGGCACTGCAGTGGATATGGCCGTAGATGTCCTTCACGAGACCGGAATGCGTAAGTATGCGGCCCGCAGGCTGGGCCAGCGGTTTATGGCCATCGATAAGGCATCTATTGCCAAACTCGCCAAATCGGATGAAGACGATGAGATCCATCTTTTCACCACAAGAGAAATCCTCCAACGCGAGGAGGATCTGCTTGCTTATGATAATCTTAATTTTGATAACCTGCAGTGGGAAGACCCGTCAAAGGATGACGAAGACGAATCGCCGGAAAAGACAGATTAGTGAATGGTTACGCTTCCGCCGCTGCTCTCTTCCTTGGTGACTGAATTCACGCTGTTCTTTTTATAAACGTCAACACTGCCGCCTGCTGAAGCTTCCGCATAAATGGATGATGAGGCACTTACGGATACACTTGCCCCGCTGGAGGCATCGGCTTTCAGGTTCTGGACGATTACCTCTTTCGCTTCTATGCTGCTCCCGGAAGAGGAAGAAATATCGGCATTTTTCGCTTTCCCGGAAATATCGATGCTGGCAGCTGAAGAAGCCTCCACTTCAAGGTCTACTGCCCATATTTTCCCGCTGAAGCTTCCGCTGCTGTCTGCGGAAATTTCAAGCTTGTTGGCTTCCAGGTCTCCGGAGACCGATGATGAACTGGAAATCTCGATTTCCGTTTTGTCCTGCACGAATTTATCCTTAACGGTAATTTTCCCTGCCGAATTGGCTTCCAGCTTAGAAAAGTCCTTTGCATAAATTTTGGCAGACACGTTATGGCTATCCATCACCCGGATGCCCGGCTTATAATGGATGTGGAGCTTGCCGCCGCTGATCTCCGCCAATATTTCATCGATAATGTTCTCCGGTGCGGAAATCACCACCTTTTCAACATCCGACTGCACCACTTCTGCATCAATTGCCTGGGAAACCTCGATTTCATCAAAGCTGCCGGCCGTTTCCCTCTGCCTCATGGGTCCGTCATCCTTGGCCACTACTTTTTCTACCCAACTGTCTTTTCCGGTATTCCGGTGCCGGTCGTGTTTACCTTCGCACGAGGCCAGTAAGGCACATGCGGAAAGCATAAATAAAGGGATTGATCTCATATACTCATCGTGTTATAGGTTATTGTATCTATTAATGACAACTAATTTATAAAAAATATTACATCCTGCGCAGGAATTATATAACTATGATCATAAAGCGGAGATTTCACATCTTTTTTTTCTATCGGATCGGTGATAAAAACAATTAAAAATCAATTACTTATACCACTTATTTATTTCCCGGGGCACAGATATTGGACTATCATCAATACACACCGACAAAACATACCGATTATGATTTCATCAAAAACACATGCTATTCTGGATTACCTCGTAGGCCTCCTGCTTATTGCCGCTCCATGGCTGCTGGGGTTTGCCGATGATACGGCTGCCACGATGGTTCCCGTAGTCCTGGGTGCCTCTACCCTGGTCTACAGCCTCTTCACCAATTACGAATATGCCCTGGCCCGGATCATCCCCTACCGGGTGCATCTGACCATCGACCTGGTCGCCGGTATTGTCCTACTGGCTTCCCCATGGCTTTTCGGCTTCAGCGACCGGATCTACCTGCCGCATGTTATCCTCGGCGCCTTTGAAATTGCAGCCGTCCTGCTTTCCAGAAAAGCAACTTCCACCGTTGCGAAAACAGGACCGATTTAATATACAGCTCCTTTAATTTTTCAATGTGATAGACCGGGTTTCCCTGATGGGGAACCCGGTTTTTTTGTTATTGGTTGGGCTGTGATTGTGTTTTTGAAGGATGAATTTTGTTTTTGAATGGTGGGGTTTTTGGAGAAGATTACAGTAGAAAAAGAAAAACCCATCACGACTATGATGGTTTTTATTGTTATCTGCTTAAAAATTGAAAATTTTGTAGAACAGCTTTGTTAAGCCCTATGTAAGGATCTGTTAAAATTAATCTTCGTTTCAAATTTTCTGATAATCCATTTAATGATTTGTCATCATCTATTATGAGTACATCATCATGATCAATTTTATTCTCCTCTATCCATTTTTCTATTTCTTCTTTTCTTGATACTTTAGAATTCAGTTCTAAATCTATAATAGATATCTCTTTACATTTAATATTCCTCCTTTGAAAAATATCTTTCCATTCCTGAATATCAAATCTGAATCTGTGCGAGGTTGACAAAACTATTTCTATATCATCATCGGTAAAAGAATTGATGACTTCTACAGCAGCTGTATTGAATGTATAAAATCCATCTTCTTCCATATCTACTTTCTTATATGGATTATTGTGAACCATCACACCGTCTATATCCAGAAAAATTTTCATCCTATCTCTATTTATTAAAGTACTATACATCCGAAATCTTTTGGATCAAATCCCTCAGTCCAGATCATTAATTCAATTTTGTCTAACCGGAAACACCATGTTATTTCAATTTTAACCATCTTCCGAATGCTTACTTTATTCCGGAAGCATCCAAATCTTTTATCAAATCTATATTATCTTCAAATTTTGTTTGCATTAAAATGTCTAAAATATCTGATGGTAAATCAATTATTTTTAAAGGATTTACCGGACTGGCCACCAGGTGATAACGATGATCTGTAAAGTTATTTAAATTGGTTTTATCAAAAGAATACAGGCCTCTTTGAGTATAATATATAAAATCTCTTACATATCTTTCAGCACCACCACTTCCAAATATATTAAATAACAATTCATCTAACAAAGGATTTACCATCACATCTGATATTTTTGGCAAGCTCTTAAAATAAGATACTAATTTCTTATTGTTTATTTTTGAATTTGCAACTGTTTCAGGTACTTTTCCCGCTCCGGAAGCGATGAAACCAATATATTTACCATCGGTAAAAAACCAATCAATATCTAATGTCTGTTGTTCTATTTCTGTATACATGCAATATAATTATTCGCCAAAAGTTGCTTTGTAATTACCATACATTGGAACTACCTTTCCCGTTTTTGGTATTATAGCTTCTGTAAAATTGATTTGCGTCGGAAAAGCCTGTGGATTTTTCAGTAGTAATTCATTTCCAGCCTGAAAATTTGAAGTAATACAGAAGATGAATGATGAAGATAGAGCTTTAGTGACAAGATTTCTTGATCTTACAATCAGAGATTATAAAAGTAAAAAACTATTCCGCTCAAATTTACAGACTTTGCGCAACTGGGGTTTTTGCTTATTTTCTTTTTAAAATTATACGATTACTTAATTCTAGCTTATTCTTATTTATAACTTTTATTTTAAAATCTCGTTGATTCATATAAGCATTTGACAGTTTATCTATTGCACTCTCATTATCTGTACATTTCAAGAGTAAAACACCGTCTTTCAGCTCCCGATAACCATCACATCTTGGTGAAGCATCTTGAAAACGCTGAAACAGACTAAATCTATTTTCTCTTTCAATTTTAAGAGTATATTCGTAGCCTAAGGTATTTCTCGTTGATGATTTTTTATTGTAAAAAACACCAATAATATTATTCTCACTTATCTGCTTAGCAGAAGCACAGGAAACGAATGATATACACAAAATAAAATATCCTATTATCTTTATCATTTTTTATAGTAAACCGAAGGGTCTGTTTTTAATATAAAATTATTAGGTAAACTTTGAAGAGTTGTTGTTTGATGAGGATACGTTTTGATCAAATCAGACTTTGTAGAACTCATATTTACTGGCAATATTCCAGTATTTGCGCTTCCACCAGGATTGTATAATGTACCACCACCTAACCTTGTACCCAACCTGCTGTAATACTCCCGAATGAATTTGCTATTATTCCTGAAGTAGAAGATAAGCCAGAAACAGACGAAGGATTATAGCCAAATTGGGCCCTATATCCTGATACTTCATCTTGGATATCTTGTCCTATAACTTGTCCAGTATTACTACTAAATCCAATGTCTCCACTTTCAAATTGACCTGCGTGCGTTGTTTCATGAACGAAATTTCCAGTTGTTCCATATGCAATTACAACATTCCCAGCTTTAATATCACAAGTAATGCCTCCTTCCGTTCCTGTTCCTATATTTGACAAACTATAAATCTGCTTACTACTTTCTAAAGTTCCTAAATTAGAAATTGTTCCATTTAAACTATTAATACGATCTTGCATATTTCCAACTTTTCCTGCCAGTTTTTCAGCACTCCATCCTTTTTCTGCGGCTTTGCTATTTAAGTTGTCAACTTTTTTTTGTAACCCGTCCCTTTCTGAAACTACAGACTGTTTCTGCTTATCCCAATCTTTTTGACTTCCGGGTTCAATTTGTCTTCCGTCAGGATCTACAAAATTAATCGGGTTATTAACTGTATAATTATAAGGCGACTATCTTCTAAATTTCTCTGCCAGCGGATCTACCACGCCCCATCTTCCAATATCCGGCATATAGAACCGGGCTCCGTAATCATACATCCCGCTGTCGGTTTGCAGTTCTTTTCTTTTGTACTTGTAGTGTAAAGTTATTTAGGTGGAGGTGGCGGGTTAGGAATTTTAGAATCTAGCAAATCTCGTGAAAACTTATGATAAGGAATTTCTTTAAGTCTTTTATCTTCTTTTAATAAAATCAGGTCCTCAATAATTTTCTCTTGACTCTTTGATAATTCATCTGAGTAAAATCTAAATTTGAGATTCTTTCCATTTAAATAATAATTTATCTGTCGTGGCTGAGCATCAGGAGTACTCTTAAATTGAATTGAATCATAAAAAGAGTTTAATATTTTTTTTTTGTAAGAAGCAAAATTAATCTTTTGAGTAGATTTAAAATATTTATATTTCAAACCATTGTCAACTGATATTAAATCTTCCTTACATACATACAAAGAGTCTTTATCATTTATGAGGATTCCAATTCTTGGTTCATTAGGATTCATACTAAATCCCAATGATACTTCAATATACTCTTGCTTTTCCTTATGACACGAAAGCAGGAGTACACTAATCATTATAATACTAATTGATTTCATACAACTATTGATCTTTATGTTTGAGGCTTCCATTTTTATCTACTTTTATCATAGACCCATTAAAATTCCACATTTCGGTTTTTATCTGAGAATTACCTAGCTTTAATTTTAGAGCATCATTTGCTTGCTTAAGAATTTGAAACCCTTGCTTAGTATATACATTTACCTTATTATTTGCAGGATCTTTTAAATACTCATTCTGGATATAATAATGTTGCCCATGTTGAGATTCCCAAGTATCATATTTTCTATATTCTTTTGGAATGCTACTTGAATTAAGATAACCGTCATCTTGAAGATCATTAGCTTCCAAATCAGCGTGAACAAAAGATTCGTGAACTATTTGTCTTAAGGTATTAAAAAACTGACTGCCAGAATCGCCATATGCTTTATTTGAAATCAAAATAGAGACATTCTTCTTATCTCCCTTAATTTTGCCTGTTGTAGACCCTCCTACGGAGGAATTTGTTTTGACTCCATATGAAAGATCTATACCTTTATTATGATATTCTCCATTAGCCTTGGCTTCAAAAATAGTCTTCCCTCCATATTCAACTCTTTGCCCCTTCTCCATATATTTAGATAAAAAAGCTTGTCCTTCTTTTGTTTTAGCAAAAAATGCAAAAGCTTTATATTGCTCTTCATTACCTTTCTTCATTATATTACTCAAGTCTAATTCCATCCCATCAGATCAATATAAAGAATAGGATTATTTGCAGTATAATTAAATGGTGATATATTAAAATATTTCTCTGTCAACGGATCTACCACGCCCCATCTCCCGATATCCGGCATATAGAAGCGGGCTCCATAATCATACATCCCGCTTTCCGTCTGTAGCTCCTTGCCGTTGTACTTATACTCGTACGCCGGATTTCCTGCTGTCGGGTTGTAGCCTTCATGCTTCAGACCGAAAGGATAATAATTATTCTCTTCAAGAACTTCTATGCTGCTGCCATTATTAAAATAACTAAGCCGTACATTTCCCAAATGATCTTTATATTAATACTGGCGTCAACTAAAAGCTAGCACCAGAATGAAATGTAATATTATCTGTTATGATTTAATTTATAATGCTTAAGTATGATTTTTTTTGAAGAACTATCTAATTTATATGAAATACCTTTATTTTTGTATCTCCAAAATTCTAATCTGTTATCTGCAAACAATGTATCTTTCTGTGTAAGAAATGCAAATACATAATAGCTATCATCAGGACTAACTATGTTATTTTTCCCAATAATTTCTTCTTTAATTTTTGAAATCTCTTCACTAAATCTTTTATTATCAATAAAAGTTTTCATTATATCACCATCCTTCAAAAAGAAATAATTCAAATTAGAACCTAAGACATATTTGCCATTATTAGCTGTACCACTATAATATAATAATGCAGTCCTTTGATTATTGCACGATGCAGCAACAATCAATAACATTAGTAATAAATATATAATTTTCATGATTATTTTGGATTTGAAGGTGGCTTAATTTTTGTTTATGTAACACTTTCTACAGGATAAGGTATTATCCCATAATTGGTTCCTTATCTTCTTTAAGCTTCACATTCATTTGATTCCCTAAATTTATTGTTGTATATTCCTCTTCTTAATCTGGAAAGCCTAAATTTCTATTGTCTGGTGTCATTATCAACTTATCAGAATTATTATCATATTTATTACGATTTCTTTCTCCATACTTTTTTGGATCTGAAAAAAGATTATATTCATGAATTATTTCATGACCCCAAATATTGAAAAAGAACTATTACCTCAAAAGGATAATAAAGGTTTCTTCAAAAGCTACTGTGTGTTATGTATCAACAACTTACACTTACATTTTTTTAAATAATCATTAATTTTAAGTCTACTGTTTTATATTTTTTATACTCTTTTAAAATTAAACCTTTTAAGATTATATAACTTTTTAAGGCAGTGTAAATTGCAAGCGATTTATTTTTATCCGCTCAAATTCAGAGTATTTTGTACAGCTGATTCTACTGTTGGTTAGGATTTAGTTTATACTGTTTCAATATTTTCATTGTTAAAAAATGATTCAACTTATATGAAATTCCTTTATCTTTATATCTCCAAAATTCTAATCTGTTATCGGCAAACAATGTATCTTTTTTACTAATAAATGCAAATGTATAATTACCATCATCAGGAACAATAATGTTATTTGTTGATATAATTTTTTCTTTAACCACTGATATTTCATTTTCCAAATCTTTATTCTTTATTGGAACTTTCACCATATCTTGATCCCCCATAAAAAAAATTTGTAGTGAAGATCCCCAAGTACTATTTTTATTTATCTCTAATCCATTATAATAATACAACATAACTTTTTGGTTATTACATGATATAGTAATTAACAGTATTAATAAGAAATATTTAATTTTCATGATTATTTTGGAGTTAAAGGTGGTTTAATTTTTGTTGATGTGACACTTTCTACTGTATAAGGTATTATTCCATAATTAGTTCTTTTATCTTCCCCAAGTTTCACATTCATTTGATTCCCTAAATTTGTTGTTGTATATTCTTCTTCTTCATTTTTAAACCCAATATTTACTTTTTCTGGTGTATATATTGATTTTTCAATATTATTAGAATAATCATTTCGTTTTCTATCTCCATATTTTTTTGGATTTGAAAAAAAATTATATCCATGAATTATTTCATGACCAAGTCTAGAGGAAGGGCTGTTATAACCGACATTACCTTCTTCCAATGTTGATTTTGTGCCATCCTTCCTAAACCTTATACCTTCTGATGTATTGAATTTTACAGATTTACTATTAGGGTCAAACTCATTTTTCTTACCACCTTCTGCCTGTTCATTGATCGTAAAAGTATTCTTTTTATCATTAATCATCTCATCCATGATATTTACCGTTTTAGCCTCTTTACCTTCACCTATTGTGACATTTAGAGCACCGGTAGAATATAAATGATCTAACGCCTCATAAGTTTTTCTATCAAATTCGTTTTTAATTTTACTGTAATCTCTATTTTTTTCATATGAATAAACATTATCTCCGAACCTGATATCTCTTCCGTCTGGATCAATAAATAGTATCGGATTGTTAATTGCGTAATTATAAGAGCTATGTCTTCTGTGCTTTTCCGCCAAAGGATCCACTACGCCCCATCTTCCTATATCCGGCATATAGAACCGGGCTCCGTAATCATACATCCCGCTCTCGGTTTGCAGTTCCTTGCCGTTGTATTTATACTGGTACGCCGGATTCCCTGCTGTCGGGTTGTAACCTTCATGTTTCAGACCGAACGGATAATAGTTATTCTCCTCAAGAACTTCTATGCTGCTGCCATTGTGGAAGTAGCTGAGTCTGACATTTCCCAGATGATCCGCATAGTTGTAAATATACTTATTATTTTCAAAATTATAATAGCCTTCAGCAGTAGGAACAAACTTCAAGATCCGGGGTGTCCTTAAAGAAGAACCCTTTGTTTCATATTGAAAACCGTCCAGATATTCTGTCAACTGATACGTTTCCGACTGATTCTTGGCAACGCCGTAGGTATAAAGCTTGTTCAGCTTCGTGCCATCGGCCCGGAACAGGTACTTGGTGGTGATGTTACGGGTCTCCGTGCTTCCGCCAAAGAGGTTCCTTACCT
>NZ_CAJYMO010000308.1 GCF_913776365.1 uncultured Chryseobacterium sp. | reverse complement strand
CATCCACCTCAATAATCAGCAGCTTGCCTTCCGTATATCCGGAGATCCATTTTTCGTACTTTTGGTTGAGCTTGGAAAGGTACTCGATGCTGATGGAGGCTTCATATTCACGGCCTCTCTTATAAATTTTCTTTACGAGATTGGGAACATCGGATTTCAGATAGATCAGGAGGTCCGGTGCGGAGACGAAAGATTTCATGAGGCTGAATACCGCATTGTAATTGTTAAAATCCCGGTTGGACAGCAGATTCATATCATTTAAATTTTCTGCAAAAATATGGGCGTCTTCATAGATCGTACGGTCCTGGATGATGTTTTTCCCGCTCTCACGGATTTCCTTTACCTGGCGGAAGCGGCTTCCCAGAAAATAGATCTGCAGTGCAAAGCTCCACTTGCTCATGTCTGCATAAAAATCTTCAAGGTACGGATTGTGGTCCACATCTTCAAACTGGGCATCCCAGCCGTAATGTTTTGCCAGCATGGTGGTGAGTGTTGTTTTTCCTGCTCCGATGTTTCCTGTAACTGCAATGTGCATAGTTCTTCCTTAATGTATTTAAAATATATTGAAATTGTTGTGTACTGATGATCTCAGATCCCTGTGGACTCAACGTCAGCGGCTTCCTCCATCAGCTTTCTGAGCGAGCTTTCGGCGGGATTCCTGTTCTCAATCTCGTCTGTCTTTTTCTCCAGCTTGGCTTCCGGGCTGTCGGGCTCCGCAGGCTTTTCGGCAGAAGGCTCCACCTCCCTTTCCGTATCTTTCCTTTTCGGGTCCGGCTCTGTTACCACCTGCTTTTCCGTGGCTTTTTCAAGACTGTAAAGATAAAGTTTGTTGCCTTTTATTTCAAAGAGGGAAAGCGTATTTTTATCCACAATCTGGGAAGCCGGATCCTGAAATACGGGTTCGGTCCCTTTTTCAGGAAGGTATGCTACAATAGCACGATCGGTAATGATCATGATCAGCTCATTTTCCCTTCGGAAACGTTTTCCGTTTTCCACGGGGCCTTCAAAAAGCTTCTCGAACTTAAAGGTAAATACCCTCAGATGCTTCCGGGTGAGGATGTAGACTTTATTTTCATACACCAACAGGTCCATCAGCTCATCAAAACTGGCATCAAAAGGATAGGAATTGATGATGGTCTCATTCCTGAAATTGTACTGGATAAGGCGCTTCGTACTGTCATCCAGCAGCCAGAGCTGCTGCAGGTCTTCAGCGTAAGCCATTTTAATAAACCCGAACTTCTGCCTGAAATCCACCCGCTGGATCTCGTTCATGTTCTGGTCTACAAATTTCATCTCCTGGGCATTTTCAGAAAAAAGGGGCACGCTCAACGGATTCTGAACGGTCTGCACTTTATACGGAACGGTAAGCATCATCTTGCCGATCTGTTTTCCCAGCGAATCGTATTTGGTAAAACTGAAATCCTTATTCTTGTAGATATACAGATTTCCGTAGTCATCAGCGAGCATATCTTTAGCTTCCTTCAGTTTCAGTGTGTCCAAAGGAAGGATTCTCTGCGCAGGAAGCGTACAGAAAACCAGTACGAATAGTATATAAAATAGTTTCAATTTCTTTATCTGTGGGAATAGGGAAAAATTTCTGCCAATCTACCCATTTTACCGGAACCGGCACCAATCATGATCCCGTTTGTATTACTGGATGGCCACTTCATAAATTTTCGGCCAGTTTTTACCGGTCACCAGCATATTCCCTTCTTTAAATGCAATCCCGTTTAAAACGTGCTCACTGTTGTTTTTCGTATTTTCTTCCGTAATTTTTGTGAAATCAAGCTTACCCACCACTTCTCCTGTGGCAGGATTGATCTTCAGGATGTAAGGCTCATGCCATACATTCGCATAGATAAACCCGTTGTGGTATTCAAGTTCGTTGATCTGGTTATAGAGCGTTGTATGGCCGCCAACCGGAACCGTTTTCACGACTTTGGAAGGGTTGGCAGGATCCAGGAAATACAGGTCATTGGAACCGGAATCTGCAATCAGGTGCTTACCGTCATAAGTAAGGCCCCAGCCTTCCCCGAATTCGTTCGGCAATGGAAATTCCGAGATTTTCCTAAGGGTACTCTTATCGTAGACAAATCCTGTCTTGTCCCTGTACGTGAGCTGGTAAATTTTATCCCCGGCAATGGCGCAGCCTTCGGAAAAGATCTTGGCCGGCTGTTTTTCAACGATGGAAGGAGCCGTACTGCCTAAGGTATATTTGATCAGTTGGGACGCCCCTTCCAACCCGTCACTCTCATAGATCGTATTGCCTTCTGCCACAAAACCTTCTACGAAATCTTCAGGATTGTGAGGATATTCCGCAACGATTTTATACGTGATCTCCTGCTCCGGAACTTTAGAGAATACATTGATGGTGGCATCCTGATTCAGGGTTTCGCCGCCTTTGGTTTTGATGTTGAAGGTCACCTCATTATCCCCGAACTCAAAAAACTCAGGATCAATGATAAGATCGGAGGTTTCCTTATCGCCGAAGCTGATGGAAATCTGTTCTGCATTTTCCGTTATTTCTGCCGGAAGCTGCAGCCTGTCGCCGAAATGATAGCCTTTTTCTTCCATGGAATGGTTGTAATCAGCCAATGCGTTCATCATGGACTTGTCATTTTTACAGGAAACCGTCAGGAGCATCAGTGCAACCCCGGCAATCAGTTGTTTCTTCACGGAACTGGATGGTTTTAATGTTTTGTTGATAGGATACATCTTATTGGATGGCCACTTCATAGATTTTCGGCCAGTTTTTACCGGTCACCAGCATATTCCCGCCTTTAAATGCAATTCCGTTCAGCACATCATCGCTTCCCTTGGTATTCTGTCTTGCAATTTCGGTAAAATCGAAAGTCCCGACTACTTCCCCGTTGGCAGGGTTGATTTTCAGGATTACCGGCTTCTGCCATACGTTGGCATAGATAAACCCGTCATGGTATTCCAGTTCGTTCAGCTGGTCGTAGATCTGGGAGCTTCCGGCAACGGCAATATATTTCACGAGTTTGGAAGGATCCTCGGGATTCAGGAAATACAGGAGCTTGCTGCCGTCCGAGGCAATCAGGTTTTTACCGTCGTAGGTAAGTCCCCAGCCTTCACCCAATACATTGGGATAGGCGAATTCTGACAACAGCTTCAGTGAATTTTTATCGTAAATATATCCTTTTTTGCTCTGCCATGTTAATTGGTATACTTTATCCCCTACAATGGTGCTTCCTTCGGAAAAATCCTGCTGGCCCTGTTTGGTGGAGGCCAGAGGCGTGGTGGTTCCCAGTGTATATTTCAGGATCTGCGAAGAACCGTTCTGCCCGTCGCTTTCATAGACCGTATTGCCTTCCACCTGGAATCCCTGAACGAAATTTTTGGGATCGTGGGGATAGTCTCCTACGATCTCATAACTGATTTTCTTTTCAGGATTTTTTGCGAATACATTGATGGTGGCATCCTGGGTAAGGGTTTCACCGCCTTTTGTTTTAATGTTGAAGGTCACCGCATTGTCGCCCAGGGTAAAAAATTTTGGATCTACGGTTAAATCGGAGGTTTCCTTATCCCCGAAACTGATGGAAACGCTTTCTGCATCATCCGTCACTTCTTTGGGAAGGGCCAGCTTATCGCCGAAATGATACCCTTTCTGCTGCATCGAATTGTTGTAGTCGGCCAGGGCATCGAGGATTTTCTTATCGTCTTTACATGCAACCAGTAAGAGGATCGCCGCAAAGCCTGCTATGATATTTTTTTTCATTGAATTTCTAAAATAAATTTCTCCAAAATTAGCAAAATTTATCCCTCCAAGCTAATTTCATCGGCATGTTGGCAAAATTGTAACCGGCAGCCCGGCTGATCCCGGATGGCGACACCACCGGTCCTGATCCGGAATCCCGGTCAGCAGGAGGATGAGAGCTAATCGTTGCTGACAAAAATGTTGACCAACCGGCAAGCCCACAACGATTTTTATACGGGTTGGATTTATCCGTGTGAAAAGCCGGTAATTTTAGCTTCATCAAAATCCAGCTGCATCTCGATGGTTCTCATCACATGGTCATCGAAAATTTTTTCCCGTTTCATCCGGTGCAGTTCATTGCGCTGTGCCTGGATCAGCTGGCGCATCACCTCTTTGCTCTCATTTACAGCAGTTGCATAATCTCCTGCCGACGCCAGGCATTGCGACTTGTCTGCCATCATGGCCATTTCATTTTCCAGCCGGTGTTTCTGGTGCAGCACCAGGCTGTTTGTTTCTGCCAGTCCGGAGAAATCGCTTTCCAGTTTATGAAAGGCCGTTGCTTTCAGCTTTTTCATCAGGATGACTTCCTGCTTTTCTTCAGGCAGTTCGCTCCCGGCATCTTTTATCTTCAGCAGTTTCAGAACAGGTGCCAGCAGTAAGCCCTGTCCTACCAGGGTAATCAGTATGATCACGAAAGTAACGAACAGGATGATATTCCGGTGCGGGAATGCTTCGCCATTCGGCAGAAATGCCGGGATCGAAAGGGCAGCCGCTAGGGAAACCACGCCCCGCATCGCAGCGAAACTGATGATGAACGGTTCCCGCCAGTCCGGCTTCGGGTCTCTCAGACAGACTTCTTTTGAAAGAAGCCTCGGAAAGTACATCAGGGCATAACTGTAAAGGATTCTGGTACCGATGATGGCCCCGCCGATGACGATGCTGTACATAATTCCTTCGGAGATGGTATAGTCTTTCATGGCAGCTACCACCACAGGCAGCTCCAGCCCGATCAGGATAAAAATTATGGTATTCATCAGAAAGATGAGCACACTCCACACATTCCCCGACTGGATGCGGGAAGTATGGCTGAGGTAACAGTGTGAATTATATGACATCACAAGGCCTCCTGCCACCACGGCCAGTACTCCGGAAAAATGGAAGTGTTCCGCCCCGATGTACATCACATAAGGGACAATCAGGGTAATGATGGTATCGATATTGGAATTGGAAGGAATCATTTTCAGCAAAACCCCGAAAAGCAGCCCTGCGCCCACACCTACACCAATCCCTCCGATGGCCATGGTGAAAAAGTCTTTTACCGCTTCCCCGAAGATAAACTGACCGGATATAACGGCTGCCAGGGCAAATTTAAAAACAATTAAACTCGAGGCATCATTGATCAGGCTTTCCCCTTCAAGGATCGTAGTGATTTTCTTAGGAATCTTTACATGCTTCAGGACGGAAGTAGCCGCTACGGCATCCGGCGGGGAATTTACCCCACCCAACAGAAAGCCCATCGCTACCGTAAGTCCCGGAATAAGGGATGAGGAAAGATAAGCCACCACAACGGAGGTGAGGAAAACCAATCCGAAAGCCATGGAAAAAATCTGCTTCCTCCATTTGTGGAAATCCTGCCAGGAAGTAAACCACGCAGCTTCAAACAGGATCGGCGGAAGAAAAATCAGGAAAACAAGATCCGGCTCTATTTCAATGGGCGGCATCCCAGGAACCAGGCTGATCAGGAGCCCGGCTATCACCAGGAATATCGGATAAGCCACCTTGAGCTTCTGCCCGATCATTACGAGAATCATTACGGAAAGAAGTACCGCAATCGATATAATAACATAGCTGTGAATCATGATTAATTTTTTTTTAAAAGTACTGAACTCTTTTTAATCGTTACTCATTTTCTTCATGGTTTTGTGTTTGGGTGGAAATGATCAGTTGGAAGGCTTTTTTCTGATCCCTGAACTGTCCCTCAAAAATTATTCGAATTTCCGACACTTCTCCGGCGGCGGGAATGGTTATTTCTTAGAAAAGCACTCTGTATAGCGGCTTTTAGCTCCATCAACCCGAAATCGATGCTATTTAATTGATTTTTAATGGCTTAAATCACAACCAAATCCTCTAAACCCTGCAATGACGAAATCTGTAAATGCACGCTGCTGCCAGAACAAACCTGCGGTATTCCGATACGTTCAGTTGATGTTTCAAATAGGTTTCGCCTCTTCAGCTTAGGGATATCACGGGTTTGCATACCCGGTTTCACCCGGGGCTGTGATTGTGCTGCCCCTTAAGGACAGGTCAATTACCCAGCTTTCTACCGTTTAATAAGTCAGCATTTTATTGATCAGTACCAACGGTTTACTGCCTACTTTTGATCGTAACATTGACAAAAGAAATTTCCTACCTCCGGTTTCTTTTTTCAGGCGCACTGCTTAATCTTTTGTAAACGGGATGTTGTTATAAAAGCCGATCTGGATCTGGCCGCGGTTTTTGTTTTCCTGGATCTGGTTCATATAGCCCGCCTCGATTTTCAGGTTCTTACTGATCACATATCCTAATGCGCCATAGACACGGTTCCTGTCGAAAACCGGACTGTCGCCGTGCAGGAAGACTTCATTGTATACCGATGCATACCAGGTTTTGGGGAGCATTTCCTTATTAGTGATCGGGATATTGATTCCTAAATAATACCGGAACCTCATCCTGAAATCGTCTTCCAGGAAACGTTCTTCCAGCCTGAAGCGGTGTTGGAGATTGAATCTGCCGAATTTCTGCTTGGTGATGTACTGCTGGAAAATCCGGTGTTCGGTATTCTCCGTTTTCTTCCCGTCTTCGTAAGGGCGGCTCAGGACAAAGCCATAACCCAACAAAATGTTATTGTTGTCCTCCGTCAGGTCATAGCCGATCCCGGTGCGTACAAACAGTTGTTCCACATCACCTGCTCCGTCGAAACTCCGGTACTGGATTTCATTATGGAAGTTCAGTTTTTTGCTGATTTTATTATTTCCGAAGTACATATACCATGCTCCGAGATCGCTTTTCTGTGCCTGTATCAGGGTTGCTGCCACAGTCAGTATACCCAAAACCGCCTTTTTAGCTGTATTTTTCATTATTTATTATCAATATCTATCGTGTTTAACAAATTTAATAATTTAAATCAATAATAACAACTGACGGACTCTTGCGAACCGGCTGAAAATCAAAACTGACGAATACAATTTCGTCAGTTCCGGTAGTTGTTTTTAAAATGATTTTATATCAGGGATGCTGCTGCATTTTTGAAGGATCGTCATAATTGACCATCCAGTTGATCCCGAACTGGTCGGTAAACATCCCGAAATACGCACCCCAGAAGGTGTCTGACAGCGGCATGGTGATTTGTCCGCCTGCTGAAAGTCCGGTGAAAAGATGTTCTGCTTCCTGCCTGGACTCCGCATTGATAGAAACGGAAAAATTATTCCCCATGATCAGGTGAGGGGCCTGCTCATATCCTGCATCACTTCCCATCAGGAGGGTTTCTGCAGATATCGGGAGCGTCACATGCATGATTTTGTTCTTATCTTCCTCTTTCATTTCCTGTCCTTCCGCCGGAGGCATTTCACCGAAAGTTCCGATGTAGGGATACTCGCCGCCGAAAACCGATTTGTAGAAATCAAAAGCTTCCCTGCAGTTTCCGTTGAAGGTAAGGTACACATTTACTGTTGCCATGGTATGATTGTATTAATGTTTATTTTATGAGGGTATTATCTGTGCTGGTCGATCAGGATCATGTTCCCGTCCGGATCTTTCAGATAGATATGTTCAGGGCCGGAAGTGGTTTCATCTGCTTCTTTCTGAAGTTCGATACCGTTTTCCTTAAGATGTTTCTGAATGACCCTTACGTCATCAAAAGATTCAAGCGTATTGGCATTCTGGTCCCAGCCGGGATTGAAGGTCAGCATATTCCCATCGAACATGGCCTGGAAAAGCCCGATGATATGATCCCCGTTCTTCATGATGAGGTAATTCTGCTCCATAGCTCCGCCTATCTCTGTAAATCCTAATTTTTCATAGAAATCTTTCGACTTCTGAAGGTCTTTTACACTGAGACTGATTGAAAATGCGCCTAGTTTCATAGAAGGTTAGTTTTTAAAGGGTTAGTATTGCTAATTTCAGGTTACCGGTTCTGAAGATGGGTTTTAAAATTCATGATCCCGTCATAGCTTTTCCAGCTGCCGTCCAGCACGATTTCCTGGGATCCTATTTTCTCCGTTTCCCTGTCCCACCGCAAAGTGTAGACGAATTTTCCTTTCAGCGTGCCGGAATGGCGGCCCTTGTTTTCCTCTGCCAGATCATAGGTTCCGTATACGACTCCCTTTTTCCCTGAATCCTTGTATTGGGTAATGATAAATTTCCCTTCAAATTTAGCGTAGGTTTTATCCACCACTGTATACCCGGAAACAAAATATTCCTGGTCGTTCTTCCGGTTTTGTTCGGAAATCTCAATCTTCAGTTTCATTTCCTGGTCCTTGGTGCCGATTGTACCGGTGTACGCTTTGCTGTTATTCAGCCAGACGTTGGAAATGTCCGGCATCTGGGCGAATGTAAGGACTGAAAAGAGGACAAGAAATAATAAAAGTTTTTTCATAATCGATTGCTGTTTATTTAAATACCACTTTGGAAATATCGGCAGGATTGTAATTTGCCCACCAGACCTCAGCTTCTGCTGTTCCAGCCCCGTTTTTCCGTTTTCCCCTGAAGGTAAGTGTGGAGAATCTCTCTGCGAGCTGAATATTTTTGTTTACCTGAATCCTGAATTTTCCTTTAAGCATCTCTGAACCCGTCGCGCTTTTACCTCCGGCAAAGAAAAAATCCCCGAATACCAGCATCTGGTCAGGATCGCCCTTTACATCATATTTTTCAGTAAAAACCATTTCCCCAAGGAATTCAGAGGTACTTCCTTCAGCTCCGTACTGCCCTGCAACAAAATAAGAAGCCTGTTTCTCAGGATTTCTAACCACATAATTAAAAGAAAGTCGGAAAGGAATATCCTTCCTGATGAATCCTTCAAAGTTCATTTTTTTATTCAGGACCACTTCGCTGAAGTTTTCGCTTTTCAGCGGGAATTCCTTCACCTGCCCGAAGGAAAGCGAAAAAGATAGGGGCAGGAGGAGAAGGAGCCATTTCTTTTTCATCTATACCCCGAATTGTGAAAGGTGATGGTTGAGGTGCTTGGCAAACATATTACTCCATTCACCGGCGGTAAGCTTCCCGAAAGAAAAAGATTCCTTCCCGTCAAATGCGGAAGCCCCCAGCTGCTGGGTCTTCTGGATGAAGCCGATGAGCCGTTTTTTTTCTTCCGCAAAATCCTTTCTCTCCGCAATAACGAACTGCGGAGCAGTAGGCCCGTTTTGGGTATAG
>NZ_CAJYMO010000307.1 GCF_913776365.1 uncultured Chryseobacterium sp. | reverse complement strand
AAGGATTTTTATGGAAGTTTTTTGACAAAGCCATTGCAAATGACAGCTTCAGCAATAAGCCATATTCCAAAGAAGAAGATATTTTCCTTAAAATTTTGCAGGCTTTGGTTTCTACAGAAGAAAATGCTGTCAAGTTTATTGAGAGATTAAGTAAAAAAGTAAGTGAACAGAATCCCCAGATGCTTTTGGAATTTTTCAACGACAGGATTCATGGAGAGAACTTCCTGGAGTTCGCAGGCATCGTAAATAAAGCATGGAGGAAAACACGTTTTGTGGATTACAGTTCAGAAACCAATCCTGAATTTGCATCTACTGACGGACCTACGCTTTTGCCTTACCATTCTGAAAAACTTGCCGGATTCTTTTTCAGTAATGTTTCGGCAAGCTTCGAAGATGGTCCCAAGAATAAAAAAGAACGGTTTTTACGGTTTAAATTTGAGACCGGAAAAACCAGAAAGGTTTCTTCAAACCTGCCGGACGGTACACCTGTGGATGTTGATGAACAAATTATTAAAGAAGTATGGTATCATCCTTTCTATCCTGTAAAAATAAAAAATACCGGTGAAGAGAATAAGGATCAGGAAACAGCGATACAGCTGGATGCCATTGTTCCGGCGTTTATGCTGTTTGCCAATGCGAATCAACAGTTTTGGCACAATGTGATCAAGTCCGGAGAATATGCACTGGATCTGGCCGTCATTGCAGGAAGCTCCGGTACGCTATCCGGAATTGCTGCCGGGGAAATCATCGGTACTCTAGCTGTTGCCCGTGGAGTGGGAGCTGTTGCAGGCGTGACCAGTTCCGTCGCCAATATAGTACTGAAATTAGCTAACGCAGAAGATTCTGTTCTCGGGCAGGCATTCTGCGAATATTTATTTTGGATAGAAATGTTATCTTTGGGCGGAGAATTTACCATTGCTATCAGAAACGGTTTGAAAAGGTCTGCTGTAAGGCTGGTAGAAAAGGAAGAGGATCTTGTTAGGCTTGAGAAACAGTTGGATGAAGCTATTGCCCGAGATGGAAATGAAATTAGAAAATTCACATCAAAAGAAAAATATGAAATTCTTGATGAAATAGAAGAAAGGGCAGAACTCAAAAAAAGTATTACTACAGAAGGTGAAGGACTACCTAAAAGGACAAGACGTTCTAATTCGAAGAATTCAATTAGAGATAAAAATATAGAGCGTTATAATGAATTTCTTGGAAAATGGTCTTTGTCTTCTATTAAGGATATACCTAAATTTGCTATAATAAAAGCAATAAAGGGATATACAAAGCATATGGATGAATTAGCTCAGCTATTAGAAGAAAATAAGGTATTTATTAGAATTGAATCTGAGGAGAATTTTTCTGGTATATTCGAAGATTTGGCAACACCGGAACAATTAGAGCAAGGAGTAGAGGGAACTACTGCGTTTGCTTATAAAAATATTATGTATTTTAATGAAGCTAATTTCCCTGATGAACTTTTAGATTTTTTATCACATGAGGCATCACACGCACGGGATTATCTTATAAAAAAAGAACTACAGTTAAAAGGCAAATCAAAAATGGAAATAGAACAAATAATAGGTAATCTTTGGGATCAAGAAGAAAGGGCTTATAGTCATCAAGTAGATTGGCAAAAGTCAACAGGTCAAAAACCGATGTTTAAAACAAAAAAAGAACAAACAAATCATATTCAAACATTATATCCTCAGCATGAAAACTAGTGAAAAAATAATAAGTGAGCTTATTAATTATGTCAATGATTCTAAGCTCCCACAATCTTTAATTACTATTGAGCAGAAATTTGGGCATGCACATCTTTCCCATATTATTGCAGAGTTATTGTTTTGGCAAAGAACTGTTTATCGAAATCCTAATTATTTACAAACATGGAATTATTTTAATAAAGACCAATTCTTTTTGAAAGAACAAGAGATAGGGAAAGATATTTATACTAGAGTTATAGCCGAAAGTTCTGATCTTAATAAAATATTCCACTTGAACGGAGATAAAATTATTTTAAATCAAAAATTATCAACAGAAGAGATAAAAATTTTCCGAAAGCTAATTAATGATTCCCTTAAAATAAACTTACGAACATAAATTTGTCTTTTTTGATAAGTAAAAGCTGTATTTGATCCTAAATTAGAATTTTTATTATCAATCGTAAGTAAGATTATTGAATATGAAGATTTAAAAGAAATGGAGTATTATATCTAAGAATACAAGACAGGAAAATATCTATAATTTTGTCTAATCATAAGCCACCTTTGGGTGGTTTTTTTTGAAGTAAGTATAAACGAAAAAGATATCTATAGGCGGAGAACTTACCATCGCCAATAGAAACGGTTTGAAAAGGTCTGCTGTAAGGCTGGTAGAAAAGGAAGAGGATCTTGTTAGGCTTGAGAAGCAGTTGGATGAGGCTGTAATTGAAGAAAATGGGGCAAAACGCAAGTTGTCAAAAAATGAGAAGGATGAAATCGTTAAAGAGTTTAATGAAAGAAGAAATTTTAAGATAGATAATTTTATAGAAAGAAATATGGCAAATGGTAAGACTATTGGAAGTATTTCTAAAGAGGTTATTATCACAGAATTACATAATATAACTAATGCAGCAACAGAAATATCAAGAGCTCTTAAAAAAGGGAAGATTAAGCTTGTAAAATTGGATGAAAAAGAATTTTTGAATGCAATAAAAATGCCTGGAGAGAAAATGGAGGATATTGAAGATCTATTAGCTTCTCAAATAGAAGATGTTATATATATAAGAAACGATAGACCCTTAGATAAAGCTTTTGGTGAAATAGTACATGAAGGGCAACATGCACTTGATGAGCTAAAAGATATTGCAGAACTAAGAGAAGAAACTAAATTAATTGTTCATGATAAAATTTCTATGAGAAACTATGTAGATAAAATGACTGATGGACAAGTTATCGAACTTAGAGCTAGAATAGTAGAAAGAGAATTTCAACAAGTAGCCAAACAAAAATTAGACTTTTCTTCCGTAGCAGAAATGATTAGTTTTATATTTAAAATATACAAATAAATAATATGAAAGCAATTATTAAAAAATTATTATTAGAAATGATATCTTTTTCAAATACTAAAAAATTAAAAAAAGATGATTCTTATATTAAAGCAGCTTATGAAAAAATTGGAAGTGAAATTATCATAAGCAGAATACAAAATTTATTAAGTTGGTTAAATCCAAGACATCACTTTTCAGACACTAATCTGGAAAAGTATATTCTCTATGAATATTTTATGGACGCAGAATTTTATAAAGAAGAAGTTTATAAAGAGTTTTACTTATTATTTAAATATTTGCCGGAATTAAAACAAATATTTGAACTGAAAGAAAAACATATTGAATTTAATTCATCTTTAAAAAAAAATGATATTCAAGAAATTTATAATTTTGTAGAAACAAATTATATTATTGATCCTAGGCGTATAACTCGTTACATAAGACCAGAAGAGAAATAAGTTTTAGTATAAAAACCGTAACCTACACGTTGCGGTTTTTTTCATGAAGAAAAAATGAAGACAAATGTTATCTTCGGGTAAAGAACCATATCATTGCTATAAAAAACGGATTGAAGCGTTCTGCAACGAAACTTGTAGAAAAAGAAGAAGACCTTGCTAAGCTTGAAAAACAATTGGATGAAGCAGTAGTTGAAGAAAATGGTACAAGAAGAAAGCTGACAAAGACGGAAAAGGAGGAGATATTAGATGAATTAGGAGAGCAAATAGAAAAAGAAAAACTTCAAAGAAAGATCGATAAAAAGTATAAAGATTTTTGTAAAAAATGGGAAAATATTTCCTTATTAAAATTAACAAAAAGTGAGATTATTGATGCTTTAGAAGGTTATACAAAGCATGGTGATGAAGTTGCAGAGCTCTTAAGAACAATAAGATGCAGTATGAATTTTTAGATGATACAGATTTTGAAGATTTATTACGAGATTATGATAATGTATTGACCGATGAGGAAATTTTTAATTCTAGAGCTGCCACATTAGGAGGAAAAACTTTTTATCGATCATCAGCATCTGTTGATGAATTTTTGACTGAAATAGTTCATGAAGGTTCTCATGTTATCGACAATATACTTAAGAAAAAAATGTTGAGAGAAGATAAAGCAAAGAAAGAAATTGATGAAATTATTGGAAATAACTGGGAGCAAGAAATTAGAGCTTATTCGCACGAAAGAGATTGGCAATTAAAAATAGGAATTACGCCTGAATATAAATCTATACAAGAAATAGAAAAACATGTTAAAGCTAAATATCCTAAACATTTATAAATAAATAATTATGAAAAATTTCACAATAATATTAGAACTTATCAATTATGATAAGAAAGAATTTCCGATTAAATTCTTAAAAAAAGCACTAGAAATTTTAGGAAAAGAAAAATTAAATATTTTAGTTGGAGATCTCTTATTTTGGCAGAAGATCATTTACACATCTCCTACTATGGCAAATAAAGGAAAAATAACTAATAAAGATTTTTATTTATTAAAAGATCACGAAATGATAGAAGGATATAAAATTTTTTTTAAAAATTGTCCTGAATTAAAAGAGTTTTTCTTGTTAAAAGAAGATAAAATTTTTCATCATCCTAATTTATCTTTAGAGGAGGTCGGCAAATTGAGAAAATTGATAAATGAAGGATATGAACTAACAATGAAAATAAATATAGGCAGTCCTAAAAAGTAAATGAATTCAAACCGCTACCTAACAGTTGCGGTTTTCATTTGGCAATTAGATTGAAATATCATCTTTGGGTGGAGAACTTACGATTGCTATCAGAAGCGGTTTGAAAAGGTCTGCTGTAAGACTGGTAGAAAAAGAAGAGGATCTTGTTAGGCTTGAGAAGCAGTTGGATGAAGCTGTAGTCGAAGAAAATGGGGCAAGAAGAAAATTAAATGATTCAGAAAAAGCTGCAATAAAGAGAGAGATTGGAAAGTTAGTTAGAGAAGGAGGTGATTATAGTTCAAAATTAGCAACACGAGTTAGCAAAGCTTTGGATAAGTCGCCAGAAGATATTAACAAATATGAAGATTTATTTAAAACTAAGGAGCATGAGTGGGGAGGCGCTTATAATAAAAGGACAAAATATAAAGACTACCATACCTCTAATCTTCCTGATCAGGTTATTTGGCCAGATAGAATTATAGAAAATTTGGAAGGCTGTATTGTTACACATAATCACCCCAATGGCTCTGGACTAAGTATTGCAGATTTAAAATTTTTTCTTAGTAATAAATTGACAGAGATTAGAGCAGTAAGGCCAGATGGAAGTGTATTTAGTCTTAAAAATGGTAAAATATTGAGTGTTGACAGCGTAAATTTTTTAATTATGAAGATGATTTAGATCTTATCCTTAAACGTATTAAAATGATTGAAAAAGATTATACAATGATGTATAAATTCTCCATAGACAATACCGAAAAGATAGATGCAAAAATGTTTAATGAAATTTTTGATTTGATAAAAGATAAAGTAACATATACACACTATGTACATTAAAAATAAAAAATAGTAAAATGGGAACAAAAATAAATTTAGATTTTTTATACTATCAGGAAAAACAAGGATTAGATTGGACAGATCCTAATATGGAGTTATATAACGAACAAGAATGGGAGTTTGATAAACAAATGAAAATTATGAATCTTAAAGATGTCATAAAAATAATTATAGAAGGGTATAATGAAAAATATCCCCAACATAAGTTTTTTAAAACATGTTTTTATGACACTAAAACAGGGATAGGAAATGGAACATATCCAGATCATTTAGGACAATATGATTATTATCAACCATCATCAAAAATGGCACGCAAAGATATAGAGCATCTTATTATGCATATAGACAAAGGAATAAAAGGAGTAGGAAATGCAAGGTATATGAAAGAATTAGAATTAGAGTTCTTTGAGCCACAAAATTTTGATATTGTTGTGAAAATTGCATTAAAAGATAAGGATTTTAGTACTTCTCATACTTCCAATTCTACTATTTATAAAGTGAAAGATTCTGCAATCTCAGAAATAGAGATAACTCCTTTAAAATTCAAATTAAGAACAAATCCTCAGAAATGGATTGCTTATTATGGATAATCTTAAACCACCTTCGGGTGGTTTTTTTGTGAAATGAGGATGGATAGAAATGTTATCTGTGGGTGGAGAACTTACCATTGCCATCAGAAGCGGTTTGAAACGGTCTGCTGTAAGACTGGTAGAGAAGGAAGAGGATTTTGTTAGGCTTGAGAAACAGTTGGATGAAGCTGTAGTTGAAGAAAATGGAAGAAAAAGAAAGCTTACGCAACAAGAAAAAGAAGAAATACTAGAGGAAGTTAAAGGAAAAACGGGAATGGCAGATAACATTCCTTTGCTTACGACAAAAAAAACAGTTAAAGAATTTAAAGAAAATTGGAAAGATTATCTAAAATTAAGATTACTCCTGAAACTGCAATGAATTATATTGACGAGGTTAGAGTTTATTTTAATCACATAATAATTACAAAGAACGGTGAAGAAATAATACATCAAGTAGCGAATGACAATTGTACTGAAGTAGTAAAAGTAATTGATCATTATTTCAGAACTGGAGAAATTAAACTGGCTAAGAGTATAGGAACTCCTTATTATACCACTTTAGTTTCATGGTTAAAACAACAACATTAAATTTAAAGCAGATTTGAAAGTATAGAAAACGCCGGTATTTTGTGGACTGATATGGTAAATAATGAAAGAGGAATATTGCTCTGTTTATCAAAGACAGTCTATGAATCTCATCATGTAGTATACGTCGTGAAAGATGCTAAGGGAAAAGTACGATTTTTAGAAGGTCAAAACTTTGGTGGAATTGTTAACCTAAAAAATGATGTTAAATTTTCTGGATTTAAATACATGAAAGTAACAAATAATTAAAACTATGCTAACAGAACAAGAAATTACTAAGATTGCTCAAGATCATATTGATAAATCCAGTAAAAAATCTGGGATTAAGCTTTCTCTTTTCAAAGAAGCTACTATTAAAAAAAGTTATGGAATGATTTTTTTCTATGTAAGCAAAAAATTTTATGATACGAGAGATGAAAAGTATAATACATTACTTGGAAATGTTCCTTTTTTAGTCAAAAATATTGATGGAGAAATTATAGAATTTGGTTCCGGCAATACCATCGAATATTATATCCAAGAATACGAAACGGGAAGATATCCTTAATTTATCTGATCATAAAAACCACCTTCGGGTGGTTTTTTTGTTAAATGAGGATGGATAGAAATGTTATCTATAGGTGAAGACTTACCGTCGCCATTAGAAACGGTTTGAAAAGGTCTTCTGTAAGGGTAGTATAAAACGAAGAGGATGTTGTTAGGCTTGAGAAGCAGTTGGATGAAGCTGTGGTAGAAGAAAATATTACCGCGCTGCCGCACGAATCCTTTTGTATGACTTTTTATTTCTTTATTAACATATAGAGATGAGTAGTAATGATCCATTCCATAATCCGGAGATCTGTTATCTTCATGGATGAAAAATATAGAAATTGTCTGTCAAAACCTACTTTAACGTTTTCATCTGCATTACGGTATCAGACTGATCTTTTATTCAACCATTCCATGTATAAATTTCCTTACCTTTATTCTTTAAACCTTCTTATGAAACATGTGATTTGTCTTTTCCTGCTGCTTTCAGGAACCGGTCTTGGTGCGCAGAAAGTTTTTGCCACGGAATATGCCAGCCAGGCGCAGGTAAAGGTATTTGTGGTGCGGTATGAGAGCCAGGCTGACCTTAAAGTTGTGAAGGTAAGGTACGACAGCCAGGCAGGGAAGAATAACGGCAAGTGGTTTTTTACGGAGTACGGAAGCCAGGCCGCAAAGAAAATATTTTTTACGGACCGCGAAAGTTCGGCCGATCTAAAAATCGTGTTCGTAGAATATGACAGCCAGGCGGGCTGGAGAAACCCGGAAAAGAAACATTTGATGGAGTAAGGGTTCCTGAACACCTGCATATTTCCTATCTTTGCCCTTTGAAAATAAAGTTATGAGTATTCACATCAGTGCAGACAAAGGGCAGATTGCCAAAGTCGTATTGCAGCCGGGAGATCCCCTCCGTGCCCAGTTTATCGCCGAAAAATATCTTGAAAATGCAGAGCTGGTCAGCAAGACCAGAGGGAATTTTTATTATACCGGATTCTATAAAGGCAAAGAAATCACGGTAGGCGCCAGCGGAATGGGCTTTCCGAGCATCGGGATCTATTCTTTTGAGCTGTTTACCGAATATGAAGTGGACACCATCATCCGGATCGGTACCTGCGGGGCCTACACTACGGACCTTCAGCTGTACGATATCCTGAACGTTGAGCAGGCGGCAAGCGAAAGCACCTATGCCCGATATGCCTGGGGAATAGAAGAGGAAATCCTTTCCCACCAGGGAAGCATTTATGATACGGTCAACCGGACCGCTGAAGAACTTTCACTGCCTGTAAAAGCCATCAATGTTCACAGCAGTGATATTTTTTACCGCAAAGATCCGGCCGTTCCGGCCATTGCCACAAAATATAGCTGCCCGGCAGTTGAAATGGAAGCCTTCGGGTTATTTGCCAACGCCCGGCATCTCGGCAAAAATGCCGCCACCATCCTTACCGTTACCGATATCATCCCTACCCACGAAAAAATCTCCGCTTCCGAAAGGGAAAGGGCTTTAAAACCGATGATGGAGCTGGCGCTGGAATCGGCGATTAAAGGATTGTAAAGTTGTGTCATTTGATGTCGCGGATTTTAAATCCGCGACGTCAATCCGCGACATCGATCCCAAAAAACTTCCTCGCCGTTTCTGTGGTTTCGGCAGCTACTCCGGAGATACTGATGTTTTTCATGGCGGCAACCGTACCGGCAACATAAGGCAGGAAAGACGGTTCATTCCTCCGGTTCTGCATCCGCGGCAGGTTCTTCGGGAGCATGAAGGGAGCATCGGTTTCAATCATCATCCGGTCCAGGGGAACATAGCGGACCACTTCCTCCAGATGGCCGAACCGGTTACTGTCACTGATGGCACCGGTAAATCCTAAATAAAAGCCTTTATCCAGATACAATTTCGCTTCCTGCAAAGTCCCTGTAAAGCAATGGATCACTGCTTTCGGGAGCCTGGATAAATAATCATCCGTAATTTCATTGAACCTTCTGAAAGCGGATCTTTCATGAAGGAACAACGGCTTGCCAACCTCAGCAGCCAGTTCCAGCTGGGCACGGTAGCACTTTTCCTGAGCCGGCCTGGGTGAAAAATCCCGGTCGAAATCCAGTCCGCATTCACCTACCGAAACTACATGTTCCTGCCGGAGCAGCCTTCTGAGTTCCGGG
The DNA here is from genome assembly GCF_913776365.1 of uncultured Chryseobacterium sp. Classification (GTDB taxonomy): domain Bacteria; phylum Bacteroidota; class Bacteroidia; order Flavobacteriales; family Weeksellaceae; genus Chryseobacterium. Next base: position 9,054 of record NZ_CAJYMO010000307.1, on the reverse strand, counting down.
ATATTCTCCTGATGGAAAGACCGGGCATCATGCGGATGGATCCCGGCTGTTGAAAATAAAATACCGGGATAATCTGCTGCCATGGCAGCAGATTCCCGGCTTCCGCGGAGGCTTGTTCCGGTAAGGATCATCTGTTCCACGCCGTTGTCCAGCGCCCGGTTGATGATTTCTTCCTGTTCGTTATGAAATTGTTTGTTGGTCAGATTAATACCGATATCGATTAAAAGTTTCATTGTTATGGAGGTTGTTACGGTTATTATATTCATTAAAAACGGAAACAGGCAGGATTCGAACCTGTAACTTTCCTGTAGCTGGAAGGTTTTTCCGTTAAATTACCGTTTCTTTTTTTGTATTATTTTTACTGTTTTTCACAATTTACTTCAGTGCAGTTGGCTGCTGTATATCAGCATAAAAGTTGCTTTTATTGCACTGTGCTGTCGCGGATTTCAAATCCGTGACATCAATTCATCAGAAACTGCTGTTATATGATTTCTTCAATCATGCGCTGTAATGCCGGAAGTGCTGTAGAACTGCTTTCCCGTATGGTATGAATTGTTTTGCTTCCTTTCATGATACGATCAAAGTACGTATCTTTTTCCGGGTTGATGAGGACAATCCACCGGGCTCTGATTTTTACGGTTTCCACAATGTTTACCGGCAGGGCGGTTGATCCGGAAGTTCCGATTACGAAAAGCAGGTCCGTATGGTCGGCAATATCGTAGGCTGTATCCAGATGGTAATTCTTTTCATTATAGCTTTCATCAAACCAAAGGGTATTGGGACGGAGCCAGTTTCCGCATTGGGTGCATTTCAGATGGTCAATGTCCTCCGGGGTCAGATCTTCGGTATATTCTTTGGACGGAACATCTTCCGGAAAATCAAACGGCTCGCTGCATTCTCCGGAACAGCGGACTTTGTGCTTGCTTCCATGAATTTCGTATACTCTTTTTGTCCCGGCTTCCTGATGGAGACCGTCTACATTCTGTGTAATCAGCCGGAATCTGTCTCCGAGCAACGACTCAATTTCCGTAATCGCGAGATGTCCGGGATTAGGCTTTGCGCTGTCAATCATTTTTTTCCAGAATAAATTATACTGCCAGACCTCTTCCTGGTTCTGACTGAAGTACCGGTAGGTTCCGAATTCTTCCGGGCGGTGGTATTTCGTTCCCTTGATCCAGATTCCGTCGATGGAACGGTAAGTAGGAAGACCGCTTTCCGCAGAAATTCCGGCTCCGGTAAGGAACGTGATATATCCGTGTTGTTCTGTTACTATTTTTTGTAAAATTATTTTTAATGCTTCCATGGTTTTTTTGATTAAAAACAGAAACAGGCAGGATTGAACCTGCAACTTTCCTGGGTATGGAATGTTTTTCCGTTAAACCACTGTTTCTTTTTTGTTAATGGTAATGCCTTGTCAATGAGGCTGTTTTAAATGCTGTCTGAGCTGTAAATCACTACCAAAGGTACCTTTATAGTACTGTGCTGTCAATATGACATCCGTTATCAGCTTTCCGCTACCAGCAGGCTGAAATACTCGGATGCAGTCAGTGGCCGGGTATTTCCCTGCGGAAACACTTCTCTTTCCAGTTCGCAGATCAGCAGGTCGCCCTGTCTTTTGAGGCACCGGATATGCGGAATGAGATTTTCATGGATCCTGAACGTTGAGGCTATTGCCGTTAAGGCATTGTCTTTATACTGCGGCTCGATCCACAGCCAGTGCTCTTTGCGCGTGGACGGGCACCAGCATTTTACGGCATAGGAATTCGGATCCTGTCTCCACGAATGAATCCCGAGCTTGGTGTTTTCCACGGCATGAACTTCATAACGGTTGATTTTTTTTACCGTTGAGGCATTTCCACTTCTGTCATACTGAAGGTGCCGGACCGGAATTTCCGCTCCATTGATCTTCATGGCACCGAGCTTCTCCATCAGCAACTCGACACCGGTGTACCTGAAACAGAAGCGCCTGAACTCGTGGTGATGAGAAGTGAAAAAATCCTCAAAAGCAATGGCTTCCGTTGTATTCCAGAGTTTTTCTATTTTCTTTACTACTTTCAGGAAATGGGGTGAACGATAATTCGTCCATTCCCGTTCATATTCCCGGGTCATGAAATTACGGAAGCTGCTGTGCCTGAGCTTAAGTACGGAAACCAGTTTTTCAAGGGGGAAAATATTCCATTGATGCAGATGATTCAGAGGGGATCCTGAAATCACACACTTACTTTTAGTGACATGAATGTTCTCATTTACCTTAAAATAAATCTGGTGGGCAAGGTCTGCATAACCTTCATTTTCGTCATAGAGATAATGGTTTACTTCCTTTAATGCAGGCAAAGCAGAACCTTTCTGCCGGGGATTCGTAAAATAATTCAGGTATTCCAACGGCCGGAAATGGACGGTACCGTTGAATTCCAGCTTCTGACGGATTTTTTTCAGATGGTCGAACTCCTGATACTTTCCCATGATGAGAGTTCCTGCTTCGGTCAGGTTTCTGGCAAAAGTGCAGTCAGCCTCAAAATTTCCGGTTACGGTCTGCAGCATATCCAGGTAACAGGTCTCGGAACCCTGGTTCCGGAAGTTTCCGTGAATTTCGTTGAGCATAGGGAAGGAAGCACTGCTGTTCCGGTTGATCATGATGCTGCCTGCTGTTTCCAGTGCCGGAAAGTTAGCATGAGAGCCGTTCTTCAGATATATTTTTCCCATGACGTTTTTCAGTTCCGGAAACAGGATTTTTGCCTTTTCAAACTTTATATTTCCTTTAATTTTTTTCAGCACCGGGAAATGATGGGCAAATATATAGGCTGACGGCAGCCGCCTCTCTATATTCAACGTCCCGACGAGGGTTTCCAGGTTTGGAAAAGAGACGTTATGACCGGAAATTGTAAGAATTCCCATGATTTTCCGGTGCGGGATAATCAGGTCGTTCCCGAATACGTCAATGTTGAAAATACCGTCTTCAGGCAGCCGGTCCACTTCGTACTGGTAGCTGACAGGAATAACGGTCCGGCATGCTGCCAGCCTTTTTCCTCTGGCATATACGGCTGCCTTCTTCACGCTGACGCGGCCACCGAGCGTCATTAAGTTTTTAAAGCTGAAATCAACGGTGGATTTCAGTCGGCCTTCTACTTTCTCAAGCCTGTCCAGTACGGCGGTGCGGTGCAGGGTAAGATTGCCTTCCACGGTTTCCAATTCAGGCAGCGTGCAGCCCGATGCATCCACAGACAGGTTTCCCGTAATTCTTACAAGTGCAGGGAAATGACAGTTTTCTCCGCGCAACAGCAGATCTCCGTTTACTTCAGTACAATGGAAGGCCGTGTTTTTTGCATAGATTTCAACGGATGGATATTTGCCGGAATCGATACTGTCCAGGTCTTTTTCCGAAAAGATCTTACATCTTCTTAAGTTGTCAGTCGTATGCATTTTCTGTCAGATTGGTAATTGGGTTATATTCCTGCTGTATGTATTTCACAAAACAGCCTTCTCCGATCCGGAGCATCCGGTGTTCATGGTGGATAACGAAGGCGTCTCCGGAAATGGATACGGTCTCCGTACTGCCGTCCCGCCTGAGTATTTTGTATTCCTGTACTTTCAGCACATGGGGGTTGCCGGTCTTTTCCAAATGGTATTCCCGGTAATTTTCCGCAGGTTCCGTCAGGTTTGCTATTTCCCTTTTGCCGGTGACCTGTTTTATGGTTTCTATTGAGTCAACCGCATTTCCTTTGATGCCGGTATCTGTGGTGATTCGCTTTTCCTGTTCATATACCGGTATTTCTGTATGGTTTGTGACAGATGTCGTGGATTTCAAATCCGCGATGTCAACGCGCTGCGGCATCAGAACCGAAGCACGGGCTTTATCAGCAATTCCCAAAAAAAGAAGTAATTTCCTTAACATGATACTTTGTTTAAATTAAAACAGATATGACAGACGTCGCGGATTGATGTCGCGGATTGATGTCGCGGATTTGAAATCCGTGACATTAATATAAATTCATATACAAAATTATTCAGGTGGTACGCAATGTTTTTACGCAGCATAAAAAATCAGTCCGGGAATTCCACACTGAATCCGATACCCCGGACAGCGTCAAACCGGATCCTCTTGTCCTGACGGAAGTATTTTCTGAGGCGGGTCATGAAAACATCCAGGCTTCTTCCCAAGAAATAATCATTTTCACCCCACAGGGTTTCCAGGATGTCTTTCCGGTTGAGGATCTTATGGTTGTTCTTTGCAAGCAGCAACAGCAGCTCGGCTTCTTTTTCGGTCAGCTGGATGGCTTCCTCCCTGAATATAATCCTGAACTGCGAAGGGATAAACGAATAATCACCCATCCTGATGACGGCCTGCACCGAATCCTGCCGTCGCCGGAGGATATTTTTTATCCTCAGGATCAGCTCTTCCGGTTCGCATGGTTTGGTGATGTAATCGTCGGCTCCCAGTTTCAGGCCCAGGATCCGGTCGATGCCCTGTCCCTTAGCCGTTAAAAACAGGAAAGGGATGGTTGAGATCTTGCGGATTTCCCTGGAAAGCTCAAACCCATCGATGCCGGGAAGCATTACATCAAGGATCGCCAGTTGGTAAGCGTCGATGATTTTTCGGTCATTCAGGATTTCTGCAGGATCTGAAATCCACCGGACCTCAAAATCCGAAAATTCCAGGTACTGCTTCAGGACCATCCCTAGGTCCGGATCATCTTCCACCAGTACAATTTTAGGCTTCATAGGGCATGGTGATGTTAAATGAGACTCCTTTGTCCCGGGAGCATACGCTGATATGGCCTTTGTGTTTGTCCACTATGTTTTTTACCAGGAAAAGTCCGACCCCAAGCCCGCTGACATATCGGTTTTCATTACGGGTAATACGGTAATACTTATCAAAAATATAAGGCTTCTCTTTTTCCGGAATCCCGGTTCCGTTGTCGGAAACTTCTATTTCAATATTCTTATTCATCATAACAGAGATTTCAATCTCATCTGCCCCGTATTTGGAGGAATTGTCTATCAGATTATCCATTATCTGACCGAAATCGCGGCGGGACAGGAAGCTATTCGCGGAAAATACAATATGGACTTTGAAAATGACGGCATCAAACCGTTTTCTGACCTCCGAAAAATAAGCCGTAAGATCACTTTCATTCATCAGCACATCGCCGCCTTCATAGGTATGGATGGAGGAGACAATATTTTCCAGGCGCCTGATCTGCCGCTCCAGTAACGCCCGGGCTGCCGGGTCTGCAGACTGTGCCACAGAGAATTTCAGCGTAGTGATCGGGGTATTCAGTTCATGGGCTATGGAATCGATGGTGGTGTGCAGCTGGGCTGTTTTCTGTTCCTGTCGGCTGAGGTTCCGGATGCTTTTATAGAACAGGATGATGATCAGGATAATAATCAGCAGGCTGATGATCATCAGCGGAATGATCTTTTTGAACACCAGGCTCCGGATATTGAGCAGCTGGAAAGTCAGTTTCGATTTTACCAGATAATAATTCCTTTCATTCACGTTCCGGTCTGTGTCCTTATTGGTTTGCCGGCTGGTCCATTTTCCCTCCTGTACCACCATAGGCCTGTCCATGTCCTTTAGCGTGCGGTAAAGAATAATGGAACGCTTTTCCGGCAGCAGCTCCTGTTTCCGGATGTCATCGAATACCGAATATATTTCGTTCCGCATGGCAATCTGAAACCCGGAGTTTCCGGTATTCTGCTTCAGCAGTTCTTCCAGCTCTCTGCTATAGGCCGCTTCCGAACGGTACAGTTTTTCCGGATGGGTGATCTTTTCTTTCTGGATGGTGATTCCTTTTTTCAGTTTTTCAAAGTCACCTACCAGTTTGTCTTCACTGATGGACGTTTCGGAATCTTCTATCATCTGCTGGGTTTTTTCTGCAATGATCTTCGCCTGTTTGTTGAGCTCTTTCTCTTCCAGCCGGTAGGAGTTGTACAGATAGTAGCCTTGCAGCACAACCAGCACCAGCAGGCTGAAGGTGAACAGAATAACGGTAGCATTTCTCTTACGGTTCATTATATCGATGTCTCAGATTGATGTCTCAGATTGATGTCGCGGATTGATGTCGCGGATTTTAAATCCGCGACGTCATCATCATCATAATCATTCAAAAATACAATCAATTTTCTTGTAAAATGATCATTAACCTTCCATTAACCGTTCGTTAACAAAACTTCCCCGTGTTTCATCTCAATTTTGAAGAAAATTACTGAAAATGAAAACATCAAAATCAAAAGCCTTTACTGCTGTTCTGTTTATGATTCCTGTTTTTTTATGGAGCCAGCTCATCAAAGGACATCTGGAAAATGAGAACCGGGAACCGGTATCCGGAGCTGCCGTTACAGCCGGCGGAGCCGGAACAGCCGTTTATTCCGATCCTCAGGGAAATTTTAATCTTGAGGGAAGTCTTCGTTTTCCTGTAACCCTGAACATCAGCAAAACCGGATACCGGGAATATGAGATCATCCTTGAAAACAGCGAACCCTTGCAGATCGTCCTGAAAAAAGATTCGGTGAAGGATATCGAAAAGGTAACGGTAACAGCCAGAAAACCGGTGCTGAAAAGAAAAATAGACCGTTTGGAATTTACTGTTGATAAAACACCGCTGCAAAACCTCAATGCCTGGGACATTCTCAAAAGTACACCAAATGTCCTGGTAAAAAACGAAGAGCTGAGCGTACGTGGAAATTCACAGATTATCGTTACCATCAACGACCGGAAAACACTCATGACCCGTGAACAGCTGAAGCAGCTGCTCGAAAATACCGACGGCAACAATGTCTCTTCCGTGGAAGTCATTACCAATCCGCCGGCAAAATATGAGGCGCAGGGCAGTGCCATCATCAATATTAAAATGAAGCAGAATGTGCTTTCCGGTTATAAAGGCAGGATTTCCACACGGTATACCCAAGCAACCTATGCCAGAGGACTCATAGGAACTTCCCAGTCGTACAATACGGATAAATGGCAGCTGACGGGAAATTACAACTTCTCAACCGGCGATTTTGTGCGCTACAACTTTGATGTCGTAACTTTTGACCAGGATAAAACCCGCTGGGAAAGCGATATGGTGAGGAAAACAAACGCCCATGAGCAGCACAGCTACAATTTCTCCGGGCAGTATGCGGCAGACAGCCTCTCTGCCGTCCAGTTCGGATTTGACGGGAGCAACGCGCCGAATAACAACGGGCATTACCTGGTTCCGACCCGTATTTTTAATACAGATACCGATCAACAGCAATCCTTTTACCTGACCTCCAATAGAAGACGTCTGTATAACAATAACTTCAATGCCTATCTCACTTACGATAAGAAGCTGGGAAAAAATACCCTCACCTGGACCCATAATTTCAGCATCAAACATTTTAAAGAAGGCCAGGAAGTGGAAACCCTGCTGGATTTTGAAGGCCGGCCGGAAAGCCGGAACCGGTTTGCCAATAATAGCGCACAGGATATTTCGCTCTATGCCACGCAGCTGGATCACCGCTATGCGGATGGGAAGCTGATCCTGGAAAGCGGACTGAAATACAGTTTCGTAAAGAACCTGAACAACCTGGATTTCTTTGACGGTACTCCCGGAACATGGGTTCGGGATCCGTTAAAAAGCAACCGGTTCGGTTACCGGGAAAACATTTTTGCAGCTTATCTCTCTTCCGAATACAAGTGGGAGAAATGGGAGCTCAAAGCCGGCCTGCGCTCTGAAACCACGCTGATCCGTACGGAATCTGATAATCCTGCGGTAGAAAACAGGACAGCCAGAACCGGAATCTTTCCTACGCTTTATTTAATGTACAACCTGAAGGAAGGGGAGCAGCTGGGGTTTTCTTACGGGAAAAGAATCGACAGGCCCAATTATGATTTCCTTAATCCCTCGAAATCTTATTATAACCTCTATTCCTATTTTCAGGGGGATGCCAATCTGAAATCAACAATAATCCATAACCTCAGCCTGAACTATACTTTGAAAGACTGGAACTTCGAAGCCTATTTCAGCTATATCAAAGATCCATCCATGGAAATCTCCATCCAGGATCCGCAGACTTTTGAGACGGTATATCATTATACCAACATTGACCATAGCAAAAACATGGGCCTCAACTTTTCAAAAAGCTTTTCCCTGAAGCCGTTCTGGAAGCTGAATTTTTTTGCAATGGGGGAATATCAGGAAAATTATTTCTTCGGAACTGACAGCCTGCTTTATAAAAATGAAGTTTTTTTCTACAATACCAACGTCTCTACCCAGATTACGCTCGATAAGGCTAAAACCTGGGATCTTAATGTATCGTATGTCTATAATTCAAAAACCATCCAGGGATCTTTTGACATCAGTGCTTCCCAGAAAACCAGTGTGATCATCAATAAAAAAATGTTGGATAAACGCCTTGAAGCCGGACTGGTCTTCAACGATATCTTCCGTACGGACAAGAATACCATTTCCACCAGGTATGCCGACCAGAACCAGTATTTTAAAGATTACAGGGACACAAGGTATATCATGGTCAACCTGAAATATAATTTCGGGAACCAGAAGGTGAAGGATGCCAAAGCCGCCAGGAAAACCAGCGAACAGGGCAGGCTGTAAGATGTCGCATGACGTCATATGCTATATAAACTTTTCCAGAAACCCGATCAGCCGCTTCCCGCCCTGGCTCCACCGGATCCCGTGGCCTTCCTTTTCCCGGACTTCAAAAACAGGCCCGTGCCGGTAGTGGAAAAAAACGTTCCACCAGGTGGGGTGGTCCAGGATGTAGGAAATTTTTTCCATGACTTTCTGTTGTTTCCGGAGATTATTGCCGGTGATCTCACCCCAGAACCGGTCATCCGTTCGGCCTGCATGTTTTTCCCAGGCGCGCTGGGACATGGTGATCTCGCTGTTGAAAGGCTGTTCACAGGCTTCCGTCAGGACGCAACGGAGGGGCGGGATGGCCTGTTCGTTGCGGAGGCTGGCAGAAGTCAGCCGCTGTCCCAGGATATCCAGCCAATATTCAAAAGGAATGGCCTGAAGCTGAGAAGCTTTGGCTTGATCAGAACTGTCGTTTTCAAAAATGCGGATAAAA
>NZ_CAJYMO010000306.1 GCF_913776365.1 uncultured Chryseobacterium sp. | reverse complement strand
CCCGAATTTTCTTTCGTCAAGGTCCCTGGTTTCATTCAACCTGTCGATCTCCCTTCCCAGCAGCAGCTCATCGGCATGAATATAGCCGGGATCCTGTTTTTTACCCTCTGCGATCAGCGGATTACCGGTGGTTGGCAGTGGCAGAGACTGTTGCTGGGCTATAGTATTCAGAACCTCAGCTTGCTCTGCTTCCTTTCCATGGTTATCTGGTTGCCGGTCAGCATCCATTACCGCTATAGGTATTCCAGGAACAATATCATCCATCCTACTGCTTTTCTGAACAGTTAGTACAAGATGCGGTTCTTTAGCCGTTTCAGTATTTTCCTGCGGGCTTCTCTGATCCGGCAAACTGATTCTTGCCTGATTTGCCGTGTCCTTGTGAATCTTTGTTACCGCAAGCGCATCCGCTTTGTTCTGAACTGAGCCGGCACTATTCAGGTAGATTAATGACCCAACAGAAAATATCAGGAATAAGGCTGCCGCATAGGAACACCATTTCAGGAACTGTTTCTGAGATCGCTCAGGCTGCCCGTCCAGTTTTTCTTCCAGCTGACTCCAAAGGTCTCCGGAAGGCCTTACTTCACGCTTTTCATAAGCGGACTTCCATTTATTCAGCGTACTGTTTTTCATTTTTTTTTTGTTTTAGGAATGCGGTGATCCATTTTTTTGCCTTATTCAGCTGGCTTTTGCTGGTACCTTCGGAAATGTTAAGTATATCCGCAATTTCCTGGTGCTTTTTATCTTCGAATACATACAGGTTAAATACCAGCCTGTAACCATCCGGCATTTCTGAAAAGATTTCTTCCATATCAATCTCCGGGATCTCTTGTTCCCATACTTCCTCCGCATTACCTATTTCGTCCATCTCTTTGTCCGTATACAGGATATTTTTGTTCCTACGGATAAAAGTAATGGAATTGTTTACGACTATTTTTCTCAGCCAGAACGGAAAACTTTTCCAATCCCTGCAGTCATTGATCTTTGAGAAACAGGTAAAGAAAGAATGCATTAGAATGTCTTCCGCATCCTGTATGTTGTTTACGTAAGAATTCGCTACGGCCAGCATCTTCGGCGAAAGGAGGTCGAAAAGAGCTTTCTGCCCCTTCCGGTCCTGCTTTTTTGCCTGTTTAAAATGCTCTTCAAGGTTCTTCATGTATCAGTATCTGATGATAAGACGGAATTTTTTTAAAAAGGTTGCCCCCGAAACAAAAAAATTGCACTTTTTTCCAAAGTGCAATATAATATTTTAAAATAATGATAGATCAATTGTTAAAACATATAACTGATCAATGCTTTACATCAGAGAGGACTGCCGGATTGTGTTTATGCCTGAACAGCACCGCAAAAAGGACGGCAAGGATAAGTGCGTAAACGGCAAATGAAAGCCAGATATTGTGCCAGTCTTTCACCATGACGGCTGATGACAAGGTTCCGTCAGGATTTACTGCAGCATTGAAACTTTTCCGGAGAATTTCCAGGAAGGTAGCGTTATCGGGAGTGGTTTCCAGATAAGCAGACAGTGATGAAACGGTGGTAAATTGATGCGTGAAAAATTTATCGATCGCCCATCCCGCAGCGTAGCTTCCGAATACCGCTCCGAATCCGTTGGTCATCATCATAAACAGGCCCTGTGCTGAAGAACGTATTTTTTTATCGGTTGTGGTTTCCACGAACAGTGATCCAGAAATATTGAAAAAGTCGAATGCCATCCCATAAACGATGCATGAGAGGATGATCAGCCCCAGGCCGAACCCTTCAGGCACACCGTATGCGAAAAAACCGAACCTCAGCACCCAGGCGATCATGGACATCAGCATTACTTTTTTAATACCGAATCTTTTAAGAAAGAAAGGAATTGCCAGAATGAACAGCGTCTCAGAAACCTGGGAGATCGACATAATGATGGTAGAACGTTGTACCACGAATGAGTCTGCATATTTGGGGAAATGCTCGAATTCACTTAAGAAAACATCTCCGTAAGCATTCGTCAGCTGAAGGGCTGCTCCCAAGAGCATCGAAAATAACAGGAAAAGAGCTGTTTTATAGTCTTTGAACAGCTTAAAGGCATTCAGTCCCAGCTGCTCGGCGAGCGGTGCATTTTTGTCAATCAGTTTCTGCGGCGGGCATTTTGGTAAGGTCAGAGCATAAATCCCGAGGAAAACAGCTACTGCACCGGCAATATAAAACTGGCCTTCGCTTGCTTTATTTCCGGTAAGATTGGTAATCCACATTGCAACAATAAACCCGATGGTTCCCCAAACCCTGATCGGCGGGAAATCTTTCACCACGTCCAGTTCACTGTTTTTAAGGATGGTATAGGAAATGGAATTGGCCAGTGCGATGGTTGGCATGTAGAAGCACATGGCCAGAAGCATGATATAGAACACAGAATCCGGATCTGCAGAGTGCGGCAGGATGAAGAGCACAATTCCATAAAGGATGTGCAATACGGAAAAAATTCTTTCAGCATTCACCCAACGGTCGGCGATAATCCCGGTAATCGTGGGCATAAAAATCGAAGCAATTCCCATCGTCCCGAAAACAGCCCCGAACTGCGCGCCATCCCAGTGTTTTGTCCCGAACCAGAAGTTAGCAATGGTAATCAGCCATGCCCCCCAAACGAAAAACTGAAGGAAACTGAGAACGGTAAGTCGTAATTTTAAATTCATAATGAATGGTAGCTATGCTCTTTAATCGATTTTCTTTTTCCTCCTTTTGATTTCTTCCTGAATCTCAAGTGCCGTATCGAAATCCTCTTCTTTTACCGCTTCCTCCAGCAGCTTCTGCAGCTCTTCCATAGAAACGGATCTCAGGTTATCTTCAGTCTGTACCGTTTCGGAGAACGTTTCCTCTTCCCTGGCAGCATCTTCCAGTTCCAGGAGAATTCCTGCTTCATTCAGCACCTGCTGAGTAGTGAAAATGGGCGCATCAAACCGGACAGCCATGGCAACTGCATCGGAAGTTCTGGCATCCAGAATAAGATCCTCCCCGGTCTGCCTGCTTCTGAAATTGATATTGGAGAAAAATACACCGTCAACAATCTGATAAATGATAACGGAAACCATCTCATACTGCGCAGAAACAATAAATTTAGCAAAAAGGTCATGCGTAAGAGGACGGGGCGGATGAATGTCTTTCTCCAGACCAAGAGAAATGGATTGTGCCTCGAAATTTCCTATGACAACAGGTAATTTTATATGTGTTTCTTCATGTTCCAATAACAAAGCGTACGCCCCGGATTGGGTCTGGCTGTACGATATTCCGCGAATAATTAGCTGTTTATAATCCATGGCTACAAATATAGATTAATTTTCATTTTTCTTTCAACTTTTTAGGCAAAAATAAAAGCCCGGAAAGGGCTTTTATGATTGAATGGTGATGATCGGTACATGGTGAATTTTATTTCATAAGTCAATTTTGCTTTGCAAGTGAATTTTGAATTTAAAACAATTATTAAAACTGACAGGCGGAGCAAACTGACCAATCCCCATTGACTTTTCCTATGCTTTCAGGGCTTTGATTTTCTCCGTCAAGGCAGGTACGATCTGGAAAGCATCTCCTACAACCCCGTAATCGGCTGATTTATAGAAAGGCGATTCAGGATCACTGTTGATCACTACAATGGTTTTTGAGGAATTCACACCGGCAAGATGCTGTATGGCTCCTGAAATCCCAACTGCAATGTAAAGATTAGGGGCAATGGCTTTACCGGTCTGCCCAACGTGTTCCGTATGAGGCCTCCATCCTATATCGGACACCGGCTTTGAACAGGCAGTCGCTGCGCCCAGCACCTGGGCAAGATCTTCAATCATTCCCCAGTTCTCAGGACCTTTCATCCCTCTTCCTGCAGAGACTACGATTTCCGCCTCTTTAAGATCCAGTTTTCCGGAACTCTGTTCATGGGAAATTACTTTCGTATCTTCATTGGCAACGGAAAGTTCCTTTACTTCTTCGGAACCGGAAACTGCATTTTCTTTGACACCGAAAGCATTCTGGGAAACGGTGATAATTACTCCCGTTCCTTCTGCTTTAGCGGTCATAAAGCCCTTCCCGGAGAAAGCCCTTCTTTTTACCTGAACCGGTGACAGGCTTTCCGGTGCTTCCAGCACATTGGTGATCAGGGAATACCCGTTCATTACTGCCAGCATCGGCGCTACCGAAGAAGCATCCGTTGTATGCGGGAAAACGATGATGTTCCCGTCTGCCACTTCTTTCACCGCCTGCGCGTAAGCTTTAGCTGAAAAGCTCTTCAGCCCTTCATCTTTGATGTTGATAACCTTGGATGCTCCATATTTGTACAACAAATCTGAGGAGTCCGTTGGGTTTACAGAAACTGCCGTTACCGTATCTCCTGCCTGGTCTGCTACCGCTTTGGCATAGGAAACCGCTTCAAAAGCTGCTTTTTTGTAAACTCCGTTTATATTTTCTGCGTATACGAATACTGCCATGATTTTATATTTAAGATTTAAAGTTCAAAATTCAAGGTTGGTTTTTCTGAATTTTAAATGTCGAATTTAGAATAATTAAATAACTTTTGCTTCTTCGTGAAGTAATCTTACCAATTCGTCCAGGTTATCCGGGGAAACCATCTTTACGGAAGCCCTGGGAGGTACGCTGTCATAAGATACTCCCTGAACCTTAACTTCTGAGGAAGACGGCTCCACCACCTGCAAAGGCTTTGTTCTGGCCGACATAATTCCTCTCATATTCGGGATAATAAGATCCTTTTCATCCACAAGGCCTTTCTGTCCTGCGATGACAGCAGGTAATTTTACGGAGATCGTTTCTTTTCCGCCTTCAATTTCTCTTACTGCCGTTGCTTCATTTCCGTTGACCTCCAATCCTACAGAGGCATTCACAAAAGGCTGGTTCAGAAGCTGGGCGAGCATTCCCGGAACGGAACCACCGTTATAGTCGAGGGATTCCTTACCGCAAAGAATCAGGTCATATCCTGCATTCTGTGCTACGGCAGCAATTTCCTTGGCAGCAGAATAGCTGTCCTTAGGATCCAGATTTACTCTGATCGCGTCGTTTGCTCCTATTGCCAGTGCTTTCCTGATTACAGGCTCTGTAACAGCCTCTCCTACATTGATTACCGTTACCGTAGCCCCCGACTCCTGCAGCTTGATGGCTTTGGTAAGTGCAAATTCATCGAGCGGATTGATGACCCACTGAATCCCGTTTTTGTCGAAAGCAGATTTATCTGCTGTAAAGTTAATTTTGGAAGTAGTATCAGGTACACTACTGATACAAACTAATATTTT
>NZ_CAJYMO010000305.1 GCF_913776365.1 uncultured Chryseobacterium sp. | reverse complement strand
TATAGATATGGGAAATTGCCCACCAGTGGGTAGAAACGGCATTTTCCGTGCATCTGCTGAACAGCATTTCACAAATTTCATCAAAAGGCCGTTCCTGGCTTTGATTGGTAAAAGTGCTCCTTACATTGCAGCGGGCATTGTAATAGGCAATAAAACATGCCGTATTCAGATCCGAGCTGAAATCCTCAAAAGACAGGGTATGGGCTAATCCATGTTTTGCAATTTTCTGAAATTCCAGCTTTTTGGTTTCATTGATCAGCCGGATCAGTTTTTTTTCTATCCTTTGTAAGAGCCGCCATTTTTTATTATAATTTCTTTTAGAAAGATCCAGGCCTGCTTCTTTTCGCTGTTCCTTATTCAGCCGGTCTGTCTTGAAATTATTTGAACCTGTGGATTTGGAAATCAGAGGGGCAACATCGTACAGGAATCGTTCAACTGTTTCAACCAGACTGTAATCTGCATCCGGTGGTTTTTGCATGTTGAAAATTTCAAGGGCTCTGTTGATCTGTACCTGTGCGCCGGTTATCACCCCAAAACTTTCCAGCATTGAAGTATAGCCATACAGGTTTCTGTTCAGCGAGCCTTGTGCTGCGCGATCCAGTAATCCGGCTTCATATTCCGTTATTCTGCCTTTCAGCAGATCGATAACCATTTCGGCAACGTCTTCCGGCCGGCGGCGTTCATCCAGCGTTTTGTGGAGTTGTTGGATTGTGTACATGAGTCTAATTTAAAAATATTGCTGTTATTTCCCGGATTTCTGGTCACCGCTATAAAAAACAATTCTTCTCCATTCCTGCAGGATGAGAAGAATTGATGATTGCCATGGCCGGCTGCCTGGAATCAAATACCTGTTTCCTTCATTGTCCGGGTCAGACGGAATCTGATCATCTTTCGTCATTTCATGTTTTAAAGATAAATAAAAAACCATTAAGCGGTCACTTAATGGTTTATACTTTTTTATCCGAACGCCCTTTTCAGCAGGCTTTCCACTTTCGGTTCGCTTCCCCTGAAACTCTTGTACAGCTCCATCGGGTCCTTGGTTCCGCCGGAAGCAAGGAGGACTTTATATTTGGCAGCAATTTCAGGATTAAAAATCCCGTTTTCCTTGAAATACTGGAACGCATCGGCATCCAGTACTTCCGCCCATTTGTAGGAATAATATCCGGCCGAATATCCGCCCTGGAAGATATGGGAAAAGCTCGGGCTCATTGCCGTTTCCGGATGGGCCGGATATAATTGGGTAGCTTTCGTATATTCATCTTCAAACTCCTTTATACTTTTGTTCTCTAACTCTCCGACTTTTGTATGGTAATTCATGTCCAGCAGCCCGAAGCCGATCTGCCTCAGCGTCTGGTAGCCTTCCATGAAGTTTTTTGACTGGGCAATTTTTTCAATTTTTTCATCCGGTAAAACTTCCCCGGTTGTATAATGTCTGGCGAACGTTTTCAGGAATTCAGGCTCGTAACAGAAATTTTCCAGGAACTGTGAAGGCAATTCCACAAAATCCCATTTTACGGAAGTTCCGGAGAGGGTAGGGTACCGGGTGTCGGCCATGATCCCATGGAGTGCATGCCCGAACTCATGGAACAGGGTGGTGACTTCCTGGAAAGTGAGTAAGCTTGGCGTATCTTTGGTCGGTTTGCTGAAGTTGCAGACAATAGAGATGTGCGGACGAGAATTTTCGCCCTCTTTCTGATACTGGTTTTTATAGCTCGTCATCCAGGCGCCGGCTCTTTTGCCTTTTCGCGGGAAATAGTCTACGTAAAGCAGAGCTTTAAATTCTTTTTCAGTCATTCCTGAACTGGATACTGCAATTATTTCCTGTACTTCATAAACCTTTACATCTTCGTGGTATTTTGGAATGTCTTTTCTTTCCTCGAAAGTAAGTTGGAAAAGCTCTTCGGCCAGTCCGAAGACGGCATCCTGAACCTGATCCAGCGGGAAGTAAGGTTTCAGTTCCTCATCATTCAGATCATATTTGGCTTTACGGAGTTTTTCCGCATAAAAAGCATGGTCATAGGACTGCATTTCCTCGATATCGTCAGCTTTAGCCAATGCTTTCAGTTCTTCGATTTCTTTACCGGCGTATGGTTTTGCCTTGGTAAGAAGCTCATTCAGGAAGTCGATAACTTTTGCCGGGGATTTTGCCATTCTTTCTTCCAGCACATAGTCTGCATAATTCTTATAACCCAGCAACTCTGCTTTCTGCTGTTTCAGGGAAAGCAGTTCTTTGATGAGGTGTTGGTTGTCATGTTCTCCGCCATCAAAAGATTTTTTACCGTTAGCCAGGGCCAGTTCTTTTCTCAGCTCCCGGTTTTCCGCATACGTCATAAAAGGGATGTAGCTCGGATACTGAAGCGTTACCACCCAGCCTTCCAGGTTTCTTTCTTTTGCTTCTTCGGCATATTGCTCCAGAATGGCGTCAGGAATGCCTGCAAGGTCTTCCTTATGGGTGATATGTCTGAAATAATGGTTGGTTGAAGCAAGAACATTTTGCCCGAACTGGAGCGACTTTAAAGATAAATCCATATTGATTTTCTTTAGTTTTTCTTTGTCTTCTTCACTCAGCAGCGCACCGCTTCTCACAAAGCCTTTATAGGTTTCGTTTAAAAGCATCTGCTGTTCTTCATCAAGATGGTATTTTTCCTTTTCGTCATACACCTTCTTGATTTTGTTGAATAAAGCTTCGTTCTGGGAAATTTTTGAAGAATATTCGGTAAGGATCGGGGAGACTTCCTGCGCGATCTGCTGCAGTTCATCACTGGTCTCGGCAGAATTCAGGTTGAAAAAGATATTGGACGCGCGGTCCAGCTGTTCTCCTGAATAAGCCAGTGCTTCGATTACATTCTCAAATGTCGGTTCCTCAGGATTGTTTACGATGGCTTCAACTTCGTCTTCCGATTTCCGGATCAGTTCTCTGAAAGCCGGCAGGTAATCTTCATTTTTAATGGAAGTAAAAGGGGCTGCCTGATATGGGGGATTGAAAGTCTCGGTTAATATATTCATAAATACGGTTTTAAATTCCTGTAAAAGTTACGGATCAAGGTGATTCCGGTGGTTGAATGCTCAAAAATAATGCCCCGGAAAAAAGTGTGACAAAATGATCGGTTTTGATGAATCTTGTCCTATGCCAAGAAAAGATGAGCAAAAGATCAGCTATTTTTGAAAATAAAATAAAACCTTGCTGAGCTATGAAAACAACCGTTAAAATTATCGGAGTTCTTATCCTTCTGATCGTTATCTATGCTGTCATTGCCATGCTGGCTTTCGGCAAAACCTATCATTATGAAAAATCCATAGTTATCGGTGCGCCCAAAGAAAAGGTCTGGCAGCATGTCCGGACCATGAAGGCAGTCAATGAATGGAATCCCTGGATGAAACTGGATCCGGCCATGACAATCACCTATACCGGAGAGCCCGGCAAAAAAGGAGATGGCTATTGCTGGGACAGCAGCAATGATGAGGCCGGGGCAGGCTGCCAGCAACTGCTGGAACTTATTCTTTATAAAAAGCAGAAATCGGAAATGATTTTCAAGAAGCCTTTTGAAGGCCAGGCTTTCTCTGAGATTATTCTGGTGCCCGAAGGAAATTCCACAAGAGTTACCTGGACCATGGAAACCGAGCAGCATCCCATGATGAAAGTGATGAGGCCCCTGATGGATTACCAGATGGGGAAATCATATGGGGAAGGACTGGAGAGCCTGAAGAAGCTGGCGGAAAAATAAAATGAAAGCAAAGCCGAAATTCCCGTCCTTAACTCGCCACATTCGTTTGCCTCCCTCTGTATGAAAAAGGGCTTTTTCTCCTGCCGGCCGGTGTTCGTATGTTTTCCAGATTTACTCAGGAATGATTTTCAACAGGTGATAAGATCAATGCTGATCCACCCATGTCCTTTTAATGCTATTGCGTCTGCATCCATGAACGCTTTTCCTGTTTTGCATCCTTTTCCTGCTTCCGGAAAAAATCAAATCATTTTCATTGATAAAATCAAAGTATGGATTATCTGAAAAATATTATCTTTATATAAAGATTTGATGCATGGAGAAGACCGTATTCGAAAAAAATAATATCAGAAATTATGTAAAGGCCGTCATTGCCGGAAAAATTGAAAAGCTGAAAAACTTTATGGAATTCACGCTGGAAGCCAGCCGGGAGATAAAAAAAACGCCCAAGTACGACAGCATGAGAGAGGAAATGCAGGAGGAAATTTACCAGATGCAACGGCAGATGGGTGCCCTGAACGACCTGAAAAGAAATATGGGCAAAGTACTGAACAATCCTACCGGAAGAGTACAGCTGGGGTCGCTGGTGATTACCAATAAAGCCCGTTTTTATATTTCTGTTTCCCTGGGAGAATTCTTCTTCGAGGGCGACCGCTTCTACGCCATTTCCCCGGAAAGCCCGATGGCCAGGAAAATGATGGGCATGCAGCCCGGCGATGAATTCACGCTGAATAAGATTTATCAGAAGATTGTTGAAGTTTTGTAAAGTAAAAAGTAACTTTGCTAGGCTTCTGGCTTCTGGCTTCTGGCTTCTGGCTTCTGGCTTCCGGCTTCCGGCTTCTGCCGGCTGATCCGACATCAAACTTCGTTCAGCCCCGTTTCCGGCTTCCATCTTTTTCGTAAATTCGCTGCATGAATAAAGCAGACGTTTTAAAAGAAATCATAGAGCAGAGAAAGAGTATTTTCCCGAAAGATTATACAGAGGCAGAAATTCCTCAGGAAATTATAGATGCTGTTCTGCAGGCTTCAGTAACGGCTCCCAACCATAAGCGCACAACACCATGGCGTTTCAAGGTGTTCAGGGGCGAAGAAAAAGGGAGGCTGGCTTCCGAGATGCAGGCCATCTACAAGGCTACACAGCCTGAACACGTCTTCCTGGAGAAGAAATTTTACGATATCGGTTATAAAATCAACAAAGCAGACACGGTCATTTCCATTATTGTCAACTTCAGCGGAATGGTTCCGGAATGGGAAGAAATTGCAGCCGTATCCATGGCCGTGCAGAACATGTACCTTACCTGTACGGCAAACGGAATCGGCTGTTACTGGAGTTCCCCGAAGCTGGTAGACCATCTGAAAGAATCCCTTACCATTGAAGAAAACCAGAAATGCCTGGGGCTGTTTTATATGGGGGTTGCGGATATATAATGTAACAATGGAATAATTTAATAATCTAACAATTTGATGATGTAGCAATAAGATAGCGGGAGCGATATAATACAAAGTGGTTATTATCCTATCTGTGTACTGTAATATTGATACATCTCTATATTAATACATTGGTAAACTAATACAGGGGTAAACTGATACACCGGTAAATTGTTGCACTTATTAATTGTTCAGTAATTTTTTTTGTTTATCTTTGCACTCTTAAAATATTTAACTGGGACGAGTTCCCGTAAAATTCAAAAATTATGTCAGTAAAAATCAGATTACAGAGACACGGTAAAAAAGGAAAGCCTTTCTTCCACATCGTGGTTGCAGATTCCAGAGCAAGAAGAGATGGTAGATTCATCGAAAAACTGGGAACTTATAACCCAATCACCAACCCTGCAACAATCGATTTGAATGTTGATTCTGCTGTAAAGTGGTTAAACAATGGTGCTCAGCCAACTGATACGGCAAGAGCAATCCTTTCTTACAAAGGAGCACTTTACAAAAAACACTTACAAGGTGGTGTTGCTAAAGGAGCTTTTGATGAGGCAGAAGCTGAGAAGAGATTCAATGCATGGGTAGAAGCAAAAGAAGCAAAAGTACAAGGCAAAGTAGAAGGTCTGGCAACAGCTAAATCCGATGCTAAAAAAGCTGCTTTTGAAGCTGAAGCTAAAGTAAACGAAGCAAGAATCGCTGCTGCTGCACAGGCTGAAGCGGATGCAAAAGCTGCTGAAGAAGCTGCCAACGCTCCTGCTGAAGGTGAGGCTCCTGCTGCTGATGCAGAAGGAACTGAAGAAACTCAGGCTTAATTCTCTAAAGAAAATACATTATAAAGGCACGATTTTTTCGTGTCTTTATTGTTTAAAGGCTTAATAAGACTTACTTATATTCATTTCATATTATTTTTTTATTTCATTTCTTATCAATTCAATACCTCAGGACATGAAAAAGGAAGACTGCTATCTGCTAGGAAAAATCACAAGAAGACACGGGCTTGCCGGAAACGTAATCCTCAAACTGGATACCGACCAGCCGGAACTCTATGGTAAACTGGATTCTATTTTTGTCGAAATCAACGGACTGCTGGTTCCTTTTTTCGTAGAAAGAACATCATGGAGCAAACTGGATGCGCTGAATATTGCGTTCAGGAATTCTACCGAAGCACTGGTAGACCAGTCGTTGGGTAAAAATGTCTATCTTCCGTTGTCTACACTGCCTAAACTTACCGGAAATCAGTTTTATTACCACGAAATCATCGGTTATAATATCTTTGATGAGCATGATAACGACTGTGGTGTAATCCGCTCGGTAAACGATCAGACAGCGCAGGTGTATTTCGTTACGAATCTGGAAGGTAAGGAAGTGGTTATCCCGATGATTAAAGACTGGATCATAGAGGTCAACCGTGAAGAAAGATACATTAAAATGCAGCTTCCGGAAGGCCTTATCGATGTTTTCCTGGTTCCTTCAAAGAAAGATGAATAATTTGCAATAAGAAATAAGCAATAAGCTTATCCCAGTTGATCTCCCAGATTTTCGATCTGTCTGTACATTTTATTGAAAAATATTTTCCGGTCACGGTTTCCGGATGTATTCATTGACTTTGAATTTTTTATCTGGTGTTCAAAGTAATTCCTGGTTTCAAGGCAGGTTCTGTCATCATCAATCAGAATATACCCGAACATATTGGTAGGAATCGCAAAAAGTGACCGTTGCGGATGGTGGAAAAAGATGTCATTCGAGAGGTGCATCAGTTCATTTTCATACAGCCGGAATCGCGGGTTGTTTTCCGTTTTCTCTTCAATATATTCTATAAGTTCAGTAAGTTCCCGAAGAATGATCAGGGCTTCGTTTTTTTTCAGCATTCCTGTTTCGGAATAGAACAAGATCTGCTGCAAAATGCTGGAAACGGTGCGGTCATTCCACAATTCAACCACTTTTTGCTCTTCATATTTTTTCTTTAGTTCTTTGGTATCAGGTTCAGAATCAGGCGGGGTAAATTCCAGGAACGGAAGGAAAACCTGCTTCTCATTCAGCAGATTCATCCAGACATAAATTTTGAACCGTGAAAGCAGTGTATCGGAAAGGGTGTAAAAAAACGGAATATCCTTCGCGGAATAATAAATCGTCATTTCATCCGAAAGCGGCAGGTTCTCAAAGATGCTGAGGTTATTGCTGAAGAAAGGCTGTAAATCGCCTGTTCCGGTTACAGTTGTCGTTTTCTGCACCAAAATCCGGTGATCGGATGTAAGAAACCGGTCCAGCGAAATCCGGTAATATCCGGCCAGTTCCAGTGCTTCTTCAAAACTGAATTTAGCTTTCAGTGAAGTTCTCCGGTGTGCCGCATCATAACTGATATCAAGAACATTGGCGATTTCATCATTCAATGATTTGTTTCCGATCTTTCTGCGGATCTGCTGTAATAAAAGTTCCTGATACATGCTTTTGCGATTTTCACAAATCTAAGGATTTATTTTAATTCTTTTTCGCATTTGTTTCTTTGCTTGTCACCAATACATTTGAAAGATAATTTCAAATAAATATCCTATGAAAACGTACATCCTGCTCACATTAGCGATTTTCTGTATAAATTCATGCACTGCATTCAGCAACAGCATGATAAAGGACGATGTGGCAGTTCTCACAAAAAAAAATATTTCTGCAATTGAGGGCTTATACGAATCCAAAGGGTTTGAGTATGTCAATTCAGAAAACATAAAATCTTCAGAAGTAATGGGTTTTGCTGCAATGTTGAGGGTGAACCATGCAGTAAGGGGTCATTATGATAAAGTAGAAATCAGATCAAAAGCTTTGGATAAGGCAAAAACATACGAAATCACGTTCCGGCTTCTGGATAATGATTCGGTAAGATATACCATTACCTATCCTGCATATCTTAAAAACGGCTTGTTAAAGCTCGGTAATTATACTTCCGCATGCAGGGGAGTGCCGTACTTGTTGGGCGGATGCATCACTTTTCAGAGCAGGGTAGGGCTTACTGCGCAGAAAGATCTGTTAATTCAGAATTATTATGAGAACAGCGGTGCATTGTTGCTGCTGATGTGGTCCGGCTACACCGGCAATAATGCCGAGAAGTATAAAAGAATTAAATAAATAACATATGAAAAAAATTCCCTTCCTTCTTATTGCGGTGCGGTTCATTCTTGCTCCGGTTATCGTTTCATTAGCCTGTTTCGCCGGTGAGAAACAACGGTTCCTGATTCTGGCATTCATGTATTTCGGTTTATTAACCGATATTTTCGACGGGATCATTGCCCGTAAGACTGGTGTATCCTCTGAAAGATTGCGGCGGATGGACAGTCAGACGGATCTGGTTTTCTGGCTGTCGCTGGGTTGCGCCGCCTATTTATTAAACCCTGATCTGATTAAAGAGGAGTGGAAGGGCATTCTTTTACTGCTTGTTATGGAAGTTCTCTGTTATGTTGTCAGCATCGTGAAATTCAGAAAGGAAACCTGTACCCATGCCTGGCTTTCAAAGCTTTGGGGATTAAGCTTACTACTAGCACTTACTTTTTTAATAGGTTTTAAAAAAACAGGCTGGACATTTGATCTTACGGTTATTCTTGGCTTTATTTCTCATGTTGATGTAATCCTGATAGTTTTGCTGCTTCCGAAATGGCGGTATGATGTCCCTAGTTTTTATCATGCCTGGAGAATCCGAAAAGGCAGGCATGTTAAGAAGACGGTTTTATTTAATTAAAACTCATTTAAATAATAATAAGATCTGAATATAAAATGTTTTTTTGATGAGCTGTTTTCGTGTATAAAAGCCTTTCTGAACCGGCTATGCATAAATTTTTTGTGCAGGAAAATTAAACGATCAGAAGTATTTAAGTCTTAAAACGTTTTTTGTACCTTTGCAGACATTAATTTTTACATAAAAATTTTAATCAACAAATGAAAAAGCAGACCATTAAGGAAATCCTACAGGATTACAGGAAAGTATTACATCATGACATTACGGTTTACGGCTGGGTAAGGACGTTCCGTGCCAACCGCTTCATTGCGCTTAATGATGGTTCTACGATTAATAATTTGCAGATTGTTGTTGATTTTGAAAATTTCGATGAAGAGGTTATCAGTAAGATCAGTACGGCTGCGTCGCTGAAGATTGTGGGTGAAGTGGTGGAAAGTCAGGGTGCCGGGCAAAACGTTGAGATTGTTGCCAAAAAAATTACCGTTTTAGGGGATAACTTTACCGAGGAAAGGGACAAAACCATTCTCCAGCCAAAGAAGCATTCCCTGGAAGTACTGAGGGAACAGGCACACCTCAGATTCAGGACCAACCTGTTTGGAGCTGTTTTCAGGGTACGCCATGCAGTAAGCTTTGCCATCCATTCATTCTTCAACCAGAACCAGTTCTTTTACATCAACACACCGGTGATTACGGGAGCGGATGCCGAAGGGGCAGGAGAAATGTTCGGGGTAACCAACTTTGATCTGAACAGCATCCCGAGAGACGAACAGGGAGATATTGATTTCGCACAGGATTTCTTCGGCAAGAAGACCAACCTTACGGTTTCCGGACAGCTGGAAGGCGAGACGGCAGCCATGGGATTGGGTAGAATTTACACCTTCGGGCCTACGTTCCGCGCTGAAAACTCAAATACGACAAGGCACCTCGCCGAATTCTGGATGATCGAGCCGGAAGTGGCCTTCAATAACCTGGAAGATAATATTGACCTCGCAGAAGATTTCCTGAAATATGTCATTCAGTATGTACTGGATCACTGTAAAGACGATCTGGACTTCCTGGATAAACGCTTTGCAGAGGAACAGAAATCCAAGCCTGAAAAAGAAAGGGCAAAAGAAGGGCTGATTGAAAAGCTGGAAAATGTGGTTTCCAAGCGTTTCAAAAGGGTTTCTTATACGGAAGCTATTGAGATCCTGCTGAATTCCAAAGAAAATAAGAAAGGGAAATTCCAGTATCCGGTGGAAAACTGGGGAACGGACCTTCAGTCCGAGCATGAGAGATACCTGGTGGAAAAGCATTTTGAAAGCCCGGTAGTCCTGTTTGATTACCCGAAAGAAATCAAGGCTTTCTACATGAAGCTGAATGACGATAATAAAACCGTTGCGGCAATGGATGTGCTGTTCCCGGGAATCGGAGAAATTATCGGTGGTTCTGAAAGAGAAGCCCGACTGGATGTCCTGAAACAGAAAATGGCAGAAATGCATGTGGATGAGCATGAACTGTGGTGGTATATGGACACAAGAAAATTCGGTTCCGTACCGCATGCAGGATTCGGACTGGGACTGGAAAGACTGGTGCTTTTTGTAACCGGTATGACGAACATCAGAGATGTGATCCCTTTCCCGAGAACACCGAAAAATGCAGAATTTTAATGAACGGTCGTAAAGGCGGTCGACAGCTATGATCTTTATAACCAGATTTATAATACAATCCTTCCCTTAAAACGGAAGGATTTTTTTTATACCTTTACTGAAAAATCATACAAATGAGTACCATTACCATACATACGGAAAATGAAAAGCAGATCAGCCTGCTGAAAACCCTCTTGCAGGAACTGAAAATAAAGTTTGAAATCAGCCACGGGGAAAATCTAACGGAGTGGCAGAAAGAGCAATTGACTGAAGGAATCAGGCAGGCAGATCAGAAGGAATTTTTTACAGAAAAAGAGTCCAGAGAAATAATAGATCAATGTTTCAGATAAAATGGACAAAAAAAGCTTTGCTTTCTTTTGCTGATACCTTAAAATATTGGAATGTACATAACTCTTCTGAAAAGTATTCAAGAAAGCTTAGAAAGGAAGTGGAGAAAAAGGAAAAACTGATCGCTGGAAATCCTTCTATTGGTTCCGTATCTGAAATTGAGGGAGTACGGTATATATTGGTAGACAGGAACTTTTCAATGTACTACCGTGTTCACAGGGATGCTGTGGAAGTCCTGGCATTCTGGGATAACCGAAGGGATCCGGAAAAACTTCCGGTATAAAAAAGCCTCATCAGCAGGGATGAGGCTTTTTTTATTTTTAAAATAGTCATTATTCTTATGACCATGGCAGCAAAAATCGTGCTAAAACATTTCTATATCGAAAATATTTATTAAATTCGTAGATTATGTTAAAACACCATCAGTAAAAAAATATGCTTAAACAACACTTACAACTCAAACTAGGCCAGAAGCTTGCTCCGCAACAGATTCAGCTGATGAAGCTGATACAGCTTCACACCCTGGAGTTTGAGGAAGAGCTCGAAAGAGAACTGGAAGAAAACCCCGCTTTGGAAATTGCAAAAGAAGAATCAACGGAAGATGAATATGCTTCCCTGGAAGATTCTTACGAGACGGAGGGGACAGAGAGCATTGAAACCGATTTTGATGTGGACCAATATCTTTACGATGACGAGCCGAACTATAAAACAGCATCCAGCAATTATTCCCCGGACGACGAAGAATTTGATAACGAAAGCCTTCTTACGGAAGGCCAGTCCCTGTATGATTACCTTCTTGAGCAAATCCATCTTGTCAACATCAGCGAAGAAGACGAAAAAATCGCAGAATACATCATCGGAAACCTGGATACCGATGGCTATCTGAGAAGGGAAATCAAATCATTGGTAGACGACCTTGCATTTTCACAGGGAATTTACACCACCAAAGAAAAAGTAGAAGATATCCTGGAAAATTACGTGCAGAAACTGGATCCGCCGGGCGTTGGGGCAAGAGGGCTGCAGGAATGCCTTTTACTACAGATCGAAAAGAAAGTCAGCTCAGATAAGGCGGTTTCCCTGGCTGCCAATATCCTGCGCTACCAGTTTGATGCCTTAACGAATAAGCATTACAATAAGATTATCCAGAAGTATGATATTGAGGAAGAAGACCTCAGGGATGCACTGGAAGAAATTGCAAAGCTTTCTCCAAAAGTAGGCGGAAATTTCGATACCCAGACCATTACCATCAATCAGGAAATCATCCCGGACTTTGTGATCCAGGTGAAGGATGGCCAGGTAGTCCCGATGCTGAACAGCAAGAATGCACCTACGCTGAGGGTTTCCGAAGAATACAAAGATATCCTGACAACCTATTCCCACGATAAAAACTCTTCCGAGCACAAGCAGGCTGCCCTTTTCATCAAGCAGAAGCTGGATGCGGCAAAATGGTATATAGATGCCATTAACCAACGCCAGAACACCCTGTTGCAGACCATTACTGCAATTGTAAAGTTCCAGAAAGATTACTTTATCACCGGTGATGATAAATCCCTGAAACCGATGATCCTGAAAGATGTGGCCGATATTACCGGATTCGACATCTCCACGATCTCCAGGGTGGTAAAAAGCAAATATGCCGATACGCCGAACGGGATCATTTACCTGAAAGACCTGTTCTCAGACAGTCTGACCAATGACGATGGGGAAGAAGTTTCCACCAAGGAAATCAAAACCCACCTTCAGGAGGTCATCAGTAAGGAAAATAAAAGGAAACCGCTTACGGATGATGCCCTTGTCATTATCCTGAAAGAGCAGGGCTATAATATTGCCAGAAGAACCATTGCCAAATACCGCGAACAGCTGAATATTCCTGTTGCAAGACTCAGGAAGGAGCTGTAAGGTAAAGTTCCAGTATAAAAAAAAGCGTTTCAAAATGAAACGCTTTTTTTTATACTGGATTTCAGCCTTTAATTTCCAGGCCCAGTTCTTTCATTGAAATTTCCCTCATCTCCACCTTTCGTATTTTCCCTGAAATTGTCATTGGGAACTCATCCACGAATTTCCAGTATTTCGGGACTTTGTAATGGGCAATCCTCCCTTTGCAATATTCCGTAAGCTCTTCTTCAGAGACCTGAAACCCGGGCCTCACCTTTACCCAGGCCATCACTTCCTCCCCAAATTTTTCACTCGGGACACCAATGATCTGAACGTCCAGGATATTGGGATAGGTATACAGGAAATCTTCAATTTCTTTCGGAGAAATATTTTCGCCGCCCCGGATAATGAGGTCTTTGATTCTGCCGGAAATGGTGACATATCCTTCCCCGTCCATCACCGCCAGGTCTCCGGTATGCATCCAGCGGCCGATGTCGATTACTTTCTTCGTGTTTTCAGGATCATTCCAGTATTTCAGCATAACGGAATATCCGCGGGTACAGAGCTCACCATGTTCTCCCCTGGGAACGGTTCTGCCGGTATCATCAATTATTTTGACTTCCAGGTGGTCCTGGACCGTCCCAACGGTATTGATCTGCTTTTCAAACGGCGTCCCGATCAGCGTCTGCGTAGAAACCGGTGAGGTTTCGGTCATGCCGTAACAGATGCTCATTTCCCTTATATTCATCAGGCGCTCCACCTTTTTCATGATTTCAGGCGGACATACGGAACCGGCCATCACGCCTGTCCTCAGATGCGAAAAATCAAAAGATTCAAAATTCTTTACGGCCAGTTCGGCAATAAACATTGTAGGAACGCCGTAGAGCGAGGTACACTTCTCATCAGACACTGTTTTCAGGGTCATTTCAGGATCGAAGCTGTCATTCGGGATCACCATACAGGCGCCGTGGGCCGTACAGCAAAGGTTTCCGATCACCATTCCGAAACAATGGTAAAAAGGCACCGGGATACAGACCCTGTCTTTTTCTGTATATTTCAGCCGGATCCCGATGAAGTACCCGTTATTTAAAATGTTGTGATGGGAAAGCGTTACACCCTTTGGAAAACCGGTGGTTCCTGAAGTATATTGTATGTTCACCGGATCGTCGAACTGAACGTGCTCCTCAAAGCTCCTTAAAACGTCATCAGCAATCTCCTGTCCGCTGTTTACGAACTGTTCCCAGTTGTCATCAAAAAAGACTTCCGACTGCAAAGTAATGCAGAATTCCCGGGCGTCGGCACTCATCTTCTTATAATCACTGGACTTGAAGTTCAGGGAAGAAAAAATATGGGACATTTCCGACTGATTGATTACAAAGATCAGTTCGCTGGTCCGGTAAGCGGGATTGATGTTAACCAGGATCGCACCGATTCTGGCAGTGGCATACTGAAGCAGCACCCACTCGTAACGGTTGGCAGACCAGATTCCGATCCGGTCACCGGATTTTACACCGGCAAATAATAAAGCTTTGGCAACCGCTGTGGTCTGGTTATAGAACTCCTGATAGGTAGCCCTGTACTTCTGATGGACGCAAACCAGAGCTTCCTGATCCGGAAACTTTTCCACCGTTCTTTTAAGATTCTGACCGATGGTTTCTCCCAGCAGCGGGATATCCGAAGCGCCGTGGACATAAGATACTTTCATACCGTAAAACATTTTTGATATGATAAAATTAATGATTATATCGTAAACCCATGCCTTCAGCTCAGACTTCCTGCGCTTCTATTTCTTTCAGTTGGGTAAGGTTCCGGTCGAGTTTTTTAATGATAATCCCATATACCACCCTGTAATACAGCCAGACCATAACAACTGTGAATACGGTACTTATCACAATACCAGTGATAAAGCCTGCAAGGGTAGTGTTGGTAAGTTCTATATTCTGGGTATTGAGAATATAAACGACAAAAACCGTAAAGATGGAGGTGAATATGACCAGAAGAACAATGTTGATCAGGATAAAAGCATTCACCGTCTTTTTGAACTGGATGATTTTGAGAATGAATTTTTTCAGGTTTTCTTCAATCCTGATTTCTTTATAGTTCCGGTAAAATCGGTACACGAAATAGGCGGTAACGGATAGACTCATGATTTTAAGAATCAGGTAAATGGCATCAAATGCAGTTTCCATTTCCCGGGTCTGCCGTACGCCCAGTTTTTCGAGAATATTGAGGAATGAATTCGGCTCTTTTCCCTGTATGATATAAAAAAGGCCGATCAGGGTAAAACACAGGAATTCTGCTACGCTGATCCAGAAAATATATTTTACATAATTCCGTGATTTCCTGTTGAGCATCTGAAGGATCTCACTGCTGCCGTATTTCTGCTGAACAGGTTGTTCCTGCCATGTTTTCTTAAAGCTGTCTAAATCGAATTCAGGCATATTTTTCCATCTGTTCTTTAAGGGTTTTCTTCAGTCTGTTCATTTTCACGCGGGCATTGACTTCGGTAATACCCAGGTTTTCTGCTATATCCCTGTATGGCAAGTCATCCAGGTACATCATCACGATAGCCCGCTCTATATTGGGAAGGGTCTTTATTACCGTATACAAAAGGGATACCTGCTGGTGTTTTTCATCATCATCCTCTATATAATCTGCATGGTTGATGTCCAGCTCGTTGGTGGGCAGGCTTTTGCTCTTTTTCCGGAACAGGGTAATGGCAGTATTCAGGGCCACGCGGTACATCCAGGTAGAGATTTTGGAATTGCCTTTGAAAGAATCGTAGCTTCTCCACAGCTGAAGAACAATCTCCTGAAAAAGATCTTCCTCATCTTCCAGCGAATTGGTATACAGCCGCGAAACCTTGATAATCAGTCCCTGATTATCCTTGATAAGCTGCGCAAATTCCTTTTCCTTTGAAGCCAATACGGTTGAATAAATAGTTGTACGAAGATAAAAAAATTAATCTAACAATAGGATAATATACCAATATAACGATGTAACAATATACCGGTGTAACAATGTAACGATGTAACAATATACCGGTGTAACAATATAACAATATATAATAGTGTAGTAATATAACAATGTACCGGTATAAAAATCCAATAATACAATAATTCAATAAGCTGATGGTGCAGCAATGAACCAGGATTATAACGATGTACAATAATTTGTTACATGTATTATATTATTTTTATACTATCAAACTGATAATTGTCACATTGGTATATCCAGGTGTTTTATTGTATCACTATACTGTTACATTAGTACATTGTTATATTACTACATTGTTACATCAGTACATTAGCACCATTGTTACATTGTTACATTAGTACATTGTTACATTAAATCGTATCTTTGCACTCACGAGAAAATCGGCCTGTTGATTTCCCGTTTTTCGGGAGGTAGGAAAGTCCGGACACCATAGGGCAGCAAAGCGGATAACATCCGTCACCCGTGAGGGTAGGACCAGTGCAACAGAAAGAATGTACAGTCCGGCTGTAGTGAAACCAGGTAAACTCTTTGTGGTGCAATGGTAAGTATATCGGTTCTTTTCAGCGATGAAAATAGGGGCGGCCCGTCCTGAAAGCCGAGGGGTAATCAGCTCAAGCACTGCAGCAATGCATTGCGCAGATAAATAACAGGCATCCTGTTGTCCGCAACAGGATACAGAATCCGGCTTACAGATTTTCTCGTGTTTTTATGCTGAAAGCATTCAGCAGACGGTTGACGTTACTGTATGCCGGTTTTTATTCAATTTTTTCCTATTCTTTCTCCAGCTGTTTTTTTGCTGCTTGTAAATCTTTCCGGTCTTCCTCAGAAAGCTGCGGATATTGCAGGTCCATTTTTTCAAGGGTATCGATGATGATCTGTATCGCAGCCAGTCTGGCAAACCATTTGTTGTCGGCAGGAAGTACATACCAGGGTGCATCGTCTTTTGATGTCTCATTGATGGCGGTCTCATAGCATTCCATATACCGGTCAAACAAAGCACGCTCCGGAAGATCGGCAGAAGAAAATTTCCAGTTTTTTTCCTCTTCGTCAATCCGGGCAATCAGTCTTTTCTTCTGTTCATCTTTGGAAACGTGCAGAAAAATTTTAACGATGGTGGTGCCGTTCCTGGAAAGATGTTTTTCGAAGTCACGGATGCTTTCATAGCGGTTTTTCCAGAACTGATCATCAAAGTCCTCTATGGAGTTCCAGGTTTTCTCGCTCAGATTATATTCGGGATGAACTTTACAGACGAGCACGCTTTCATAATGGGAGCGGTTGAAGATACCGATCATTCCTTTCTGCGGCAGGGACAGGTAATGCCTCCAAAGAAAATCATGGGCATATTCTTTGGAACTCGGTGTTTTGAAACTGGTAACGTTACAGCCCTGAGGATTAACGCCGCCGAAGACATGCTCGATCATGCTGTCTTTTCCTGCAGCATCCATGGCCTGCAGTACCACCAGCAGCGACTGGCTGCCGTCTGCATACAGCTTTTCCTGAAGGGCACGCAATTTTTCCTGTTCCTGAGCGAGCAGCTGTATTCCTTCCTCTTTTGTCAGCTTACCTTTATAAGCGGTAGATGCCTTTTTGATTGAAAATTTTCCTTTTACTAAGAAATCGTCTGATAAATCGGTATTCATATTTTTATGGTAATAGCGGGTTATGAATGTTAATTCCGGCCATGCAGCTTCAGGAGGCTTTTACATCCTGATCAGGGTAAAGTCTTTTCCTTACGCCATTGCGGATTATACCTAAAGTCACATCCAATCCGATGCCGTATCCGCTGGTTGACTGCCTGCCTGTTCATTAAATATAATAAAAAAACCGTCTCAAAGGAGACGGTTTCTTTATTTTTTAGTAGAGATTACTTTGCAACAGCTACTTTTTTAGCCTGTTTTGCGGCTTTCTTGTCAGCTTTTGCCTTTGCTTTGATCTCTTCAGGAGTTAACGGCTTAGGCTCAGGAGCGTTGGCGTCTACATTACCTTTGATGTAAATAACGCTTCTGCTGTTAGCAGGGTCATTAGAGAATACTTCGATCATCTTGTTGAACTGCCCGTTGATCCCTGTATTGTATCCTACTTTGATTTTGGCATTTTTTCCAGGCATGATCGGATCTGTGCTCCATTCAGGAGTTGTACATCCGCAAGATGCTTTTACGTTGGAAAGTACCAATGGCTTATCTCCGGTATTGGTTACCGTAAAGAATCTTGTACCATCTGAACTCGGCTTGATCGTCCCGTAATCGAAAGTCGTCTTATCAAATGTGATCGTTTGTGCAGATGCCAATGCGAAAGTTCCGAATAATGCAATTCCTGCAATTAATTTTTTCATATTCTTGAATGTTAAATATGTTGTTAGATAAATTTTGAGAAACAAAGTTAAAAATTATTTTAATTCATACTCAAAATTTTTTTTCTTTAGACTATTTTTGCAAATTGTAAGTTAAAGAAACAGAATTTATGCAGATTTCAGAAAAGTACAATCCACAGGAAACAGAGCAGAAGTGGTATGATTACTGGATGGAAAACAAATATTTCCACTCCGAACCCAATGATAAGCCGCCGTACACTGTCGTCATTCCTCCGCCGAATGTAACGGGGATTTTGCACATGGGACATATGCTTAATAATACCATTCAGGATGTTCTGGTACGCCGTGCCAGGATGCAGGGCTTCAATGCCTGCTGGATTCCGGGGACAGACCATGCTTCCATTGCTACGGAAGCCAAGGTGGTGGCCAAACTGAAGTCTGAAGGAATCAGCAAAGCGGATATTTCCCGCGAAGAATTCCTGAAACATGCCTGGGAATGGACCGATAAATACGGAGGAACCATTCTGGAACAGCTGAAAAAACTGGGATGCTCCTGCGACTGGGACAGAACCCGATTCACGATGGAGGAGTCACTTTCACAACAGGTCATCAGATCTTTCGTTGACCTTTACAACAAAGGCCTGATTTACCGTGGATACAGAATGGTGAACTGGGATCCGGAAGCCAAAACCAATATCTCCGATGAAGAAGTAATCTTCAAGGAACAGAACGGGAAATTATATTTCCTTAAATATGCCGTGGAAGGATCTGAAGAATTCCTTTCGGTAGCGACTACCCGTCCGGAAACCATTTTCGGTGATACGGCCATCTGCATCAATCCGAATGATGAAAGGTATGCCCATCTGAAAGGGAAAAAAGTAATCGTACCGATCGTAAACAGGGTAATACCGGTAATCGAGGACGAATATGTGGATATCGAATTCGGAACAGGAGCGCTAAAGATCACGCCGGCGCACGACGTGAACGATTATGAAATTGGCCAGAAGCATAACCTGCCGATGATCGATGCGCTGGATGACGACGGAAACCTGAACGATTACGGGCTGCATTATGCCGGGAAGAACCGCTTCGAGGTAAGAAAACAGATCGCAAAGGAATTAGAAGAACAGGGCCTTTTGCTGAAAGCGGAAGATTATGTAAATAAAGTAGGAACCTCGGAAAGGACAGGTGCTGTCATCGAACCTAAAGTTTCAGTGCAGTGGTTCCTGAAAATGTCTGAAATTGCTAAGCCTGCACTGGATGTCGTAATGGACGATGAGGTAAAATTCTATCCTGAAAAGTTTAAGAATACCTATAAATACTGGATGGAAAATATCCGCGACTGGAATATTTCCCGCCAGCTTTGGTGGGGACAGCAGATTCCGGCCTATTATTACGGGGAAGGCGAAAATGACTTCGTTGTTGCTGAAACCGCTGAAGAGGCCCTGGAACTTGCAAGGCAGAAAACAGGAAACAGCCAGCTGACTGCCGGCAACCTGAAGCAGGATGAAGATGCGCTGGATACATGGTTTTCTTCATGGCTCTGGCCAATGTCGGTTTTTGACGGATTGCTGGATCCTGATAATAAAGATATCAATTATTATTACCCGACTTCAGACCTGGTAACCGGTCCGGATATTATTTTCTTCTGGGTAGCCCGGATGATTATGGCCGGCCTGGAATACAGGAAAGAAGTGCCGTTCAAAAATGTTTATTTCACCGGGATCGTGAGGGATAAGCAGAGAAGGAAAATGTCAAAATCCTTGGGCAATTCCCCGGATCCGCTGGAGCTGATGGACAAATACGGGGCAGATGGCGTACGTGTAGGAATTCTCTTGAGTTCCGCAGCCGGGAACGACCTGCTTTTCGATGAAGACCTGATGCTACAGGGAAGAAATTTCATGACGAAAATCTGGAATGCCTTCCGTCTGATGAATATGTGGAACCACGAAGACAAACCTGCCAATGATGCGGAAAACCAGGCTATTGAATGGTTTGGAAACAAACTGAACAAAACCATTGCTGAAATCAATGACCAATTTGATAAATTCAGGATATCCGATGCCCTTCATCTGGTTTATAAACTCATCTGGGACGACTTCTGCGGCCTGTACCTCGAAGCTGTCAAGCCGAACTACGGCGAAGGGATCTCTAAAGAAGTCTACCACAAGACCATTGGGCTGTTTGAAGAGCTCATGAAGCTGGTGCATCCGTTTCTCCCTTTCCAGTCAGAGGAAGTATGGCAGCTGATTGCGGAAAGGAAAACCGGTGAAGCCCTCATCATTGCCCAGCAGAAAAAA
Organism: uncultured Chryseobacterium sp.; assembly: GCF_913776365.1. Taxonomy (GTDB): domain Bacteria; phylum Bacteroidota; class Bacteroidia; order Flavobacteriales; family Weeksellaceae; genus Chryseobacterium. The sequence goes on along the minus strand of NZ_CAJYMO010000305.1, from coordinate 11,136 downwards.
GCGGAAGCCTTTGATGAAACCGTTATCAAAAATTTTGAGACGGCGGCAGAACTGATTTCAGGAGTGCGGAATTACCGCCAGACCAAAGGGGTTTCTCCGAAGGAAAGGGTTGAAATCTATACCAATGCCTCAGTGTTTTCCAATGAAGCGGTTCTCAGGAAGCTGGCCAATGTATCAGAAATTCATTTCAATGCAAAAACGGACAAGCCGAGCTTTACCTTCCTGGTAGGAACAACGGAAGTTTCCATTCCCCTGAGTGAAAACCTGGATCTGGGAGAAGAGAAAAAGAAAACCGAAGAAGAGCTGAAGTATCTGAAAGGTTTCCTCATTTCGGTTGATAAGAAGCTTTCCAATGAAAAGTTTGTAGCCAATGCAAAACCGGAAGTGGTTGAGGGAGAACGCAAAAAACAGAAGGATGCGCAGGACAAAATCGCTATCCTTGAAGAAAAGCTGAAAAGCTTATAACATCTGATATGCCCGGAGTTTGATCAGTGAGCAGTGCATCACTGGCAATCATCCGGAACAGATGAAAAATAAATGATTCATGAAAGAAGACTTGCTGAGCCGGTCTTCTTTTGTGGATATAACGGAAGATAATGCCGGTGCCAATGGCGGAAAACTACTGCAAATGAATGCTATAAAAGAAGTCAGCACCTGCCCCGTTATGAAAGCCGGAGCGCATCAGACACCAAAGATCCGGCGGCCGGATGCCGGAATAACTACAGAGACATGACACATTTAGAAAATATAAAAAAGCTGTTCTCCAGGAATTTTGTGGAAAGCCCATTACTGGAAAGCTTTGAAGTAGGTAAGATTTATCTTGCAAGCGGCAGGCTGGTGGCCTGCGATCCTGTAATTACAAGTGATATGCAGCCGTTCACTGCCGTATTCCCGAAAGGCGACTTTACAGTACTGCTGCATAAAGAAAGGGAAAGCAATTGTGTAGCCTATGCGGAAATTGTCTTCAGTACTGCTGAAATCACCCGTTGGGAACTGGCTACTACCCAGGGACAGAACATAAAGGATCTTGCGGAAGGCGAGGTCTTCGGATATCCTGCGGAAAGCGGGATGGGATGCTTTATGGATGCTGAAACCCAGCACAGCCTCAATGAGCTTGAACAGAAGCTTTACCGTCGGAAAGGGGATGATTTTATGGGGATTTACGAAGAATTTTTTCATGAACATTTCTTTGACGAAGAGGGCGCAATCGATCAGTATGCATTTCTAAAACCCGCAGAGGATAAGCCTGGAACCATTTTTGCCTTTGAAACCGGATATGGTGAAGGGTTTTATGCAAGCTATATTGCTTTTGACAAAACCGGTACTCCTGTAAAGGCGGTAACCGAGTTTATTGAAATTAGTTAATAAACGTTAATTGTTTTTGAAACCTGTCTGCCGGATTATACATTTGTAATGATCTGATATCAAATAATAAACTAATATAAACACAATGAGATTTTCATCAGAACAGCCCAAGATTATCGTTGTAGGAAGCTCATCGATCGATCTTGTCTTAGAAACGGAAAAAGTCCCGTGCGGAAACGAAACCGTGATTGCAAGCAACTCGGAAAGTTACTTTGGCGGAAAAGGTGCCAATCAGGCCGTAGGGACAGCCAGGCTGGGAGCCAGCGTATACTTTATAGGCTGTGTGGGGATGGATCCTCTCGGTCAGCAGATCATGCGGAATATGGTCAGCGAAAACGTAAATGTAGGTTTTGTCTTTGAAACCGACAGTGATGCTACAGGTACGGCGTATGTTACTACTTCAGAAGGAAATGCTGCCATTGTGGTGGTTCCTGCAGCCAACAATTATCTGAGCCTTGAGCATGTGGAAGCGGCTGATAAGTATTTCCACACAGCAGACCTGGTGCTGCTCCAGCTCGAGGTTTCCATGAAAGTAGTAGAGTATACCGTTAACAAAGCTAAAAAGTATGGTAAGAAAGTCGGTCTCTATGCTTCACCTGCACAGCCGCTGAGCCGGGAAATACTGGAAAAGGTAGACTTTATCATTGTAAAGAGCAGCGAATTGCATATCGTCTTCGGCGAAGAACAGCGGGAAGAAATTCTTAAGAAGTATGTCAATAAACTGTTTGTACGTGATGATGTAAATTCTACGGTGTATTTCGATGGTACGGAAATGAAGTATTGCAGGAATGACCGGGATAAGACCGTGTACAAAATGGGAATGGGTGATGCTTTTACTGCAGGGTTTTCCATCGCCTTATGCCACAACAACAGTATTGAGGACTGTGTGAATTTCGGCAACGAAGTTTCGGCAAGGGTATCCGGAAAAAAAGGTTCCCAGACAGGGCTTCCGCGGGTATCCGATTTTATGTAAGTTATTTATGGCATACTGAAAAACACTGATCCGATAGATTATCCACTGTGAATTTTCCAATTTTACAGTGGATTTTTGTTTACGGATATGGAAAAACTGATGCTCGGCTCTGCACATGCCCGGATAACGGCCCATATTTTTTATCCTGAAAAAGATAATAAAAAAATCCTGCTGATCAATTCCGCAACCGGAGTAAAACAGCAGGTGTATTTTTCTTTTGCCCGGTATTTTGCGGAAAAAGGATTCACTGTTATGACCTATGATTATCTCGGAATAGGGCTTTCAAAACCGGCTGACCTTAAAAGCTGTGCTGCGTCAATGAGAACCTGGGGAACTGAAGATTACAGGGCGGTAACAGATTATATTAAAACGGCATTTCCGGAATACAGGAAATACTGCCTTGGACATTCTGTAGGAGCCCTGATCATGGGAATGAATAAGGATTCCCTCATTTTCAGAAAACTGATCTTTGTGGCTACCCAGGACGCATTCATCGGAAACCTGCCCGTAAGGGCAAAGTGGGAGGCCTTCTTCGGCTTCGGTATTCTTCAGCCTCTCATTACTGCTGCTCTGGGATATTTCCCGGCCAACCGTTTCGGACTGGGAGAAAGTCTTCCGAAAAATTGTGCATCTGACTGGAGAACCTTAATTTTAAACAGCAAATCTACCAATGCCTTACTGAAAAAGACCGCTGATTACTCTAAGGAGCTCACACAGAAAGCATTGGTGGTCTGGGCCGAAGATGATGGGTGGCTGACTGAAAAAGGGGTAAAGAGGCTGTTGGAAACTACATATCCATATCTGCAGCCTGTATACAGGCTGATCATGAAAAAGGAGTCGGATCTGAGCAGTATCGGGCATGTCAACTTTTTCAGAAGCTATAACAAAAAACTCTGGGCCTTTATTTTAAATGAATTAAATTGACCAATGAATAATCTTATCGCAGACACTGCAGCATTTGTAAAAGAAAAACTGAGAGGGGCAGAAGCCGGACACGACTGGTATCATATCGAAAGGGTATGGAAGCTCTCCGTAAGGATTGCTGAAAAAGAGCCGTGCAACCGGGAAGTAGTGGAACTGGCTGCTCTGCTGCATGATATTGCCGATCCTAAGTTCCATAATGGTGACGAAACCCTTGCCCTTACAGTTTCCCGGGAGTTTCTGGAAAGCCGCAATGCTCCGGAAGAAGTCATAGAGCAGGTAGTGTTTATCATTAAAAATATTTCTTTCAAAAACAGGCATGAAGCCCCGGGTAAGCTCCCGGTAGAACTGATGATCGTACAGGATGCAGACCGGCTGGATGCAATCGGGGCCATCGGGATTGCCAGAACCTTTAATTTCGGAGGGTTTAAGAATAACCCGATGTACGACCCGGAAGTCAGGCCGGACCTTGAAATGTCCAAAGAAAAATACAAAAAATCCAACGGCACCACCATCAACCATTTTTACGAAAAGCTGCTGCTTTTAAAAGACCTCATGAATACGGAACCGGGGAAAAAGATGGCAGAGGAAAGACATCAGTTTATGCTGACTTTCCTTGATGAGTTTTATAAAGAATGGAATGTCAGCTGATACCATGTCTGCTTTTTCTGGAGAAGGGCGGATCCGGCAATCATCATCCTGTTTCAGCCAACCGGTAAAGTAGGGAAACAAAAAGCGGCTGCATGGCCCCGGACTTGATTTCCGGGGCTGTTGCCGGTGATATCGGCTGATGGAAATTTCCCCCTGAGACCTCCTTCTTCCTGCTGGTCAACCGGATTTCTGTACCGGGTTCATATTAAAATAAGTATCTTTGTACTATGGTATTCACAGTTCTGGCTATCTTCTGGGCATCCGTTATCTCTTTATTCCTGTCAAAAGTTAAGAAAGGGAAAGGCGCGGAATGGGCCAAAATTTTTCGCATCGCGACGGTGGTTTTTTCCATTTCTGTTTTTACGTACTGGTTCATTAAAAAAAGTGCGGTGGGAATTGTACAGGATTCCGTAGCGTTGCAGGTTATCAATAAATTGCCGCAGCCTCTGGATTTTTATGTAGTGACCCTGAATGATGAAGAAGTCGGGAAAGTAAATGAAACCAGGCATATCGGCAAGGTTCGTCCCGAATATTACCGTATTGAATACCTTAAAATGGATAAGTCCGACGAATACTGGATTGCAGGTTATCTCGGGAAAAAAAATCTGGTCTATTTCTCACAGCATTCCATTCCCAACAAAAATATAGATCAGATTATCGAGGTCAGGAACTATATCAATCAGAGCGTAAAGCTTTCCGAGCTTGCCAAAAAGCAGATTGAGGAATACAGCTATGAAAATATGAAAACCGGGATCTGGATCACCCTGGATTTCCTGCTGCTCTTTCTTAATCTGGTGTTGCTGATTAAAAGAAAATAAAAAATCCGGCCTGATCATCAGGCCGGATTTTTTGTGAATTAAATCAGATTGCCATTAAGGATAATCCAGAATAATCATGATCCTTTCCTTGCATTCTTCAGGACAATTCCTGATGATACGGTCTTTGTTCATCTTGCTGATTTTTTTTGCCTCGAGCCATTCGGAATTTTCGGCTTCCAGATGTTGCTGATCAGAGATCCTTTTAATGGTCTCATTCTCATAAAAGACATAGGCGTCAGCCGGGGATCCGGCTGAGATACTGATTGTACAAATTTCTTTTTCCATTTTGTTTATTTAAGATGGGCTTACGCCCGTTATTCATCACAGTTATCGATGCTTCTAAAATACTCATTTTTTCAATAGGTGGTGAAATTTTAGATGTAATTCATTGTTATGGTTTAGAAAATGAATTATATTCTGCCATAAATAATTATGGATATGTGGTATGTCACATATCCATATCCGGTATTGAAAAATATTTAATCCCTAAAAAAGCGATCCTGTCCCTTCCGTTGCCATTTTTGGTGAGTGAAGATCAGTTTTCCAGGTACTATTGATGTTGCGGATGAAATAATCGAAAAGAAGGGGAGAGTCAGCTTCGATATCTTGGTGGATGAAAAAGCTGAGGTTTCGCAGTCCCTGCTCCTTCCATAAGGTCAGCCGCCTGATCCAGTCGTCGAGCCTTTCATAATCGGTTTCATTATTGGTTGCCACGTAACGGATAAAAGCGTCCGGCGTAGTAAGGCGCATATGAAGTACATCCCGCCTGCCCGCCGTATCTACAAGGATCATCGTGATGTGATGCTGTTCAAAAAGCCGGGCTGCTTTGCTGAAGGCCTCTGCATCGGCAAACCATTCCTCATTTCTGAGCTCTATGGCCAGCGGAATCTCTGCCGGCCAGTCCCTTACGAATTTTTCGAGGCGTGCGTAATCCTGGGACCTGAAGTTATCATGGAGCTGGAGAAAGACCGTTCCCAGCTGTTCCCCGAAATTCATAACGGAAGTCGCAAACTGGGTCACTGCATCCGTAACGTCCGTCAGCCTCCTGAAATGGGAAATGGTATTCGGGACTTTCGGAAAAAAAGTGAAGCCCGGAGGCGTTTTGTTTTTCCAGATCTGTATCTGCTCCGGAGAAGGCATTCCGTAGAACGTGGCATTCAGCTCGATTGAATTGAACTGGGTAGCATAATATTTCAGCTCGTCTTTGGTACCTTTGGGATAAAATGCCTTCAGGTCAGACCGGGTCCATTTTGCACATCCTACGGAAATTCTTCCCAGGCCCTTCGTATTTTGCCTGAGTATACTTTCCGTATCCGGATGGTCGCCCGGCAGGGTAAAATCTATATGGGAAGAATCCTCCAGTTTTCCGAATTTCATTGCTGGCTTTTTGTGGTATTCTTTTAACAAAAATAAGACCAAATAAATAAAGATCCTGGCTGCTCATCAGCAGTGTCCCCGGGGACATCAGTCATCCTGCTCCAGTTCAAAAATATTTTCCACTTTTTTATTGAAATATCTTGCGATCTTGAGTGCCAGAACGGTAGAAGGTACATATTTTCCGGCTTCCATAGCATTGATGGTCTGTCTTGAAACCCCTATGGCACGGGCCAGCTCTTCCTGGGTGATGCTTTTTACGGCTCTTTCAACTTTAAGGGTGTTTTTCATCTTTTCAGCAACAGGTAATTAAATCTGAATACGTAGAGCACCAGAGGCAGGAACAGGGTAATTATCATAATGCTGAAGAAAAAGTACCCGAATACCGTGACCAGCAGCAGGAGAACGACAGAATAGGTAACGACAAGGCTCCAGAAGACAGATTTCAGACGCAGGCTTGCAATATACTCGTCTTCAATGTGCTCCCTGGAACATCCGGTAAGAAGTCCGCCGATGATGATCAGGATGCCGAAAAGATTCGGGAAAATGGCAATTTCCGTAGAGACAAATACTCCGGTTTCTTCACTGCTCAGCGGAAATCCGGAATTGTAGAAGACAGGTAATGAAACTTCAGGGAAACTGATAAGATGGGTAAGGGAAAGGATACCCAACAGCAATGAAGGGATAAAAATGAACCAGCCCGTTCTTTTGAATGAGTGAGGTAAAAGGGATAACGTTTTCATTGGTAAAATTTTTTAATGGTTCAAATGTAATAAATATTTTACAAAATGTAAAATTTACTTTACTTTTTAATGATCAAAAAAGCCACAATATAAAAATTGTGGCCTTTATAAGTATTTTAATCCGGATTATGCTTCACATGCAGTACATGTTACGAAGTTCACCATCATTTCCTTTGAAACGGAAGAGCTTCTCTGATAGTACAGGGTCTTCACTCCTTTTTTCCATGCTTCGATATAAAGATAATTTACATCCTTTACCGGCATTGTAGACGGAATCTGAAGGTTCAGCGATTGTGCCTGGTCGATATATTGCTGTCTTTGAGCAGCCTGGGAAATAATTTCCATCGGCGAAATTTCCTTGAACGTCTTGAATACCGCTTTCTCTTCATCGGTAAGCTCCTTCAGGTGTTGTACGGAACCGTGGTTCAGCATAATGGTTCTCCAGGTTTCCTCGTTGTCAAGTCCTTTCTCTTCCAGAAGTTTTGCCAGGTACTTGTTCTTACGCATAAAGTTTCCTTTGGCAAGTCCGGCCTTGTAATAATTGGAAGCAAAAGGCTCGATTCCCGGTGAAGTCTGGCCCAGGATCGCAGAGCTGGAAGTGGTAGGAGCGATTGCCATGGTAGTGGTATTTCTCAGTCCGTATCCTTTCAGCAGTTCCGGTTCCCCGTAAATATTGGCCAGTTCCCTGGAAGCCAGCTCAGACTGTTCTTTGATACGCCTGAAAGCCCTCGCGTTGAACTGGGTAGCCTCGAAGCTTTCAAAAGGGATCATGTTCTTCTGAAGATACGAATGGTATCCCAGCACGCCAAGGCCTAATGCCCTGTGCCGCATGGCGAAGTTTCTCGCGCCCTGAAGGTAATAGTTCCCTTCCGTCTTGTCAATAAATTCGGTTAAAACCGCATCCAGGAAATAAACGGCGAGCTTCACCGCATCCGTATCTTTCCATTCATCATACAGTTCGAGGTTCATTGAAGATAAGCAGCAGATGAAAGACTCTTCCCGGGTGGAAGGAAGCATGATTTCGGAGCACAGGTTGCTGGCATTTACCGTCAGTCCGAGATCTTTGTAGACCTGAGGCTTGTTGCGGTTTACATTATCGGTAAAGAAAATATAAGGCAGTCCTTTCTGCTGGCGGCTTTCCAGTACGCGGGCCCAGACCTTCCGCTTATCCATGTCCCCGTCGATCATGTCCTGCATCCAGTAGTCCGGAACGCAGATTCCCGTAAACAGGTTCTGGATCGGGCTTCCGATGTCTTTAATGGACAGGAACTCTTCAATATCACCGTGGTCTACATCAAGGTAAGCGGCAAAGGCTCCTCTCCGTACACCGCCCTGTGAAACCACGTCCATGGCCGTATCGAACAGCTTCATGAAAGAAACTGCTCCCGAAGACTTTCCGTTGTCGGTTACGGCAGTTCCCCTGTTGCGGAGTTCCCCGAAATAGCCGGATGTCCCGCCCCCGATTTTGGTCTGCATGATCACTTCCCCCATTTTGTGGGTAATGCCTTCGATGCTGTCCGGGATATGGACGTTGAAGCAGGAAATAGGCAGCCCTCGCTGGGTTCCCATATTGGCCCATACCGGCGACGAGAAGCTGATCCACCCTTTGGTGATCATCTCCTTGAAAGCAGGCTGGAGTTCCGGTTTGTATAGTTTTTTGGCAGCTGCCGTGGTAATCCTGTCGATGGCACCTTCCACGGTTTCACCTTTCAGCAGGTAGCCTCTGTTCAGCATCTGCTCAGACTCTTCATTGAGCCACCATATATTTGTATTCTGATCTTCCATTTCTGTATTATATAACTTCGGGTCTTTTTTATTTTTTTCAGGAGCATCGAAGAGGGTTTTTCTCCTCACCCTACTTCCTGCTTTCGCTACTCGCTTTTTTCTTCGGCAAAGAAAAAGAGCTCAGACAGGCCGCTCAATCAGGGCTAAGAACAACGGGCGGTCTCCTCAGCTCTTTTCAGCCGGCAAAATTAATCAAAAGGGATGAATTAAGCCTGAGTTTCTAAAAGAGGTCGTTTGCCGTGATGCTTTTATCGTGTTTGGTATAATCCACCGGTCTTTTGGCAAAGAAATCGTCCATCGAATTGGCGAAAACCTCTTCCTCAAACCATACCATCGGCTTGTACTGCTCGGCAGTTACGTTATAACGCGGATCCATATTGATTTTCTTAAGGCTGTCGTCTACACGGTATTTCATGAAGTTCAGCAGGTCCTCTCTCGAAAATACGCTCAGTTCGCCCAGCTCAAAAATCCAGTCCAGGATTTCACCTTCCAGTTCCACCGACTGGTCCACCAGCGTGTAGATGTCTTCGATATCGGAATCCGTAAGCAGTTCAGGCTGTTCCTCGCGGATTTTATTGATCAGGAAAATCCCCGCATTGGCATGGATCTGCTCATCGATAGAGGTCCAGGCAATGATATTGGATACATTCTTCATGAATCCTTTGAATCTGGTGAAGGAAAGAATAATCGCAAACTGTGAAAACAGCGAAACGTTTTCAATCAGGATGCTGAATAACAGCAGGGAGGAAACATACTCTTTCGGAGTTGCGGAGTTCGCATGTTTCAGTACATTGGAAAGAAAATCGATTCTCTTCTTAACGGCAGGGATTTCCACGACATGGGAAAACTCTTCATTGTATCCCAGGACTTCCAGCAGCCTTGAGTAAGCCTCCGAATGGCGGAATTCGCACTCGGCAAAAGTAGCGCCCAGTCCGTTAAGTTCAGGCTTTGGCAGATGCTGGTACAGGTTTCCCCAGAAGGTTTTCACCGATACCTCGATCTGGGCAATGGCCAGCAGCGCATTTTTCACGGCATGCTTCTCGTGCGGCTCCAGCTGTGAGTGAAAATCCTGTACATCGGCTGTAAAATCCACTTCCGAATGTACCCAGAACGATTTGTTTATGGCCTCTGTAAACTGAAGAACTTCAGGATATTCAAATGGCTTATAACTTACTCTCTTATCAAAAATTCCCATATGTAGAAGGTCTTAAAAATTAAAAATGATGTATCCGGACGAATACGTTAAAAAAGATTCAACAGTTTGATTCTTTACGTCTTACGGACGGAAGGCCCGGTTCCGGAAGACATTGTTTTGTACCTCGCTGTGCATCTACAAAGTTAGAAAACAGGAACTGTATTTGAAAGAGGAAAAGATTAAATGACTGAATTTTAACCCTAAAAGTTTTCCACATTTACATGAACACCGCTCAAATACCGACCTACACGCGATTGTCATCAAAAAATACCGGTTATCAGGAGTTGTGAATTAAACATAGGTTTACAATGCGTTTAAAATCAATTGGTTTTTTATTAAACATGGCTTTATGTAAAGAAATTTTAATTCCTGTAACAAAACGCAGAAACCATCTACTTATTATCTGTAAACATCATATATCTTTAGTCATGCTGGTAATTCAGGATTTACACAAATCGTACGATACGGGAAAAAGCAAGCTTCATGTACTGAAGGGGATCAACCTGAATATTTCCGAAGGTGAATTTGTTTCGATCATGGGAAGCTCAGGTTCCGGAAAATCCACGCTGCTTAACATCATCGGCATCCTGGACGAGAAAGATTCGGGGATTTATGAGCTGGACGGTGTTCCCATCGAGCATCTTTCCGAAGTGAAATCCGCAGAATACAGGAGTAAATTCTTAGGATTCATATTCCAGTCCTTCAACCTGATCGGGTATAAAACAGCACTGGATAATGTTGCCCTTCCGCTCTATTACCAGAACGTACCCCGTAAAGAGCGTGAAAAGAAAGCCCTGGAATATCTTGAAAAAGTAGGACTTGCCCAATGGGCCGGCCATCTTCCGAATGAACTTTCCGGAGGCCAGAAACAAAGGGTGGCCATTGCCCGCGCCCTCATCACCGATCCGAAGGTGGTGCTGGCAGATGAGCCAACGGGAGCTCTGGATTCCAAAACCACACACGACATCATGAAGCTGCTGCAGGATATCAACAATGAAGGAAAAACCATCATTGTCGTAACCCATGAGCCGGATGTGGCAGCACAGACCAAAAGGAATGTTGTCCTCCGCGACGGGATCATCGAGAGCGATGAGTTTATCAGCCAGCTGGTGCTGTGAGAGGTGAACGGTGAGTAGTGAATTTCGCTTGGCGAGTCAATTTTGCTTTGCAAGTCAATTTAAGGGTGCCTTGAGAAATTGACCATTGACCCGCAGGAATTGACCATTGACAAAAAGTGAACGGTGAATTTCGCTCCGCAAGTGAATTTTGCAGTGCAGGTCATTTAAGGGTGCTTAAGAAATTGACCATTGA
>NZ_CAJYMO010000304.1 GCF_913776365.1 uncultured Chryseobacterium sp. | reverse complement strand
GGGTTGAATTGTGAATTTTCGATTGTCAGAGCTTTGGTCTTCAGATCAAAATGATCGTTCATGGACATCACGTGCACCGTTAGGTTGTCAATAGAAATAGGCTCACCGAGATTGATATTGGTAAGATTGGTATCTTTAATAAACCTGCCGTCAACAAGAATGACCAGTCCGGATCCTACGGCAGTCATTACTTCATTATGGATGAATAGTCCGGTATCTTCTCCCAAACCGATCCCTAAGGTCCTGGGATTATTCACGACAGCCTGGAACAGCCTTCCGATCCGTCCGCGTTGTACAAAGTGGGTATCAATAATAACATTATCGATCAGGCCTAATCCCTGTGTGGTTTTGATTTCCCCTTTCAGGAGGGCTTCCGAACTGCTTCCCTGATAGATCATGTTTTCAGAAGCTGCAGCCGCTCCAGCTGAGGTACCGGAATAGATAAAATCCTGCTCCTGGTATTTCAGCAGAATGGTGTCGTGGAAGCGGGTCCCGCCCAGAATGGAGGTCAGCCTCAGCTGGTCGCCACCGGTAAACATCACAACGTCTGCCGCATTGGCCCGGGCCACAATGGCATCTGAATTCGCTTCATCCCGGTTGTGGATATCGAGGATGTTCACGTTTTTAGCCCCTAGAAATTCAAAGGCTTTTTTATATTCGGAACCTACAATCTGGGGAATCTGTGAAGCGGTCGTAATGATTTCGATCACCGAATTTTCCTTCAGTTTCGATTCGTTAATGATCTTCCGGAGAATTCCCCGTTCAAAGAAATTAAGGTTTTTTTCTATATTCTGATCAAAATCGGTTTCAGCAAAACTGCCTTTATTGACAGCGCCACCGATGACAATTAATTTTCCAACGGGTCTCATCATAGTCTGCAAAGTTAAAAAATAATTAACGGCTATAAAAATCTATGGTAGATTATGTTGATTCCTAAGATTTTAGAATCGGTTATTTTTTTTATTTATTTTTTGTAAATCTTTAATCCTGCTATAGTTTCATTCCGGGTTTTGCATTATCTTTGATAGCTGATGGAGTTATCGTTAACTATTAAAAATGCAAATAGACTATGAAAATTGAGAAAATACAGGCGTTGCGCGGCCCTAATATTTGGAGTATCAGAAGGAAAAAGCTGATACAGATGAGGTTGGACCTGGAAGAAATGGAAAATTTCCCTACCAATAAGATCGAAGGTTTCAGGGAAAGAATAGAAAAACTGCTTCCCTCACTCTATAGCCACCGATGCTCCGAAAGCTATGAGGGCGGATTTTTTCACCGTGTAGAGACCGGTACCTGGATGGGACATGTTATCGAGCATATTGCGCTGGAGATCCAGACACTGGCAGGCATGGAAGTGGGATTCGGGAGAACCCGTGAGACCAAGACGCCGGGTGTATATAACGTCGTATTTAATTATATTGAAGAAAATGCAGGAATCTATGCTGCTGAACAGGCAGTACAAATTGCCGAAGCACTGATCAGCAATGAAGAATATGATATCAATGCCTGTATCCAGACCTTAAAGGAAATCCGTGAAAGGGTGCGCCTCGGGCCTTCTACGGGAAGCATTGTGGAAGAAGCTGTTTCGCGTAAGATCCCATGGATCAGGCTTGGAACGAATTCCCTGGTACAGCTTGGGTATGGCGTCAACCAGCAGCGTTTCCAGGCTACTATTACCGGAAAGACAAGCTCTATTGCAGTGGACATCGCCTGTAATAAAGAACGGACCAAGAGAATGCTGCATGATGCGGCCATCCCGGTTCCGGTAGGAGAACTCATCACAGACGAAGAAGGCCTGGACAGCGTGGTGCGGTCAATCGGTTATCCGGTCGTGATCAAGCCGCTGGACGGAAATCATGGCAAAGGTTCCTCAATCAACGTAACCGACTGGGAATCGGCAAAAACAGGTCTTGTCCACGCGCAGCAATATTCCCAGAAAGTCATTGTGGAAAAATATATTACCGGATATGATTTCCGGGTGCTTGTTATCAACAATAAGATGGTAGCGGCAGCCCGCAGGGTTCCCGCTCACATAGTAGGTGACGGTGAAATGACCGTACAGCAGCTGATCGACAAGGAAAATACCGATCCGAGACGAGGCTACGGCCATGAAAACGTGCTGACCGAAATCCAGATTGATAAAGATACAACAGAGCTGCTGGAGAAGCTGAAATATACCTTGGAAACCGTTCCGCAGAGAGGAGAAGTGGTCTATCTGAAATCCACGGCCAACCTTTCTACCGGCGGAACTTCCATTGATGTGACCGATATGGTGCATCCTGAAAACATTACCATGGCAGAAAGGATTTCAAAGATCATCGGCCTCGATGTCTGCGGTATCGATATCATGGCAGAAAACCTTACGCAGCCTCTGAAAGAAAGCGGCGGTGCCATTATTGAAGTAAATGCGGCCCCCGGCTTCCGTATGCATTTAGCCCCAAGCGAAGGGCTCCCGAGAAACGTAGCGGCTCCGGTAGTGGACATGCTGTACCCGCAGGGAAAACCTTTCACCATCCCGATTATTGCCGTTACGGGAACCAACGGAAAAACGACAACAACGCGCCTGATCTCCCATATTGTGAAAAGCAATGGCTACAGGGTAGGTTTCACCACTTCAGACGGTATCTATATCCAGAATACTATGCTGACCAAAGGGGATACGACAGGCCCGATGTCGGCAGAATTTATCCTGAAGGATCCTACTGTGGAATTCGCGGTACTGGAAACGGCGAGAGGCGGTATCTTACGTTCCGGATTGGGCTTCTCCCAGTGTGACATCGGTGTATTGACCAATATTGAGGAAGACCACCTTGGACTGAATGACATCCACAACCTGAAAGACCTGACAAAGGTTAAAAGGGTAGTGCTGGACAGCGTGAAAAAAAGCGGCTGGAGCATCCTCAATGCCGACAGTGAATATTCCATGCGTATTATCAGGGATCTTGACAGCCAGGTTGCCATTTTCAGTATGGATGAAAACAATCCGCATATCCAGAAATTTGCCAAGGAAGGGCGTATTACCTGCGTTTACGAAGAAGGTTTCGTTACCATCAAAAAAGGCGACTGGAAAATCAGGATCGGAAAAGCAAAGGATTTCCCGATCACGATGGAAGGGAAGGCCAAATTTATGATTGAAAATGTACTTGCTGCCAGCTTAGCCTGCTACCTGTACGGTTTCGGCATTGAGGATATTTCCAATTCCCTGCGTACATTTATTCCGAGTGCCCAGCTGACTCCGGGAAGGCTGAATGTATTCAAATTCAAAAACTTCAAGGTACTGATTGACTTTGCCCATAATCCTTCAGGATACGAAGCCATCGAAGATTATCTGAAAAACGTGGAATCCACCAAGAAAATCGGGATCATTTCCGGTGTGGGCGACCGCAGGGACAGCGATATCAGGGAGTGCGGGAAAATTGCCGGAAGAATGTTCGATCATATTATCATCAGAAACGAAAAGCACCTCCGCGGAAGAACCGAGGATGAAATCAACGGACTGATCATTGAAGGGATGCAGTCTTCAGGGAAAAATGTAAGCTATGAGATCATCCCTAAGGAAATCGAAGCCCTGAAACATGCCATGGGAATGGCCGAAGAAGGCACCTTTATTACCGCTTTAAGCGATGTGATTTCCAATGCGATTGATCTGGTTCAGGAATACCAGACCCGTGAGCTGATGGAAGATGATAAGATGCAGTGAATTCGTAAAAGTATTCATTAATTATAATCCCGGCGGCATCTCAGATGCCGCCGGAGTTTTTTAATAACCGGGATAAGTATCGGGTCATTGGATTGGGTCTCCATCAGTATCATTCGAAATTTTATCTTATTGCTGACGATGATTTCCATATTGTAGAAATGATGGATCTGGAAGGTGATCATATGGATGATGACAGAGCCGGCTCATAAGGTGTGATCATCTGAATGCGGGGAGAATGTTTTATCTGGAAAAGAAAATGCATGATTTGCGTAAAGATCTGACCCATTATCATTACCTGCATAATTCCTGTAAAAATTTTAACTACTTCGAAAATAAAAAATATCCGGTATCTGAAAAATATGAAAAACAGATCTTGAGTGAGGAGGCAAAACTGGCACGTATAAAAGCGTTTTTACTATTTGCTAATCCTTTTATCGGCAGAATATCCGGAAGTGATCATTACAGAGAGGGTTTAGACTTTTACAGAACTGAGATCCATTGGATTATTTGCTAAGCAGAAAATCAGCAGAGCCGTCTTTTGGTGGGGATAAAATACAGGATCAAAAGGGTACTGAAAAACAAAACTTCCAACAATTCGGAGGTTTTTGCTTAAAGATTTTCCCAGAGTTTTCTTATTTTCTGCATTTTAACCAGATAAAAATACAATGGAATCAATTCCAGTCGTACGGTAAAGTTGATATTGGGAGCGGTAAACGGAACCACAACCATCATGATGATGCAGACGGCAATCCCTGTGATGGCATCGATGATTGCAGCCTGTGGTGCCCATTTTTGTTCGAACCAAAGCCCGTAAGCAACAATTCCTTTGAACAGTAATAAAACCGTAGTAATCATTCCCGGTACGGTATAGGAATGAGTGGCGGTAATTCCGTAGAGCGACAGATCGATTTTTTGTAGAAATGGTCCGATGATTAAAAAAAGAGCCGCAAAGGAGGCTGTTATCAAAAAGAACCATATGGATATTTTGATCCACAGGGGTAATAAATTTCTTCTTCTTGTAAAGTTTCCTTTTGTTTCAAACTCCTGAAAAGCTGAGCTTTCTTCCATTGTATATCAGTTTTAAAATTATTCCTCCGCAAAAAAAGCATGCGAACTGCCGATCCAGATGGCGTCCTTTTTATTGAAATCCACATTCACCATATCAGCCTTGGTCATCCTTCCAAGATTTTCCAGCAGGACCGGATCGTGTTCATTTTCGTGCCAAATATATAACAATCTTATCTCTGCTTTTGAAAAATCACCGTTGATGTCTTCAAAAACAGGTTCATACTGCACCTTGCGCTGCAGAATATAATTCTCTTTATCTTCTATCACATCAGTAATCTCCGGGGTCAGATGAAGATTGACTCCGCTTCCGGCAAACGAAAATAAAGGCTTTAGAACAAAGTCTTCGAGCTTTTCATGCGTCGGGAATTCGTGAAGGAAATAGCTTTTCGGAACGTACGGATGCTCCAGCAACGGCAGCAGGAATTTGGAAATCTTGAAGAACCAGTTCGGATGGGTAACCCAGGTTACTTCCACCTCATCCCGGAAATCAAATTCGGTTTTAAGGTCGGGAATGCGATCCAGTTCGTCAAAAATGACCCGGTTGTAAATTCTCTTTATCTCAATAAGGCGCCCGCCACTTTCATAATATAGTTTTTTGCCGTCTTTTTTCAGTTTTGTAAGGCAGACGGTCTTGATGCCTAACAATTTTTCGGTCAATGCAAAATCTATGGCGGTTTTCTGCTTTTCCGGAAAAATTTCGAGAAGGATCACGTTTTCCGGGTCTTCAGGTCCAATAATCAGCTTTTTCAGGTGATTCCTGAAATCTTCCTCAGGCATCGTATTCCGGATCCCGGAGAGAAAAGGGTAGACCTCGCAGAAGGTATCCTCAAAAACTTTCTGGAATGCATACAGCGAAGGAAAGGCCTGCAGCTCGATCAGCTGTGGAACGATTTCACCGGCTTCATCCTTACAGATTCCGAAATCAATGGTGAAAAAATGCGGCTGATCTGTATCGCCCGGTACGCGGCAGTTTTCCGGAACTGCCTTCAGGAGTTTTTCCGGAGAAATATTTTTAATCTGGCTGATGATGCTTTGGCTCGCCTCCAATAATTTCATCTCAAATCCTTTTGATAAAAACAAAGGGCTTTCAGAAACCCTGAAGGCAGGCATCAGTCCGCTTTTTTCTTCCAGTATTTCCTTGAACCGTTGGTACTTTTCCTGTGAAAATTCCCGGTTGAACTGTTTTCTGTATGTTGGAATCATAATTTCCCTGTGTTGGTATAAAACCGGACAGCTGCCTGTCCGCCTATTGGTTATTAGTTTACAATCTTAAGAGCTCCCCCTTTTCAGACAGATGTGTCTTCTTGTTCCAGCAGCCGTTCCTTTGCCGACTGCAGGAATCTGGGGATGACCTGTTTCTGGGTGAGGATAATTTTATCTTCATCATCTATCCGGTCTACAGTTTCCAGGTATTTCTCCATTCCGAAACTGTCGATCATGGCCTGCCTGTTCTTTTCATCTTTAAGGTTTTCGATCATCCCTGCAGGATTGGCTTCAGGATGAAACTGGGTCCCGAAAATTTCATCAGAAAAACGGATGGCCATCACGGCACGTTCCAGATGAATATGCGGACGGAATTTTTCAATCCCCACGATTTTCATCCCGAGCTCTTCAAAGCGGTCATGATCAGGTTCTATAAACTGGAATGCCCTGGAATCCACAGCGTAGAAAGGATCGGGAAGGTTTTCAAAGAGGAACTCATCTTTTCCGTCTTCCGTTTTATGGACCGGCATTACTCCGAAGGAATACGATTTTCTTTCACAGATATTCCCCAGCTTCCAGTGGATACCGGCAAGCTGAAAGGAGTGGCAGATCAGGAAGAGGTATTTTTTCGAGTGGTCAGTTTTATTATGGCTGAAAATTCCGTCCAGCAGTTTTGCAAAACGGTCTTCCCATTCCAGGCCTTCCCGGTGGGGATTTCCCGGTCCGCCGGAAGAAATGAAAATGTCAAAATCATCGACAGCCGGCATTTCATTTTTAAACCGGACATCGAAAGCACGGATGCTGACTGTTTCAGCGCTGTTCTTCCTGAAGTCCTCTGCAATTTCGGTGATATTTTTAAATCCCTGATTGACGCGGTTGTTATTCATGTCCAGCAGGGCGATCCGGATCTGTTTAGTAGTCATTCGCTATTGTTGTCAAAAGTATCAAAATATAATATTACCAGGGATTTTCTTCATGGGTAATGCCGTATTCGGTTTCGGCGATCATGTAATCCACTACTTTGGTAAGGTCACCGGTTTCTTTCAGGATCCGGAGCTGCCGGTCTGCCCCGGTTCCGTGTTCCAGGATTTTCCACGCATACTGGGTCTCTTCGCGGCATCCCAGTTCATCCACCACATCATCGATGAATTCCAGCAGTTCCCTGAGAAGATCGGGATAAGGTACCGATTCTTCCTTCCCAAAGTCGATCAGGTGGGCTTCGATACCGCTTTTGGAGGCCCGCCATTTATTTTCGTTCAGCAGCAGCCTCCGGTAGCTCCTGAAGCTCAGGTTCTGCTGATGAAGCTTATAGATTTTAGCCACCAGCGACTGCATGATGGCAGCCAGGCACACGGTTTCTTCTATCCTCAGCGGCATATCGCAGATCCTGAATTCGATGGTCGGGTAAAACGGGTGCACCCGCAGATCCCACCAGATTTTCTTGGCATTGTCAATGGTTCCGGTTTTTACCAGCAGGTCTACATAGCCGTCAAATTCAGCCAGGGAGTTGAAGAAACTGGGGATTCCGGTGCGCGGGAACTTTACGAAGATTTCCTGTCGGTAGGATTTGAAGCCGGTATTCCTTCCGATCCAGAAAGGGGAATTGGTAGACAGGGCATAGACATGGGGAAGGAAATACCGCATCACGTTCTGGATCCTTACACCTTCTTCCCGGTTGGGAATCCCGATATGGACGTGCAGCCCGAAAATCAGGTTGCCCCGCGCCACGTCGCCCATGTCTTCAACAATTTTATTGTAGCGTTCACCGTCCGTAATGGTGTTATGCTCCCAGTTTGAAAACGGGTGTGTACCGCCCCCGGAGACGCGGAGTCCCTGCTCGTGGGCCGTTTTAATCAGGTGTCTTCTGAGGTTGGTCAGTTCGGTTTTGGCTTCCTGTATATTCTGGCAGATGCCTGTCTCCATTTCAATCATGGATTCGTGCATTTCATGCTTCAGATTTTCACTCAGTACCGCTTTTCCGCCTTCTATGATTTTTGAAACGTGCGAGATAAGGTCCCTGCTTTCCACATCGATAATCTGGTATTCTTCTTCGATTCCGATTGTAAACTGGTGTTTCATTTTTTTTCGTGTTTTTAATTAAGATATGGGTTATTTCACAGAATCTTTTACGAACGTTCCCCAGGAAATATTCGGTTTGCCCGGAACATATTCTTTGGCTTTCTCAACGGCCAGCTTGGCTGCATGTTCTACGATCCAGGCGAAATTTTCCTCTCCTACGGAATTTCGGTCTGCATCGGGAGCGGGATTGCAGAAGTCAATGGCATAGGGGATACCGTCTCTCACGGCAAATTCAACGGTGTTGAAATCATATCCCAATGCTTTGTTCATCGTAAGCGTATATTCATTAATCGTCTTCAGCAGCTTTTTCAGCTTTGCCCCGGAAGTTTTATGGGAGGTTTCATACCGCAGATGGGGCTCGTTTCCGGGAGCATACGGCATGATATGGACATATTTCTGCCCCAGGCAATAGACGCGGTAATAATCGTCAAAAATGATTTCTTCCTGTACCATCATCACGAGCTGTTCCGTTTCTCCCAGCTTATTCCAGAGATCCTCCGGACTTTCCACCCGGTAAACGTTTCTCCATCCCCCGCCGTCATGCGGCTTCATATAGGCAGGAAATCCTACATAGTCGAAGATGTAATCCCAGTCATGGGGGAATTTCAGGTTTCTGAAAGACGTTTCCGAAGTATTGGCAGGCCGCTGGGAAGAAGGCAGCAGTACGGTTTTCGGGAGCGGGATGCCCAGCTTGCTCATGAGGGCGTTGTTGAAGAATTTTTCATCTGCGCTCCACCAGAAGGGGTTATTGATGACATATGTTCCGTTCAGTGCAGCATTTTTCAGGTAAGCACGGTAAAAGGGAACATCCTGTGAAATCCTGTCGATAATAACGGCATACCCGTAATCTGCACCCTGTTCCAGTTTGTCAATGGTTACCGGTTCCGCAATAATTTTTCCGCCTCCCAACTCATTCACCTTATCAATGAATGCCCATGGAAACGTATCTTCCATTCCGAATAAAATTCCGACTTTTTTAGCCATAATGTATTTTTTAATGTTTAATTTTTTTGAGTTAATCGAGTATTCTCTCATACTGATCTGTGTAAACCATAACGTAACTGCTTTTATACACTTTAATGATCTTCTAATCTGTTCTCAGGTGAGCAGAACGGGTCTGCAAACCTAAAAACAGCTGACAGAAAAAGTTTCTGCGACTTTGTGTTCAGGTGATCTGCCATCTTTAGCATCATCAGTACGTGTAAAAATGAACTAAGAGAAAAAAGCCCCTATAAAAGTCGGGAAAACCATTCTCCACAATGGCCAGTCGTGGCTGATCCATTTTCGTTCATCATACCAGAAATCAATTCCTTTTTCACCGAGGATGTCTGCCATTTCCCTGTTTTTGTCCCTGCAGATGTCCTGATCGGAAGTGCTGAGCACAATGTGCATGTGCCTGTATTTCCAGGCTTCGTCGTATTTCACAAATTCCTTCGGACAATTGAAGTACACCAGGTCATCGGAATAGCCGTCCATGAAATTACGTATGCTGAAAGCACCTGAAAGGCAGAAAAGGTGCGAAACAACGTCCGGGAACCGGAATGCGAAATTGGCTGCATGATAGCCGCCGAAGCTTGCCCCGGCCACCGCTACGCGATGGGTCTGATGCAGTTTCTGGATATAGGGCACGAATTCCCGGATCAGGAACTGCACGTATTTTTCGTAGTTCTGTATCCGCTGCTGCGGGGAGATGCTTTCATCATAAAAACTCCGGCTGTCGATGGTCTGTATATTATACAGCTTCACCTTTCCCTGTTCTACGAACCAGTTGATGCTTCCGTTGAGATGAAAATCATGGTTCTGGGTATACTGCCCGTTGGAAGTCGGAAACATGATAATGGGATAACCGTAGTGGCCGGTCACTTCTACCTGCAGGCTCGTTCCCAGAATATGTGAATAATAATCGGTATGTTCTATTTTCGGCATTTTTGTAATTTGATTAAATGTATGTTGTTGATCCTATAAAGTGAATAAACTTAATTCCTCCCAATTTTTCATTTTCGGGAATGTCTGAAATTTTAGTCTTATCTTCCGGAGGTTCAGGTAGTCATATTTCCTTGAATCGCCGTTTTCCACCGGGTTAGCTGGCAGCAGCATCATCAATGCATTTATTAGAGGTTTTACTTCCCAGTCTTCTGGTCCAACTCTTCTTATACTGTTTTTTAAAACAGAATTTTCCGGTGCACCCAGCTTTATGAAGTCAATGTATGCTTTCATATCCATCTTTTTTCTTAAATCATGACATGGGCTTGTCTTTCGGAGGAAGGATGTTGAG
>NZ_CAJYMO010000303.1 GCF_913776365.1 uncultured Chryseobacterium sp. | reverse complement strand
ATCATTCACTATTCATCAACCATCGCTCATCAACCATCGCCCATCAACCATCGCCCATCACTCATCATTTATCATTCATCCACCCATCATTTCCGGGAGCTTTATCCGGCTATCCACTGTATCTTTTTTGTTTTTATCAATTCCGGACTTTATAGCTGGAGTCAGCATAAAAACAAAAAAGGATGCCGTTCCTATCCGGGCTATGACGGAAGACCTCCTGCTGATAAACGGGACTTTTACATACCGCAGGGATTTCCTATTTTTAATAAAAATTTAAAATGACCAGAACAATTCTTTTACTCATCACCCTCTCAGGACTGTTTGCCATGATGCAGGCACAGACGAAATCCTTTCTCTATACCGGAACCGTGGACGGTACCATACAGGTAACGCTCTACCTTCAGGAAGAAGAAAACGGATGTGGCGGAGATCCCTTTTACAGTGGAATCTACCGATACGATAAAGTCAGCAACTGGTTGCAGCTCAGTATTTCCAAAAACAATAAAAACCAGTACGCCATGGTAGAGGATGGTTTTACTGGTCTGATGATCGTAAGGAAAGAAGGAAGCAATCTTAAAGGCCTCTGGATCAGCCCTGATGGAAAAAGGCAGCTTCCCGTTATCCTCAAAGAACAGGCAGTCAGCCCGAAACAGGCAGAAAACTATCGGGATATGCTGGAAAAAATCAATTATGAAAATCATGACTGCTGATAAAACAAAATCCACCTGAATAAATGTCAACACCAGATCAATAATCCAAACCATTTTAAAAATGATACCTAACATGATCTTTAGCTGCTCCCGTTTTCATAACCACCTTGTCTTTAAATAAACTTCCTGTCCTCAACATCGGCAAGCCCCAAAGGGGCGGCTTATTTCAGCATAGGGTACAACCCGATGCATCGAGGGCATCATCACATCAGTATCAGGTACAACCCGATGAACACAGTCACCAACAAAAACTCCTGTCCTCAACATGGGCAAGCCCCAAAGGGGCGGCTTATTTCAGCATCGGGTACAACCCGATGCATCAAGGGCAGTATCACACCGGAATTGGTACAACCCGATGTATCCCGGGCATCATCATATCAGCACTAGGTCCAACCCGATAAAAAATCAACGATAAAATACGAGAGCATCCCAGAAATGGTATTATCTTTTAACATCATGCTTTGATACAACAACTCCTGCACGCAATCCGGCACAATATTTCCGAATCTCAGGTTTCCCCTTGATAAAAAGAAAACTAATTCCTTATCTTTGTTCTTTATGGAAAATATGGACGCAACACAGGACAAAAGGCTCTTTCTTATCGATGCCTATGCAATGATTTTCAGAGGGTATTATGCATTGATCAGAAGCCCGCGGATCACCAGTGCCGGACTGGACACTTCTGCCATCTTCGGTTTTACCAATTCACTCATCGAACTGATCCGCAGGGAAAAGCCAACTCATCTTGCTGTCGTGTTCGACGTGGGGGAAGCCAGTGTAAGAACCACGGATTTCCTGGAGTATAAAGCCAACCGCAGTGAAACACCTGAAGCCATTACAGCAGCGATCCCATATATCCACCGGATCCTGCAGGCCATGCACATTCCGATCCTGGGTGTACCCGGATATGAAGCTGACGACGTGATCGGAACCATTGCCTGCAAAGCGGAAAAAGAAGGCTATACGACCTTTATGGTAACGCCGGATAAAGATTTCGCCCAGCTGGTTACCGACAAGATAAAGATTTACAAACCCGGACTGAAAGGAAGTGAAGTTGAGATTTTAGGCGTGGAAGAAGTGAATGCCAAATACCAGATCGAACGCCCGAAACAGGTTATCGATTTCCTGGCTATGATGGGCGATGCGGTGGATAATATTCCCGGACTGGAAGGCGTAGGTGAAAAAACGGCCATGAAGTTCCTGAAAGAATACGGAAGCATCGAAAACCTGCTGGCCAATACCCATGAACTGAAAGGGAAGCTGAAAGAAAAAGTGGAAGCTTCGGCAGAGCGTGGCATCCTGTCTAAAAAGCTGGCAACCATTATCTGCGATGCACCGGTGGAATTCCATCAGGAACAGTACGACCTGGAAACCCCGGATTTTGAAAAAGTAAAGGAAGTCTTCGATGAAATCGAATTCAGAAGGCTGTACGATAATTTATTCCGGGCTTTTGCACCGGCCGTTACCGGAAATACGGTGGTGGAAGTAAATGTTACCGAAACGACACCGCAGCAGAAAGTTGCTCAGGCAGTAGGTCAGCTGGACCTTTTTGCCACGTATGAAGAACTGGACCAGGCAGCCGGAACGAAATCAACCATTGAACACAATGATCATCTGTATCAGTTCGTTGATAATCCGAAAGCCCAGAAGCTGCTGGTAAAGAATCTTCTGCAGCAGAGGGTCGTATGTTTTGATACCGAAACCACCTCATTGAATGAACTGGAAGCCGAACTGGTGGGCATGAGCTTTTCCTACAAAAAAGGGCTGGCCTATTATGTTCCCCTTTCTGAAGATCAGGGAGAAGTGCTGCAGACCCTGGAGATTTTCAGGCCGTTCTTTGAAAAGGAAGACCTCGTTAAAGTCGCCCATAACCTGAAATTCGATTATAAGATCCTCAGGAA
>NZ_CAJYMO010000302.1 GCF_913776365.1 uncultured Chryseobacterium sp. | reverse complement strand
GCCGACTTAGCTCAGCGGTAGAGTGCTTCCTTGGTAAGGAAGAGGTCACGGGTTCAAGTCCCGTAGTTGGCTCCATTTTTTAAAACATGTTGATTCCTCAGCATGTTTTTTTTGTTTACAGCGTTTTCGTACAGCCCCGCTGTATGGTACTGGCGTAATGAAGGGGCACAGCTATTCTCCACGGTAAAGAAACTGCTGCATCTACCATCCGCGGGACCATACACAGGAACAGGTTTTGCACCCGGTAGAAAAAGAGAATCATCACCCATCACTTACCGTCCATTATTTCCGGGAGCTGTTTCCGGCTCTCCGCTCATACTCCTCGCGCCTGGGCAGTCCATCCGCTCCGCCGCTATACCCCTCTGCACGCCAACCTTCCCACCCCGCTGTGGGGTAACCGCTAGGATCCGGGCTAGGGGCGGCAGTTTCCTTTTTTGCAGCCGGCCTTTCTGTATCTTGTGATCAGCATCAGGATGTGTATGGCAGACGGCAGGCTAAACCTATAAGGTTTCAAAAACCTTATAGGTTTGAATACGCATGAAGCTTTTATCTGCTATTATAGGTACGGGCTGAAAATTAAAATTAAATTAAAGTATTCCCCTCTTCTTTAACTTCCTTCACCATCCTGAAAAATTTTGGTACATTCGTATAAAATATTTTTTGATGAACATCCTGTTATTGGAGGACGACCTGATCCTGTCGGCGGAACTCTGCAAGTTTTTGGAATCGAACCATTTTACCTGTGATAAAATCTATGACGGCGAAACTTTCCTCCGCCAGATTAAAGACAACAGCTACGACCTTTACCTGCTGGACATCAATGTTCCCAAGATCAACGGGCTGGATGTCTGCCAGACCGTCCGCTCTTTCGATAAAAATACACCGATCATCATTATCTCGGCCTACGGGGACCTTTCGGATAAGAAAGACGCCTTTACCAGGCTGGCCGATGATTATCTGGTGAAACCCTTCCAGTTCGAAGAGCTGCTGCTGAGGATGAATTCCCTGATGAGGAGGAAAGCGCCCTCCGAAAATACCGACCACGAAATCATCAGGGTGGATGACCTCATCATCAATAAAAGCGAGCAGAAAGTCTACCGCGGTGGAAACGAAATCGGCCTTACCCTGAAAGAATTCCAGCTGCTGGTCTATCTGGCCGAAGCACAGGGAAGAACGGTCTCCAAACAGCAGATTACCGAGCACGTCTGGGAGCACAACTTCAACACCAATACCAATACCGTGGAAGTGTACATCAATTTCCTGAGGAAAAAGGTAGACAAGGATTTTAAAGTGAAGCTGATCCACACGCGGTCCGGCTTCGGATACTACCTGAGCCCGTTATAGAAAACCCACGCCTATGTCTTTAAAAAGGAAGATTGCCCTCAACCTGAGTATTGCCTTTTCACTACTTTTCGGCATCGTGATGGTGGTGATCTATATGTCGTTCAATGATTTCAGGCGGGAGGAATTCAAGGAAAGGTTCCGGCAAAGACTGGAGTTTACTTCCCACTTCATCGCCAAGTCCAAAGATTTTGAAGAAGAGGCACCGGTGTTTTTCAATGAAAATTCAGACAACATCATGCTGAATGAGACCATCCTGATCTTCAACAGCAAAAAAGAACTCATCTACAGCACCATCAAAGACCGCAATGTCACCTGGAACAATGCCCTGCTGAAGGAGCTGGATGAAAAGAAAGTCATTTATTCCGAGAAAACGGTCCCGGAAATTTACGCCGCCCTGCGTACCATCAACGGGGAAAACTACTATATCCTCACCAGTGCTTTCGATACCAACGGAAAATCCAAGCTGGCCTATCTGAAGTACCTGCTGATTACGGCCTACGTCATGAGTACGCTGCTGATCGGCTTCTTCAGCTATTATTTCATGGGACAGTTCCTGAAGCCGCTGGAAGACCTGAACCAGGAAATCTCGGAAATT
This sequence comes from uncultured Chryseobacterium sp., assembly GCF_913776365.1. Taxonomy (GTDB): domain Bacteria; phylum Bacteroidota; class Bacteroidia; order Flavobacteriales; family Weeksellaceae; genus Chryseobacterium. The sequence goes on along the minus strand of NZ_CAJYMO010000302.1, from coordinate 6,342 downwards.
ACGGCCCATAAGCTTACCAAACAGATCCCGGTACGGAATTCCAATGATGAGATCGACGTACTGGCCAACTCCTTTAATACCATGATCGGCAGGCTGGATGATGTCTTCCAGTCACAGAAAGATTTTACCGCAAGTGCCTCCCATGAAATCCGGACACCGATTACCCGGATGGCCTTCCAGCTGGAAAACCTGATCAAGTTCGGGGAACATGCCCCGGAAACCCTGAATTCCCTGCGGCAGATCCGCCGGGATGTCTACCAGCTTTCGGACCTTACCAACTCCCTGATCCTGCTGACGAAATTCGATAAAGAAAACATCCAGAGCATCTACGAGGAAGTCCGGATCGATGAAGTGATTTTCGAATCCTTTGAAGCCGTGGAGAAAAGTTACCCGAACCTGAAAATGGATTTCCTGATTGCCGAGGAAACGTCTGACAACGGACTGCTGACCATCAAAGGCATACAGTCTTTGCTGGATATCGTGTTTATCAACCTCTTCAAAAATGCAGCGGTCTACTCGGATAATATGGAAGTGGATGTGCTGATTACGGAAACAGGCGAGCATGTTACGGTAGACGTTATCTCCCATGGCAATACCATTCCTGCAGAAGAACAGTCCCGGCTGTTTGAAGCTTTCCAGCGCGGGAAAAATTCACAGAATATTTCCGGCTCAGGCCTGGGGCTGAGAATAGTAAAACGCATCCTGGAATACCATGGTGCCAAAATCATTTATACGTCTACTGAAGCGATGGTGAACAAGTTCAGCGTGGTGTTCAATAAATAGCTGATAGCTGCTGGCTGCTGGCTTCTGGCTTCTGGCTTCTGGCTTTTGGCTTCCGGCATTCCGGTTAAGGACAGCAGACCGGTTTTTCATGGTTCCGATGGCTGCTGGCCGTATAATTTGATGACCTGCCTGATGTCCTATGCATGTGAACCATACAAAATGACGGGTTATATACTTTGTACTCAGTGAAACAGAAAGAACAGGAAACTGACCTGCGCTTACCGAGCTAATGAATGCTGTAAGCAATTTAAATTATTGAAAATAAATTGAATATAATATCATAAGATCTGCGTTATGTTACCTATTTTGCTCTGATCAATTCAATGGATTATCAATATACTGGAGATTAGCTTCTTTTATCCGGACCATTATCAATTTTAATATTTTTTTAAGGATTCTTTAAGAGCATTTTAATACCGTAAAAGCATTTTTGCATCATAAAACGAAAACAATGAACAAAATTGCAGGGCTTTTTGTCGTTATTTCCACTGTTATGATGGCGCAGCAACGGATGTCACTGACAGATTGCGAAGAATCTTTTCAAAGAAATAACCTGCAGCTGCTTGCGGAACAATACAACATAAACATAGCCGATGCCGATATCCTGCAGGCCAGAATCTGGGAACTTCCCCAACTGAGCGGTCAGATCAATGCTTATAATCCGCAGGACCGTAAAGTTTTTGATGCCGGCCATGCCAAGGGGGCACAGGTCACCCAGCTGATCTACATGGGCGGTAAAAAGAAAAACGAGATTGCTTTTGCAAAATCCAATAAAGAACTGGCCAGGCTGCAGTTTTCCCAGCTGCTGGCAGACCTGAGGACCCAGCTCCGTACGGCGTACTACAATCTGTATTACGAGCGGCTGAAACTTGAAAACACCAACCGCCAGCTCGGCTATATGAATGACCTGCTGGCAGCTTACAGGGTACAGTCGGCCAAAGGAAACGTATCGCTGAAAGACGAAGTGCGGCTGCAGAGCATCGTCATCCAGCTCAACAACGACAAAACGGGAATCAATAAGAATATTTTTGATTACGAACAGGATCTCAAAGTTCTTACGGGCATTGCAGAAGACATTGATCCGCAGCTTTCGGATGCGGAAGCCAAAGACATGCTTGCCGCCCAGCCGTTTGGTGATGAAACGGAACTGCAGAAAAAAGCCTTGGAAAACAATGCAGACTATCTTTATAATGTACAGCTGATAGACAACAGCAGGCTGTATGCACAATGGCAGAAATCACTGAACGTCCCGGACCTGAACCTCGGAGCCGGCTGGGACCAGAACGGCGGAACTTTTAAGAACGAAGTCAACCTGCTGGTGGGGATCCCGCTGCCGCTGTGGAAATCCAACAGGGGGAATGTGGACAGGGCCAATCTTGCCGTTCAGCAAAACCGGAAAAATACGGATTTCCGTAAGCTTACCCTTGAAACCAATGTACAGGCTGCTTACAGAACCTGGAAAGCGCAATATGACCAGCTGTCGCAGATCAGCACCCATGACCTGAACAATATGGACCTCGTCTACAACGGAATGCTGAACAATTTCCGCAAAGGCAATATCAGCCTGATCGAATTCGCGGATTTCATGGACAGCTACCGCGAAACCGCCCTTCAGATTTACGACATGAAAAACAGCCTTATGCAATCCGTAGAACAACTTAACCAACTTGTACAAACCAAAATCTTTTATTAAACATGAAAAAATATATTATTCCTGTCATGATCGCCCTGCTTCTTACCGCCTGCTCCAGGAAGGAAGCGGAGGCCAAACCGCAGGCGAAAAAAGGATTCGAGCTCAGCAACACCATGCTGAAATCGATCAGCCTGGCGAAGGTGGAGCGGAGCCACATCCGGGACGACTATAATTTCTACGGGAAAATTTCGGCCGATAAAAACAGCTATATCGATGTGTATCCATTGGTAGGGGGAAATGTGCTGAGCGTAAATGTGGAACTGGGAGACCATGTACAGAAAGGGCAGGTGCTGGCCACCATCAGGAGCACGGAACTCGCAGAGGTACAGAAAGACGTCAGCGATGCCAAAACCGATCTGGTGGTAGCCCGGAATAATCTTCGGGTAGCTAATGAAATGTATGAAGGCAAGCTGAATACCGAACGTGATGTGCTGGAAGCGAAAAGCCAGCTGCAGAAAGCTCAGGACCAGATGCAGAGGGCCGGTGCGGTAAGCACGGTGTACAATGTGAAAAAAGGGAATATCTACAGCGTGGTAGCTCCCATCAGCGGCTATATTGTCCAGAAGAATATCAACAAAGACATGCAGCTCCGGAGTGACCGCAGCGATAATATTTTTGATGTGGCCAATACCACCAATGTCTGGGCTATCATGAACGTGAACGAGTCGGATATTGACAAGATCAGCCTCGGCATGAAGGCGCAGGTTTCCACACTTTCCTACCCGGATAAGGTATTCGACGGAAAAATCGACAAGATTTTCAAAATCATCGATCCCCAGACCAATGCCATGCAGGCAAGGGTGGTGCTTGACAACCAGAACGGCCTCCTGATCCCGGAAAGCAAAGCCACCATCAAAGTTTCCACCTCTGAGAATACCACAGGCCTTACCATACCGTCAAAAGCAGTGATCTTCGATGACAACAGGAGTTTTGTGGTCATCTATAAATCCAGGACCGATGTAAAAGTGAAGGAAATCAAGGTGCTGAAGCAGGTGGGGGATGTTACTTATGTTTCGGAAGGGCTGTCGGAGGGTGAGCAGGTCGTGACCAACAACCAGTTGCTGATTTACCGCTCACTGAACAGCTGATAAACTGAACCAAGGTGCCATTACACATCATTCCGCTGAAGAGTGGATGGTCTTCACATGATTTTAATAATTCAGATTCAGTTTTTTTGCTGAATACAACACCCTGCAAACGTAAAAACATAGAGTTTGTCAGAGAAGTTTTTGTGCCTTTTGCGTTTATTACACATTCAAGGACTTTTCCAGGTAAAAAAAATCCATTATGAATAAATTCATTAAAAATATAATTGCTTTTTCGCTGAAAAACAAAGCCTTTACTTTTATCTGGGTTGCCGTACTGGCAGTCGCGGGCTTCATCAGCTTCAGGAATATGCCTATTGAAGCGTTCCCGGATGTTACCAATACCCAGATTGTTATCATTACCCAATGGAACGGGCGAAGCGCGGAAGAAGTAGAGCGTTTTGTCACCACGCCCATAGAGTTGGCCATGAGTCCGGTTCAGAAGAAAACCAGTGTGCGGAGCACGACCATGTTCGGGCTTTCCATTGTGAAAATTCTTTTTGACGACGGGGTGGATGATACTTTTGCCAGAAATCAGGTCAACAACCAATTAAGAACCGTTAGCCTTCCTGATGAGGTAGACCCTGAAGTGCAGCCACCCTACGGACCTACCGGTGAGATCTTCCGGTATACTTTACAGAGCCGGATCAAAGATTCAAGAGAGCTGCTTACCCTGCAGAACTGGGTAATCGACCGTGCATTGAGAGGCGTGCCCGGAGTAGCCGACATCAATGTTTTCGGAGGCCAGGACAAAGTATTCGAGCTGAGCATTGATCCGAGAGCCCTGGATAAGTACAACCTGACTCCGCTTCAGGTATACGACGCCGTTACGAAAAGCAACCTGAATGTAGGCGGCGATGTAATCGAGAAAAACGGGCAGGCCTATGTGGTCCGCGGAATCGGACTCGTAAAATCGGTAGCCGATATCGGGAACATTACCATTCAGAATGACAGCGGCAATCCGGTGCTGGTGAAAAATGTAGCGGAGGTCCATGAAGGCTCCATGCCAAGGGTAGGGCAGGCCGGGCTGAACGGCCAGGAAGATACCGTGGAGGGCATCGTGGTAATGCGGAAAGGCGAAAATCCGCGGGAAGTGCTGGTAGGGGTAAAAGCGAAGATTAAAGAACTCAATGAAAAGATCCTTCCGAAAGACGTGAAGATGGTAACGTTCTACGACCGGGACAACCTGATGGATTTCACCACCCATACCGTTATGCACAACCTGATCGAAGGCATTGTGCTGGTCACCGTCATCGTGCTGATCTTTATGGCCGACTGGAGAACCACGCTGATCGTTTCCATCATTATTCCGCTGTCCTTGCTTTTTGCTTTTTTATGCCTGAAAATGGCAGGCATGAGTGCCAATCTATTGTCGCTGGGAGCAGTGGATTTCGGGATTATCATCGATGGAGCCGTCGTCATGGTGGAAGGGCTCTTCGTGATGCTGGATCACAAAGCCCACAAATACGGGGACAAAAAATTCAATAAAATGGCCAAAGCGGGCTGGATCAAACAGACCGGAACCGGATTGGGAAAAGCCATCTTCTTCTCGAAACTCATCATCATCACTTCGCTGATCCCGATCTTTTCCTTTCAAAAAGTCGAAGGGAAAATGTTCTCGCCGCTGGCCTTTACATTAGGATTTGCCCTGATAGGGGCCCTGATCTTTACCCTGACTCTGGTTCCCGTGCTTTCCCACCTCCTGCTGAACAAAAACGTAAAGGAGAAGAACAACCCGTTCGTGAATTTCTGGGACCGTAGCGTGCTGCGGGGCTTCAACTATACTTTTAAACATAAAAAACTGAGCCTCATTGTGGCCCTGTCCTTCATGGCAGCCACTTTATTTTCAGGGAAATTCCTCGGAACCGAATTCCTGCCGCAGCTGAATGAAGGTTCGCTCTGGATTACTGCCGAAATGCCGATGAGTTCCTCACTAAAGGAATCCCTGAAAACAGCCGATCTCCTGAAAAAAGACATCATGAGCTTCCCGGAAGTAACGGATGTGCTGGCCCAGACCGGAAGGAGCAACGACGGCACCGACCCGAACGGTTTCGGATTCGTACAGTTTGCCGTTAACCTTAAACCCAAAGAAGACTGGAAGCGCAGCATTACTTATGAAGAGCTTATTGAGGAGATCGACACAAAACTGAGGAATTACCAGGGGATCACTTTCAATTATTCCCAGCCGATTTCCGATAACGTAGCGGAAGCGGTCGCCGGGTTCAAGGCGGAAAACGGCATCAAAATCTATGGCGACAACCTGCAGACGCTGGACAGGCTGGCGGAAGATGTGCTGAAGCAGATTAAAAATGTGCAGGGCGTAAAAGATCCCGGGATCATCAAGAATATAGGACAGCCGGAAGTGAGCGTGGTGCTCGACCGGGATAAGATGGCCGCTTACGGAGTAATGCCGGACGATGCCCAGTCGGTACTGGAAATGGCATTCGGCGGGAAAACCGCTTCCGAAATGTTCGACGGTGAAAGGAAGTTCCCCATCCGCCTCCGCTATGCCCAGGAATACCGGAAGGACGAAAACGATATTGCCGCCCTGATGGTTCCTACCCAGGACGGTGCCAAAATCCCGCTGAAAGAAATCAGCACGATTGAGAAGGACAACGGGGCGGCCTTCATTTACCGGGATGATATCAAACGGTATATCGGAGTGAAATTTTCCATCCGCGACCGTGATCTCGGAAGCACCATTGCCGATGCCCAGAAGGCCGTATCCAACATCGAAATCCCGGATGGATATTCCTTAGGGTGGACCGGCCAGTTTGAAAA
>NZ_CAJYMO010000301.1 GCF_913776365.1 uncultured Chryseobacterium sp. | reverse complement strand
CAATCCTTCCGTCCGGTACGATATCTCCTTTTTCAATGGCACCGATGGATTGGCAAAAAAGACGGTCATACAGTTGTACTAATTCCTCAGATTGCTTCATGTCAGATGATATAGTTAAATGATCTCCTGTTTCTTCAGAGGGGGAATGTCAGTTAAACGTCTGTTTGAATTCCAGCGGCGAGGAATTGGTCTTGCTCCTGAAGAACTTGCTAAAGGATTGCGGATGTTCAAACCCAAGCTCATAGGCAATCTCACTTACCGTCAGATGGGTGGCGGAAAGCTTTTCTTTGGCCTTTTCAATCAGTTTTAAGTGGATATGCTGCTGGGTATTCAGCCCCGTGACCGAGCGCAGCATATCGCCCAGGTAGCGCGGGGACACTTTCAGCTGGTCAGACAGGTATTTTACCGTCGGGATTCCTTCGATCACTGCTTTTTCGGAATTGAAATATTCATCGAGCAGCAGCTCCATCCGGCTCAGCAGATCGGTATTGATGATCTTCCGGGTGATGAACTGCCTTTTGTAAAACCGCTGGCTGTAGGTCAGCAAAAGTTCCAGCTGGGAGATCAGCACATCGTGGCTCAGGTCGTCAATGGATGTTTTCAGTTCATCGTTTATGATGCCGGCAATGTTGGTCATGATGTTTTTCTCTCTTTCAGACAGGTACAGCGCTTCATGGATCAGATAGGAGAAAAAGCCGTAGTTCCTGATTTTACGTTCTAAAGGGTAGCCCCTGAAAAAGTCAGGGTGTATCAGTAAGGTAAATCCTGAAGGGGTTCCTGCAGACTGTATGCCTGCCAGCGGCTGCCCGGGAGCGGTAAAGCACATGCCGGCTTCATTGAAATCATAGGTCGTCTGCCCGTATTTCATCCTGCATCCTGACGAATCATTATAGGTAATGTGGTAAAAATCCATCATAAAACCCGTGGACAGCATCTGCCTGGTAATTTCCACTTCCCGGTAATCCAGCAGGCTGATCAGAGGATGCGCCGGTCCGGGCAAATTCAGCTCCTGATGCATCCCGGAGAGCGTGCGGAAATGCCGGAGATGATTGGTTTCTTGAGGTTTCATATTTCCAAATATACGTAAAATCTAATGGCCGGAATTCCACTGGCCATTAGATTTTATAGATTTAACCAATTGATATTCCGCTGTTCATCATTTCAAAAATCCCCTCGCGGAAGGCTTCGTCACCCACTTCAAGGCGGTGGCGGTATAGGGCAACGGCATCTTCGCCGCAGACATACCTCAGCTTTTTTGATCCGTCCGTGGCAGCTCCGTACACGACTTCGGCAATCTGCTCCGGAGTGGTCATAATCTCCTGCCGGGTAATGGCTGTTATAAAATTATTCAGAAGCCTGTCATAGGCAGGATGGGCCACCATCGGGGATTTGTTCATGATTTCCGTAGCCACCATGCCGGGTTCAATGGTCTTGATGCCGATATTGAATTCTGCCAGTTCATATGAAAGGCTTTCACTCCATCCTTCGATCGCCCATTTGCTGGCGTCGTAGACGGAACCCATCGGGAATCCTGCCAGGCCTGCAGAAGAACCTGTGGTAATAAACAATCCCTTTCCTTTTTCCCTGAAATACGGGATAAAGGCTTTCGTTACCCTTACCACCCCAAAGAAGTTCGTTTCCATCTGGGCCCGGATCTCCTCATCTGAAACCGCTTCCAGTGCTCCCATCAGGGCATAGCCCGCATTGTTGAAAACCACGTCTACCTGATGTGTGTCCAGGATCTTCCGTACCGTCTCATGGATCTGCTGCAGTTGGGTTACATCAAGTTGCAGTACGGTAACGTTCTGCAACTGATTGAGTTCCGTTTCGTTTTCCGGGGTACGCATGGTGGCAATAACATTCCAGCCTTTTGAAGCAAACAGCCGGGCCGCTGCTTTTCCGATTCCGGATGAAGCTCCGGTGATAAAAATCGTATTGTCCATAGTTTTTTGGATTTAATACGGTAAAGGTATCACACCGGCAGATCACTGAAGAAGTCTGAATGGTAATTACCGTAGCCAAAATGGAAGGAGGGTATTTTTTTTATAAAAGCAGCTGCGGGTTGCAGAGATGGCTATACCCACATCACGTACATCCGGAAGCTCATGGCATACGGTAAGCCTGATTATCTGATCTGAGAAGCCCCGGTTTTTCTAAAAGATACTTCCGGTAAAATAATTTTTATTTCCTGTGATGCATTTTCCTTTAACCAGTATATAATAAAATTCACTTTGACCGTTTTCAGCTGATATCCCTTTTTTTTAATATTCCCGATTCTTTCGATAAAATGCTGGGAGAATTTTAAAACAGGCTGGTGACGGGAGTTGATACATTCATTTCCCTGCGGGATCAGGAAGTCGCCGGGGACGAGCTCGGAGATCAGATGCTGCTTATTTTTAAAAAAGTCCAGCCATACATCCTTATATGTCAGATGTATGGCCAGTTCTTCCGGCTGGTCATGCATTTTCTTATCCTCGATCGTTGTTACATGATCGACGGAGAGGTGAGAAAGGAATTTAGCATCCGTGTGGATGGTTAAGTTATTTTTCGCTCTTGTCATGGCTACATACAATTGCCTTTTAGCCTCATCTGTTGAGAGACTGAAATTCTCCAGCAGTAGAAATACATTATCGAATTCCCTCCCCTTGCTCTTATGAATAGTTGAAACAAACACCGTTTCTCCCTTCCCGCTGAAAAAATCTTCCAGCCTGGATTCCCTGATGAATGCCTCCAGATCGGATCTGTATTTTCTTCTGGTATTGGTGGCTTCAAATTCTTCAATAATGTTGATGCAGATCTCTAACTTATTACTGTTATGAAATTTATCTTTCACCTCTTTCCGGGCTCTATCCCATACTTCATCGCTGATGGTGAAAGTGTCGCCGTGTATATCCAGACGGTTCAGGAAAAATCTGACTTCCGCAAGGTGGTACATATTGAAACTGTCATTGGTCTGGATCAGTTTTGCAGGGATGCTGTTTTTTAAGAGCAATCCTGTAATCTGCAATGCCTCGTAATTGGTCTTTGTCAGCACACAGGTTGTTCCGGCAATATCTGTATGCAACAGATCGCTGATCATAGGAACAATAAGGTTTCTGTTGTCATAATGTACTATTTTTATTTTACCGTGATCGTTCTGCACGGGTATGACAGGAGTGTCTTTCAGCCGGTTCGGAATCTGTTCCACAAACCCGTTGGCAAAGGCTACCAGGTTATTTTTGCTTCTGTAATTTTCAACGAGTTCATGTTTAACGGCATTATCGGATGATATCAGTGCTTCCAGATATTTTGAGCTGGCCCCTCTGAATTCATAAACATTCTGATCATCATCGCCTACCGCAATTACCCGCATATCATCATTCTGCTCCATCAATGTACTGATAAGCCTGTATTCATCCTCGTTCATATCCTGGGCTTCATCAATAACCAGTACGGTTTTGGTAATCCTGCTGGCTTCCACCTCACCGTTCTTGATCTTTTCGATGGTTCTTTTGATAATGAGATCAGACTTCTCGAGGTTTCCGACTTTACCCAATAAATCAAAACAGTAGGAATGAAAAGTTTTTATTTCCACGAATTGAGCCGCATTCCCGATCAGCTTGATCAGCCGCTTTTTAAATTCCGTTGCAGCCGCTCTGGAAAACGTAATCATCAGCAGTTGCTCCTGTTTTATATCTTCCATTAAAAGAAGAGCGGCCAGTTTATGGACAAGTACCCGGGTTTTTCCGCTGCCGGGCCCGGCAGCCACAACAATGTGCTGTGCTTCTTTATCATTGATGATTTTAAGCTGGGTAGGGGATAGTTCCCCGAAAAGCTGTCTGAATTTGGAAGGTGTAATATTACGGCCGATCTCCTGCTGCCTGCTGCCGTTAAAATATTTGGCGAGGAAAGATGCATAATTTAACTGAAAGTAATCTTCCACAAATTGTAAGGCATTCCGGTAGTCGGTAATCATTTTTTTGGCATATTCCCCCACGATATGGATTTGCTGGATTTTATTTTCGTAAAACTGATTCAGCTTCTGATAGTCATCCTTTGTATACCTTTTATTATTGTTCTGTTCGGTACGCTCAATGGTCAGCCGGTTATAGATGACCATAAAACCGCCCTCTATTTTTATGGCTTCAATTCTTGACAAATAGAAAAGGGTCTCTTCAACATCTTTAATACCAATTTCCTTTTTAAAAAGGTTACGGCTGTTTTCGTAAGCGGATTTCAGTTCATGAACAGAAAATGCGATCAGCACTTCCTGTTTTCCGGCTTCCTCTTCCGAAGCTTCCGAAAGGCTTTTGCCGTATAGGAATTCTACAATAAAGCTTGCCAGCTCATGTCTCTTTTCAAGTTTGTCCTTTAATAATTCCTCAGGATATAAAGCTGCCACTGCCACATGGTTTTTAGAATATTCCATGCTGTGCCTTCTGATCCAGTTCTTGATGGACCAGAAATTGAAGACGGTTTTAATGCGCTGCGTACTGCAGTTTATACATCCTGCCAGTTCCGCTTTTTCATTCAGCTCTTTCAGGTGAAAAACCTTTTCCTCCTGTTCTATAAACGGAAGCAGAAAGCTTTCAATTCTGGAGAAATTCTCCGCTATGGTGAGCGAACGGTTTTTATTTTCCCCTCTTTTTATAAAAGCGGTAAGGTCTTTTGTATCAGCTAAAATTTTTTCTTCCCTGAGAAGATTAATAATATGGATGACTTCTTCCTTTACAATACCCAGGTGGTCACTGATATAATCAACCCTGGATTCTGCAGTTTCTTCATTGGACTGCTTCCTGCTTTTGCTCGAAAAAAGTTTCTTGATGATTCTGATTCCTTTCTCTTTTTGTTTTTCCCCGAACCTTACAGACCGATTAATTTTATCAATAGCTTCCTGGGCATTTTTTGTTAAAATGCTGTTGGCAAAAATCCTGGGCATATTTTGTCCTCTTTTAAGGTATCCTGCGTCTTCCAGGGCGGCAATAGCTGTTGTTATCCTTGTTTCAATATGCATGATATTATCGTCCCAGCCTGCTTTTCTGGCGATTTCCAATGCAGATTGGGAAACCGTATACCGGAATCGGGTAATGGCTTTGATTGCCTGCCAGACCTGCTGTATTTCCTTAATAGACAGTTTGGTCTGATTCTGCAGTATAAAGTGTTTACTCAGATCCTCTTCGTTGAAAAGTACGAAGCATTCGGCAACTATATTTTCATCTCTTCCTGCTCTTCCTGCTTCCTGGACATAGTTTTCAAGCGAATCCGAAATTTCGTAATGAATCACCATGCCCACGTCTTTTTTGTCCACTCCCATTCCGAAAGCAGAAGTAGCCACCATAATCTGCGTTTTACCACTGATGAAGGCATCCTGGTTTTCAGATTTTTCCTGCTTATCCATTTTTCCGTGATAAGGCTTTGCATCAAAACCGTCGTTGCTTAATCTTTCAGCCAGCAGATAGGCCTTTCTTGTTCTGGAAACGTAAATGATAGCCGGACAGCTTTTCTCTTCAATCAGGTCGCGGACGGCCTGGTACTTTTCCTCTTCATTTGCTTTTTCAAAAACTTTGTACTGCAGATTCGTCCTCGATGCTTTTGAGGTAAACAGCTCAAGATCAAGGTTCAGCCTTTCTTTGAAATACGCCCGGATATCTTCTATCACTTTTTGTTTTGCTGTAGCGGTAAAACAGGAAACGGGGATGCTGTAATCGAGATTTTTCTTTTGCTGGATGGATTTTATAAAATCGCCAATATACAGGTAATCCACCCTGAAATCCTGTCCCCAGGAGGAAAAACAATGGGCTTCATCGATAACGAAGCGGATGATTTTTCTTCCCAGCATCAGCCGCTCTATACTTTTCGAACGCAATGATTCCGGGGAAATATACAGAAGTGAGGCGGATCCGTCTTCCACCCTATCGAACGATTTGGCTCTTTCGATAGGGTCGAGCAGGCCGTTGATCGTAACGGCATCGGTTAAATTGTTTTTTTCCAAGTTATCCACCTGGTCTTTCATCAAAGATTGCAACGGCGAAATAATAACCGTAAGACCTCCGGAATTTTCTCCGCTCATCAGGGCAGGTACCTGGAAGGTGATGGATTTTCCGCCACCCGTAGGAAATACTGCCAGTAAGGATTTACTGTGTACAGCTGCAAGTACTGCCTTTTCCTGAAGAGCTTCGCCCCCATAGGTACGGTATGAATTGAAGCCGAAATACTTTTTCAGCCCTTTGAATACATCCAGTGCCTCAAGGCAATAGGCGCAACCTATGAGACAGGGCTTATTTCTCAGTAAGAGCATCAGCCTTTCCACTTCAGGATAATTCTTCAATACCCAGGGCGGAGTAATGGAATGAATTTTTTTATGATTTACAAATGAATGGATAAGCGACAGGCAATAAGCTAATTCCACGGCATGCGTCTCTATCATTTTTTTCAGATCGGCATCATCACAAATCTCATTCCTGAATCTGTGGCGTATCAGCGGTTCGATGTCATGATGCGTAGCGGTATATCCGGTGAAACGGAAGAAGCCCATGAACTCTTTTTCGTCTTTCAGCAACAGGTAGAAAATTTGCCTGAGGGGCTCGTCAGTATTGTAGAAGGCTTTTATCTCATCATGGAACAGCTCCTTTGCTTTGATGGAATCATTAAGAGGGTTATTCACCTCATCCGTCTGTATTTTGTCGTCCTTTAATAAAGCATGATAGGGTTTTGCAGGGAATAATAAAGGAGAAAGGGGCAGGGTATCTATGATATTTTCAGCAGGGATCCCTGCATCGCGGACAGCTTCGCCGATATATTTAATGTCATGGTTCAGAATATTATGGCCACAGACAAAACGGGTGGTTTCAATAAATCGGATAAATCCTGTGACGGAAGTTTGATGAAAGGAACTTCCGTCTTCTTTTATTGCTCCTATATCAAGGATCTTGCGGTGGGCAGGTTCAATCTCCGTATCAATATAAGAGATAAGATCTCTATGTTTTTCTAATGGTATCAAGGTAATCAGCAGTTATTATGTTTTCAGATATCCGGAAAATAAGGATTATAATTAATCTTCATTCACTCTTACGTAAGGTAAAGTAAATAAAAAATAATAAATTAAAAAAATATAACAGTAATTCCAATCGGGTACCTTGAAATCTCCAAATACAAAACGGCAATGCCTGTAGGACCTTAGGTAACCCGGCCATAACGGAACATTCATTATCTTCTTCACGGCTGATGCTAAATACAGGATGGGAGTGACAAAAAAAGCCCGTAAAGGCTTTGTGTCATAATTTCCTGATACGCAGGAGATCATGAAAAGATTATTCTACATTCCCTTTGTATTTTTCTGCGCCGTTCATGTAGAGTATAGATTTGTTTGAATCATACTTATACGGGCCACTTTCATACAGATCTTTACCGGTCTTATTAAGGATCAGGCTTTGCTGGCCTGCGTCATCCGGCAAAAAAAGCTCCAGTTTGCTTTGATCGGTACTGAGTATAATAAATGCGCTGATGACGGCGGCATCTTTCGGCGGGTCTACGGGGTTCAGCCGGAAGCCTTCGTTGAACACCTGGATGCAATTCTGTTTCAGTTCGCTCCAGGTCTGGCCCGCTGAAGTTTTGCACCCGTGGCTGTCTTTATCTGCGCCCACGGCTTTTGGTGCGGGCTCGGTCTTTTCCTCTGTTGTTTTGGCCGGTTTACTGCAGGCTGCCAGTCCGGCAAGGCATACTGTTGTTGCAATCAGTTTTTTCATAGGAATTAAATATATACGGCAATGGCGTGCAAGAGAGGTGCCATTGCGGAGCTGCCCGACGAAAATACATCTTTTCCGTTTTTTGAAGGGTATAAATAATTATATTTGTACTGAACCCTTATACTCCTGTTTATGAGAGCACTGTTGTTATCCTGCTTCCTTATTATCGTGAATTTTTTTCAGGCCCAGACCCACCGGTATATCTATGAATTGCAGGCAAAAATGGATTCCGCCGAAAGCGAGCATCAGAAGTTCTATATGGTGCTGGATATCAACAGAAATGACACGAAATTTTACGGCGAAGACCTTTTGATCGCCGATTCTTTAAATAAAAAATTCAATACATTGGATCATAGACATATTGACATGACAGGCCAGGTTATCAGGAG
>NZ_CAJYMO010000300.1 GCF_913776365.1 uncultured Chryseobacterium sp. | reverse complement strand
GGGAAGCAGATACCTGAGGGGCCTGTGCCCGGGTACGCAGTACGTTGATGGATGCCGCCGCTCCTGAGGTATTTCCCTGTTTTACCTGGGCTTCGGCTTTCAGCAGATAGGTTTCGCCTAACCTCATGATAATAAAATCTTTCCACATTCCGAAACCGAATACGTCATTAGGATCATAAGCACCCCACTTTAAGGTGTATGGATTGATTTTAGCAAGCGTATCAGATTTGGCTATATTGACAGTGGTTCCGTCTGACAAGGTGTATTGTGCATTTTGTCCGTAAGGAACCGGAAGCCCCTTAATGGAATTGTATTTTGAAGCAGGATTGTTAAAATAATGCTGTCTGTGGATGGTATATTTGGAGTTTCTCATATCGCCTTGGGAATATAGCTTGTACAATACCCAGTTATTGAGGCGGATTCTGGAAAGCCCTCTTCCTCCCAGTGTGTCTGCAGGAACCATCCCATTGATATTATGATAACCACCACCCCATACACGACGCTGCTGAGGACTTCCACTGCTTCCGTTCACAACAATGCTCGGGTTTTCATTCTCCAATACCCAGATGGCTTCTTTATTCCCCTGAGACCTGCGCTGGTTTCCTTTGAAGAACATGTCAGAGAAATAATCTCCCGGGTTGCTTGCCTTCACACCATATCTTGCATTGATCAAAGAGTATTTTCCACTGTTGATAATGGCATCGCATTGTGCTTCTGCCAAAGCCGGCTCATTGGTTCTTAAATATACTTTCGCCAATAACTGCCTGGCTACATCTTTTGTTATACGTTGTTCCGGAACAGATTGACTATTAATTTTCCCGTCAACATCCCTTAAATTGCTGACACCATATAAAAGGTCTGTCTTAATCTGTGCATTAACCTGATCAAGCGGAGTTCTAACAAAATCATATCTGGGTGTTATGATAGGTTGAGTAATTAAAGGAACTGCTCCATAAAACGTCACCAAACTATTGTAAGCATAGGCTCTGAAAAATTTAGCTTCTGCGGAGTATACTCTCTTTTCTTCATCAGTCATATCAGAAATAGGAGTATTATCAATATTGTAAATAATAGCATTGGCATTTCTGATGATATTGTAGTTATGCGCCCAAAGCCTAGCCGCCGCCGCGTCTGTAGAGGTAAGCAAAGAATAATTATAATAAGGGATTTCTACTCCCTGTATCTCCTGCGGCCATACAATATCAGTACCTACCTGCCATACAGATACCCAACCTTGCCAATCACTCTGTGTATAGTAGTTGCTTAAGTTCTGGTAGAGCCCAATAACGGCAGCTTGTAATGTAAGCTTATTATCCATTTTGTCAGCACTAATGGCAGATGGCGGATTTTCGTCCAAAAAAGAATCGCTACACGAACTCGCAATGAAAAGCGGTAGCATCAGGATAAATGTTGATTTTATTATTTTTTTCATAATTATCGTTTATAATGTTATGTTTAATCCTATTGCAAAATTACGTGCTAAAGGGTAGTTATTATTAAAATCTCCTGATCCCCTCGGAGACTGATTGCTTTCAGGATCCCAGCCAATCCACTTGGTCCAGGTATACAGATTTCTTCCGGCAACATAGATCACCAGGTTCTGGATCTTTGTTTTCTCTAACAGAGAAGCCGGGAAGTTGTAGCTTAATCTTATGTCTTTAAGCCTTATGTAACTTGCATCTCTTGGAAACCAATATCCTCTTGTATTGTTATAGACTAGTGAAGGCCAATCATTACTTTGATTTTCAGGAGTCCAGTAGCCTACTTGCTGAGGAGTATTTCTCCTTCCGATTTCGTCGCCGTAACTAATGTCATTATTTCCTCTAAGAAGTCCCTGAACCGTCTGGATAAAAATACTTAACGAAACATTTTTATAGGTGAACGTATTAGTAAGTCCTCCTGTCCAATCTGGTAAAGTTTTCCCCTGAATAACCCTATCTTCAGCTGTTATCTTTCCGTCACCGTTCGTGTCTGCAAATTTAATATCTCCCGGTTTTGCAGTAGGATCCCATTTGGAAGGATCTTCCCCTTGCTGCCATATACCGACCATCTTATAGGTATAAGCCGCTCCTAAAGATTGCCCGATAAACCATCCGTTGGCAATATCATCTTTGCCATCTCCGTACAGTTCTGTAATCTTGTTCTTGTATGCTGAGAAGACAATACCGGTTTCCCATTTGAAGTTTTCTGTTTTGATGTTTACCGTGTTCAAGGAAACATCTATACCTTTATTCTCCAGCTTTCCGATGTTGTCAATAATGCTACTGGTCCCGGTAATGTTAGGAATGTTTCTTTGCAATAGCAAATCTCTTGTTTTACTCTGGTATAGATCTACGGAACCACTGACTCGGTGGTTTAGGAAACTAAAATCCAAACCGATGTTCATGGTTCTAGTGGTTTCCCATTTCAGATTGGCATTCCCGATGCCTCCCAGATAAGTTCCGGTAAGAACACTACCACTGAACGGATAAAGGGATGTTCCTAAAAGAGTTAATGTTCCATAAGAGTCAATACCAGGATTACCGGTTTCTCCTAAAGAGAATCTCAGTTTCAACTGTTCAATCCAGTTAGAGTTTTTGAGGAAACTTTCATTATTAATATTCCATCCCAAAGCCATTGCCGGAAATACCGCATATTTGCTTGTGTTTGCACCAAATGGGGAAGCACCATCCCTACGGGTGGTAAAACTTAATGAATACCTGCCGTCATAAGAGTAATTGATTCTGCCCATTTGGGAAAGCTGTGATTTTCTCGAAGCAGAAGAGGATGCATTTTTTGATGTGGCAGCTCCGATATTATTGTACGAATAATCATCCGTAAAGAATCCTATTCCCTGAGCCCACGTGTCATTGAATTTCTTTTCATAGACACCATACAATAAAGTTGCATCCACATGATGTTTTCCGAATTCCCGGTTATAGGTCAGGATATTTTCCAAATTCCAGTCATCATATTGGTTATCATATTTCGTTGCAGTTCCAACATTATCGTTTGCTTTTCTTCCCGTATAACTACCGGTAGCATTGGTATTAAGAGCATAGGTGGCAATCATTTTGTAGCTTAACCCTTTAATCCCCGGATTGATTTCCATATATGCATTTCCGGAAAAGTTTTTGGCTACGGACTTACGTTCTGTTGCAAGACCTAACAAAGGATTGGTATACAGCAACTCCGGACTCATCGGGAAAATATTATAACTTCCATCAGCATTATATGGTACGGAATACGGACTCATGGCGGTAGCATAAAGCAGATTGGCTCTTCCGCCACTATAGTTGTTGTTAACAAAGAAAACATTAGTTCCTGTTTTCAGCCATTTGTTTATTGTAATATCCAAATTGGTTCTGAAGCTGAACCGCTGATACTGATATCCCTTTACTACTCCGTCCTGATCAAGATATCCTCCGGACACGTAATATTTCACATTTTCCGTTCCTCCAGAAATATTCAAATTATGTTCGTTCGTGCTTCCGGGCTGGGTAACGGTCTTCAGCCAATCTGTTGTAATTCCTTTATTATAATTATCGATTTCACTCTGGTTGGGCAGCACTTGTGTTTGTGTTAAACCCCGCTCACGGATATAATCTGCATACTTCTGTACGTAGGCGTCAGGCCCCATCGGTTTCAGTTTATGGGCTATATCATCGATTGAACTGGATACACTGTAGCTGATAGACGGTTTTCCGGTTTTTCCTCTTTTGGTCGTAACCAAAATAATACCGTTTGTCCCTGAGGTTCCGTAGATGGCTGCGGCAGAAGCATCTTTCAAGACCTGTATGGATTCTACATCCCGGGGGTTAATATCGTTGTACGAGCCATAAAATATGGAACCATCCATCACAATAAGTGGTGTTTTACTTGCCGTTATAGAATTGAGTCCTCGAACTTGGAAAGATCCTGTACTCCCGGGAACCGAAGATCCTATTGCAATGCTAAGCCCTGCTGTAGTACCCTGCATCGCTTGGGTAATATTGGTTATGGGCAAATTTTGAAACCGATCTTTTGGGACAGAAGCTACAGATCCGGTAATATCTTTCCTTTTTTGCGTTCCATAGCCTACTACCACGACTTCTTCCAGAACTTTAGTCTTGGCAGAGTCACTGGCAGGTTTCGTATTCCCTGTTTTTTGGGCATTCATGACTTCGAACAAAAGAAAAAACGCCGCAGCAC
>NZ_CAJYMO010000299.1 GCF_913776365.1 uncultured Chryseobacterium sp. | reverse complement strand
GCCGGAATTTCCTCCTGCCCCCGGAAATCGATCATCATCGAAGCAATGGGATTGAGATGTTCCGGAATGAAGCGGATATAATCAAAGGTATTTTTGTCAGCATTCTTTTTCAGGTAAGCATTTGCCCTGTCAATCGCCGTGCTGATTTTTAGAAGTGCCTTTTCCTTTGACTTCCCGGTGGCAATCTGCTGCAAAGTAGTTTTCACAGCCTCTAGGGCGTCGGGCATTTCCTGAAGCGAAGTCCCTGAAACCGGCGTGTCAAAACCGGCAATCCCCAGGCTGGAAATCCGGAAGATTTCCTGTCTCAGTGCATCGAAAACCTGGTCTCTGGAAATGGTAATGGCCTGGAAATTCACTTTCACAGCATTGCTTTTGTTCGTCAGGTTTTTCAGCATCCGGATTATCTCTTCCTTATTCGCCGGGTCGTAAGGGTAGAGCAGTTCTTCCAGCACCTGCAGTCCTTCGGGTTCGATCTCGGTATGTTCCTGCATCTCGATTTCGGGCAGGGCAGGGCCGTTGATAAAGCGGGCGGTCTGAGGAAGGAAATATTCCACTGCCCATTCCATTTTTTTATAAGATCTTCTCAGTGTGCCGAATTTTTTCTGAAGGGCAGCTTGGTCCGGGTTTTTTTCCGAAACCATTTTCATCAGCTCATTGATGTGGTTCAGAAAACCGGCATTGTTCCTGAAGATTTCTTTTTTAACTTCCCCAAGGTCTTCCTGTACCGGCTTTTGAGGCTGCGCGCACTGCAGGGCCCCGAATATGGCAAAGGTGATGGAAAGAAAAACGGCCAATGGGTATTTACAGATGATTTTCATTACCTATGAAAAAGTACCAATAGGATTTCTCCTACTGATACCTGTTATAAATTGATGATAAAATTATTTCTGAACGTTTCTGATGATCAGGGTCTGTCCGCCTTCTTTGTTGGTATTTACACCCGCACCGTCAGCATTGGCAAAACCGTCTTTCTGCCAGGTGTGGGAATGGATGTTTACGGCAAACGTATTCGGGACACCGATGATATCCGAGATATCGATCATCGCACCGTATTCCCATGATCCCCATTTTGTAAGCTGTCCGGACTGGTTATAGGCCGTCTGCCATGCCGTATCGTTCCGGTTGTGTTTCATGTTCAGCCAAGGCTTGTACTGCTTGGTGCTGATGTTCAGCTGCCAGATGTACGAATCGTGGGTAGCGGCAGGATAGTAGGAATCGCCGTCTTCCTGGATGTATACATAATTTTCCGTTACACAAAGGTTGTCCGGATTGATCAGGTTGCTTCCCGGATTGGAATCTCCTTCCGCCACCACTTCAAGTTTTCCGGTGAGCATATTGCTTTCGTTCAAGACAAGTTTATACACTCTTCCCCACATGGTAAGCCCCGCTTTGGGGTTCACGCCATCCGAAGATTCACCGGTAGCGGTAAAATAAATTTCCCTTCCTTTCCCGGCTCCTTTCCTGTAATCCACATCCTCAACCCTTGAAAACCGGATTGCGTTATTGTCGATATTTTTCTGGTTGATCTGGGCACCGGTAAGGTTTTTGGCATTGGTAATTTCCACAAATTCCACATCATACTGGTTCCCTTTGGTCATGTCGGTTTCCGTATAATTGCTGTTGGTTCTTTTCAGAGCGTAAAGTTTGCCGTTGTTCAGGTCGCCCTGCGTATCGGATACGTACATGATCAGCTGACCGGCAGATTGATGGGAAGAACCGAACGACTGGTCTTCACCGATCATTATGTAGGTTTTCCCGTTGGAAACATCTTTCGGAAGCGGAACGGCATTCTCCATTGAAGCTTTTCCCAAAGCAGGCTTGACCCTTGACTGGTCAGCTGCCTGGGAAACGGCTGCCAGTGGATTGAGCGCGTGCACCATGCTTTCCTCACCGGATTCCCCTGCGGTGAGAAATGCACTGAAACCGTGTTCTGCAACAGTAGCCAGGGTAGCAGAGCACAATCTGGTCATTCCACCGATTCCGTTTAGGATATATTCCCCTTTTACGGGCCTGAAAGTTTTATCCAGATATACTCTCGAAACCGATTTGGTAATTTCGTGGTTGGTGATCATCAGGTAGCCATCAGAGTTCGGGTCTTTCATAATTCCCATTCCGTCCGGCTGGCCTGCGAAAACAAAGTTCGGGCTTCCTGCCAGAACATCGGAGCTGGAAAGTAAAGTGGTAATGTTCAGGTTTTCAAAGCCGCTCATACCATAGGCAAAAGCCGGCTCTTTGGAAAAGTTTTCAATTTTGACTGTCGTGCTGACCGGGTTGTCCCTATTGTCAACGGTTTCATCATCATTACAGTGCTGAAAAAGGGCGGCTGTCAGAAACAGGACACCGATGGTTTTGTAGATTTTCATAATTCCTATTATTTCGATGCTGCAAAACTAGGGGTCTGATATGAACTGAATTTTAATACCGGAAACCTGAACATGAACTTTTTATTATCAAATACCACAGAATGTTATGCCAGTTTCAATACTTAAAATCATTTCAAATAAAGGATGCCGTTTTTGGCATTCTTTACGATATTTGTATAAATGAGCTCATATAAGAGGAAGAGATTTAACAGCCGCCTCTTATTTTGCCATTCCTGCCAATGCGGTTACTGCCTTCAGCTCCAGTGCTTCTTTCGGAAGATCCCCGCTTTCAAATTCTATAAAGGTGAAACGGTTGTTTTCTTTGCCCATCATGGCAATACCGTTACATTTTTTACCATTGACGGTATACCGGTAACTCAGGAATTTGGAGTCAGGCTTGTTGACGGTAAAGGAAATGTTTTCAAGTTCCCTGCCTTTTTTCACGCTTTTAAAATTATCCATCAATGCCCCGGAGCCTCCGTAACTGTGCATGAACAGGGACGTATCGTCCGGGAACTTGACAGCGATGCTCAGGGTATCGTCATAATTCTTCTGGATGAAGCTGTTCTTTTCGACCTTGATTTTAGCTGACAGATCCAGCGGTACCAGCGAGTCTTTTTCCGTTTCCGTCACTCCGAACCTTTTCCTCTCTTCCGGAGTGAGTTTTCTGATGCTGTCATAACTTTCATAAAAAAGATGGTTTGAAGCCGTTTTCTCCTTTCTTTGCTTAAGCAATGCGCCTTCCCTCAGGCTGTTTGTCAGCCGTTGGTATTCAGTGCTTTCGGTGTAGGAACTTTCTGAGGAACGGCTACAGGTGAGTGCGATCCTGATGACGGCAAATAAAATGATCCCTATCGAAAGCAGGGAGCGCCACGCGGGTTTGTTTTCCATAATTCAGTATATTATTGAAGGTCTTCTTTGGTAAGGATAATTTCTTTGATCACATGGCCTTTGGAATCCTGATACACGTATTTGAGGTGTCGTATACCCAGAACGTCGGCTCTTGAAAAGACACTTCTTACCTGCGGGGATCTCAGCATTTCATCCTTCATCACTTTTTCCGCGCCTTCGCCGGTAATCAGTTCTTTCGTCTCTCCGGTCACCTCGTTGGTATAGACAATATTATTTTCGGTATCGGCTTTGATGCTGAGGGTTTTCGTGCCGGTAGAAGGGTCGGTAACCGGAAGGTTTTTGTTAAAAGTTTCCAGCAGCTCATTAAGCTCAGCGGAAGTAGGCCGGTTTCCTTCAGCAATGGATTTCAGGTCACCGGATACCTTCAGGTTATTCTTATCGATGGTCTTCCCGGTAATGATCCTGTCATTAATGTCATAAATCCGGATGTTGAATTTCACTCCTTTTGACAGAAGCTCCTTTCCCGGTTCTTCACTGGAAATAGCCTTGCCCAGAAGATCAGGAATTGAAGCGCCCATAAACTGACTTTCCGTTTCATCTTTCGCTAATGTTGTTTTGACGTAAATATCCACAACATCCTCTTTTGAAGAAACTGCTGAGGTGGACCTCACCATCGGACTGTTGATCATGGTAGATGACCGGTTGTACATTGCCACGAAATCTTTGATTTTGTCGTTCTTGGATTTGCAGGAAAGCAAGAAAACCGAAGCCATGAGAATAAAGAATATGTTTTTCATAGAATAATTTCCTGAAAGATACTGAAAAAAGCTGTTCCCCCTGATTTCTGCTTTTTCAGATGCCAAAGCGTGAATGGTGAACGGTCAATTTTGCTTCGCAAGTGAATTTTTCAGGCTGAGGT
>NZ_CAJYMO010000298.1 GCF_913776365.1 uncultured Chryseobacterium sp. | reverse complement strand
CTTCGGGAACATTGGAAAGGGCGAATTCATAAATCTTTCTTCCGTCCATCTTGATGTATTTCGTATCCGGACAGCTTTCGTTATTATAGGATTTTCCGAAATAGAGATAATCTTTTTCAGTAAATGTAAAAGAAGCGGAGAGATGGGATTTGATTCCCGAATGATCATCTGCACTGGCTTCCAATACTACTGCACCGGCACCGTCAGCATAAATCATACTGTCCCGGTCATGGACGTCCGATACCCTCGAAAGCGTTTCCGCACCGATGACCAGGCATTTTTTTGCCATCCCGGACCTGATGAAGGCATGCCCCTGTATTACCCCTTCAATCCATCCCGGACATCCGAAAAGGACGTCATAAGCCACACAGAAGTTATTCCGGATTTTCAGCAGGTGCTTTACTCGGGACGCGAGGCTGGGAACGGCATCAGACTGTACGGTACCGTAGCGGACATCCCCGAAATTGTGGGCGAAAATAATATAGTCCAGGGTCTCCGGATCTATTCCGGAATCTTCCAGTGCCGCTTGTGCGGCGATAAGGCCAAGGTCGGAAGTAACCTGACCGGAACCTGCATATCTGCGTTCCTCAATTCCGGTAATTTTCTGCAGTTTGCTGGTGATAGAAGCATTGTCATCCTTAAGTACAGCACCCTGTTCATTCATGAAGGTGTGTTTGTCAAAAAATAAGTTGGTAATGGTTTCTGAAGGGATGTATTTTCCTACACCGGTGATTTTGCTTGTCATGTACAGATAAGATGCTAATCCTTGATAACGGGAGATAACGGAGTGGCGGTATGATCATACCTCCGGCAGCTTTTCCTTCTGAATGGAAATTGCCGCAGATTATTGTAAATAGACACTGCCTGTAAATACCAAATATCAAGGGATTTGTGTTTTATAATTCAAATTTTCCGGATAAAGGTAAGCCATTAAAAACGAAAATCATCATAAATACGGAATATGATTTAAATTTAACATAATTAACAATTATTATTACAGAAATTATTAAAACAACCTGCTTATTTTTCCGTTTTTAATATTTTAAGAAGTTCAGTCTGCCGTAAAACTTCATTTTTGCTGCTGATCAGGTTGTACTTAGCCTGGAGCCAGTTGTTTCTTACAATAAAAAAGGTATAGGCATCCATCAGTCCTTCCTTATATTTTTCTTCGGATTTACCGAATGAAAGCTGCTGGTTTTCAAAATTGCCTTGCAGCAGGCGGTATTTTTCCCGTGCATTCAGAAATTCTGCCCGGATCGAATTGATGCTTTTTATTAAATCATTGCTGATGATATCCCTCTCATAGCAGGTATTGATCACATTCAGTTTAGCGATTTCCACATTGTTTTTTATCTGTAATCTGTTGAACACCGGAATATTCAGGCTGAGTGTCACCTGCTGGTTTTTATTATTGCCGATCTGATCCCGGAAAGGAGCGGCATCCTGGCCCAGAATCCTGTTGTAGAAGCTGGACCAGGTATATGAGCCGTTCAGGGTTGGAAGATAGGCAGATCCTGCCAGGGCCGTGTTTTTCTGCTGGGCCTCTATTTCTTTTGTGATACTCCGGTAGGCCGGGTTTTTTTCCAGCAGTTCGCGGACAAACAGATCACTGTTAAAATCCGGTTCTTCCAGCGGTTCTTCCGCTATAGTGAAGTCCAGGGTATCTCTTGTAATGGCCAGGGCGTTCAG
This sequence comes from uncultured Chryseobacterium sp., assembly GCF_913776365.1. Taxonomy (GTDB): domain Bacteria; phylum Bacteroidota; class Bacteroidia; order Flavobacteriales; family Weeksellaceae; genus Chryseobacterium. Next base: position 3,288 of record NZ_CAJYMO010000298.1, on the reverse strand, counting down.
GAGATTGATTTTTGAAAGGTCGCGGAGGTTTTTGGCGGAAACCCATTGTTCCTGCATGGTGCCCAGGTTGGCCCTGATGTCATATACATCGCTTTTCGGCCGGTTCCCGATCTCCACTTCTTTTTCAGTACGGGCAATCTGTTCCTCAATTCCGGAGATCTGACTTTGCAGGACTTCCAGCCAGCTTCTGCTGTTCTGGTAGGTGAAAAATGTCTGGATGACATTCATGCTCACTTCATTCTGTGCTTTCTTCATCCTGTAGACTGAAGTTTCCTTATTGATCCGGGAAAGGGAAATACTAAGATAATTTCTCCAGTTGATCAGTTCCCAGCTGGCCTGCGCATACAATTGGCTGTATTGGGTGTTAACGACCTCCCTTTGGTTATTGTCCTGATTGATGGAAGACCCGAACCCGTAATGATGACTGATTCCCATATCGGCAGAAGGCAGCAGCATCCCCCTTGCAGCATCCGCCCGTCTTTCGTTTTTACGGATTTCTATGGCAGACTGTTTTACCAGGGGATGATGCATGGCAGCATAGTCCAGGCATTGGGCAAGGTTCCAGCTCTGCTGGGCCGGAAAAAGATTCATGACGAGCAGGAATAATAGTTTTTTCATGAGTGTATATTCAATTTAAACAAGGCAGTAAAGAAGAGCTTCCCTTATCATTCATATTTCAGATACCTGATAAGGCTGATTTTTGTTGCCCTGTAGGCTTTGATGCTTACCACTGCAAAAGTCAGCAACAGTAACAGCAGGAGGCTCAGCAGGTAAGGCCATACGGGCATTTCGATCCTGTAGGCAAAATCTTTCAGCCATTCGTTCATTGCATAATATCCCAGGGGCATGCTGATGAGGACGGCAAGGGCACAGATCAGAAGAAACCTCCGGGTAAGATCCCAGACAATGGTTCTTTCGTTGGCGCCCAGCGTTTTTTTGATGGCTACCGCTTTCAGTTTCTGTACCACCAGTAAAGAAGATAAAGCAAACAGCCCCAATAATGCGATCACCAGGACGATGATGTTGAGTGAAGTGAAAAGCATCTGCTGTTTCCGGAATTTTTCAAAGGTTTCGCCGAACTGCTTATCGATGAACTGATATTCATAGGGATAACCGGGTTCTGCTTTGGTAGACCAGAATTTCCTGATGCGCTCCAGGGTACCGCTGATATCGCTCTCCGACAGCTTTATCTGTACATTATTCATGTTGTTCTGTGTCCAGTTCCTGTTATAATTGAAGAAAACAACGGGCTGGACAGGCTTGTCGACACCGCCGTAGTAAAAGTCCCTGACCACACCCAGGATCCTGTACTTTTTCTTGCCGTCCCAGCCGGTAACGAATTCTTTCCCTAAAATGTTTTGAGGCCGGTAGCCCATTTTTGCGGCAAACGTTTCGTTGACTACAGCCCCGTTGATGGTATCCGAAGCTTTTTTCCAATCCAGATTCCTTCCGGAGATGAATCTGACGTGATAGAAGGAAAGGTAGTTTTCATCAACAGCTCCCAGCATGGCTTCAGTTGACCGGGTAGTATCAAGCGCATTTTTTACGACAGAAGAGTTGGATGCCCCTCGTCCTATGGAATTGATGGATCCGGTAACGTCTGCCACACCCGGTATTTTTTTCAATTCGTTTTTCAGCCGTCCGTATTTGACGGCATTGAAATTGTTTTCCCAGTTGGCTTTTTTGAAATCAACCTGGATGACCTGTTTTCCCCTGAAGCCAAGGTCCTTGTTCATCATGTAGCGTACCTGTGTATGGATGATCAGTGAGCAGATGATGAAAAATGAGGAGATGACGAGCTGCAAAGTCAGGATGGAATTTCTTAACAGGGCTCCGTTTTTGCTCCGGGCAAAATTGCCTTTCAGGGTGTTGACGGGCCTGAAACTGGCGAGATAAACGGCAGGAAAAAGCCCTGCAACGATGGCAAAAAGAATCAGCAGCCCTCCTGAATAGAGGAAAATCCGGGGATCATTCAGTTTCATTTCTTTATCCAGGAAACGGTTGTAAAAAGGGAGCGCGAGTTCAATCATAGTCAAAGCGATGAGGTACGCCGCCAGGCAGATCATGAAGGTCTCCAGCAGAAACTGCAGGACCAGTGCGGAGTTCGTGCTGCCGGCAGCTTTCCGTATCCCGACTTCTTTGGCCCGCTGGGAAGCCTGTGCTGTCTTCAGGTTGATGAGATTGATGCCGGATAACAGCAAAATCAGGACAGATAAACCCAGCAAAATCAGGATGGATTTTTTATCTCCTTTACGGATTCCGTCACTTCTGGCGTCCAGCTTCATCTGGCTTACCGGAGTAAGGTAAACGCGGGACGCATTTTTTTCATCAATTTTACCGCCCCATTTTATGGCAGCCCTTTTTTCCTGTTCGTTCATAAGCCGGGTAAGTTTCTGTTCCAGAACCTTGGGGTCCGTGCCGGGCTTTAGTTTGAAGAAACCGTAGTAGCTGTAGCTGGTCCACTGGTTTTTGCTGTCTTCAAGGTAAGGATGCCTGAAAAGGAAGTCGGGGCTGAAGACGGTATGGTTTTCCGGAGCACGGTAAATGGCCGTTACGACATATTCCTTCTCATCAGAATCATTCCTTACGGTTTTTCCGATGGCAGCGGCATAATCATCCCCGAACAGCTGCCGGGCAGTCTTCTCCGAAAGGGCAATTCCACCATTAGTGTCCAACGCATTCCGGAAATTGCCGGCTCTGTTTTCAAAGGGGAAAATGTTGAAAAAAGAACCTTCGGCAGCGGCTGAAAAAGCATAGACGGTCCGGCTGCCGTTACTCAGTTTTTTCCTTCCCCAATCATTGTAGATGGTTACCTCCCTGATTTCAGGAAACTTCTCTTTGGAAACAAAGAGTTCCGGATAGCTCGAAACGGCCTGCATTCCGAAAGAAGGACTGCTGTTTTCTACAAAATAAATATCCTCTTTTTCCGGGATCCACTGTTCATACGATCTTTCATCCTGCCAGTGGATAAAAATCAGCAGGAACACGCTTAATCCGGTGCTTAATCCCAGAATATTGATCAGCGTGGACAGCCAGTTTTTTTTATAGTTGATGAACGCTATTTTGAGCCAGTTGTATAACATAGTTTTGATTTTCAGGTTAAAAAATAGGTGTTTACAATAAGTCTTCAGGATCGGTGATCAGAAAGGGGCCGGGATCTATTCATATTTCAGGTATTTCACCAGATCTACTTTCGTGGCCTGCCGGGCTTTGATGCTGACTACGGTAAATGTCAGGACCAGCAGGGAAGTAAGGCTTACCAGAAACGGGAAAACCGACATATCAATC
>NZ_CAJYMO010000297.1 GCF_913776365.1 uncultured Chryseobacterium sp. | reverse complement strand
GTACTGAGATCAGTACAACTGCCAGAAGCAGGATTCCTGCGCTGATCATGCTAAAAAGGAAAGATTTCAGTCCCGTAATCCTGAAGCTGAAAACAAGAGTCGCCAGGAAGAACGCAATCCAGATATACACGTGAATATTCTGTGAAAAGAAATCCATTGATTTTATCAGCTCGACATTCTTCAAAAGATCGGAAAGATCCTTCGTATAGTAGTAATAATCCGTCATGTTATTTTTAAAATAATGCTCTGGAGAAAGCTGTTTTCCAATATCAGGATTGAGATCTCTAATCTGAACGGAATCGCTGACTATCGACCCGTCAACAACGGATGCAGCAGTATCATCAACCGCTTCGGTATAAACGTAATTTCCTTCTTCATCCAATGGCATCTTGTTCAGGTCGTATTCTTTACCCGGGCCCGGTTTGTATTTCTGAATGAAATACCGGACCTTAAAATCATTGGGCTGATAGACCATTTTCAGCCAGCCTTTTGCATCGAGGTTATTTTTTATGCCGAATTTTTTCGAAATATCAAGGAACTTCACCAGAAGCTTTTCTACTTCCTCCGGTTTTTTCCTGTTCAGTAATTCCTTAGTCAGCCTGTTGATCTCAAATTTTTTCTTCTTATAAACCTCTTCAGCTAAATGATCTTCATTATTCCGATAGGGCTCTTCAGAAATGAAAAATGATTTTTCCTGAGGATCATTTTCATAAAAGATCTCTGAAAAATTGTAATACGTTAAATCTGTTGTATTGATAAAAGGCGACAGATCCACCACTTCTTTTTTGAAATAGTAGACCATTGAATTTGCATTTTTCTTATTATAAGCAAGTTTCTGCCGGTTTTCACCTGAAGGAAACAAAAAATCCCCATTGTGGTCTTTTTTATAGACCGTTTTCGAATACAGGTTATAATACTGATAAACCCGGTTGTAATACACAAAATACTTTTGGTTACGGTCTATTTTATTAATGTCGGTCTCACAGTAAATATTGTAATACCCGGGAAAGGTCCTGTTGTCAAGCGTGTAATATTCAGGATTCTGGGAAAGAAAAGCACTGGCTTTATTAATGACCTCTATATTTTCAGCCATCTGCTGATCCGGATATTTATTTTTAATAAACATTTTGAAGCCTGACATATATGAAAAATAAAACGTCGTACTTACAAAGAGAATAATAAAATACTGTATGAACTGTAAAAATAATTTTCTTTTGGATGAGGGATAAAAGTTTTTGAAAGCATTGTTTTTAAGCATCATAATAAGCCAGCCCACAATCATCAGAACGGAAATGATAAGATGGATAAAGATCATCCCATCACGGAAATAGTCGTCTTCTACATCTATTTTCTGCAAAGATGCGGGGTCGGCATGAGAAACATAACCGATGATGAAAAATAAAATATGGATAATAATACCTGCCAGCAGCATCCATACGATTTTCGTATTCCAAACGGTAGGATATTTTTCAAGAAGATAACGGTTGAATTGATTTATTTTTTGCATTTTTTTCGAATTAAAGATCATTAGCTTACAAAGAACCTCCTGGTGGAAGATGAAATGTTCCGGATATAAACGATTTCCGTTTTTGCATTTCCCAGTGCCGACATTACCTCATGGAATGCCGTATCTGCTGAAAAATGAGCGACATAAATTCCGCCGTTGAAGTTCAGTTTTTCGAGATTAAGACTTCCAAAAACCTTCAGGAGCTCTTCCCTTGAATCTGCCGTGTCTATTTCGAGGATCAATCCGTCATTCTCGCTGTTGGAAAGTTCGGAATTGTCTTTGTACTGACCGTTTTTGAGAAAGATCACCTTATCAGAAATCTTTTCTACTTCATACAGCTGCTGTGAGCTCAGGATCAGCGCAATCGGGTTGTTTACCGAATTGGCAATTGATTTCAGGTCTTCCAGAATCACCTGCTGTGCCAGCACATCCAGGTTGGCAAGAGGTTCATCAAGCAATAAAATTTCCGGTTTCCTTAGCAGGGTACGGGCCAGCTCGAACCGCATTTTATAACCCGAGGAAAGCTCATTCCATTTCAGGTGTTTATAGTTCCAGAGGCCGAGACGGGCAATCATCATTAAAGTCCGGGTTTCGTTCTCTTCGGGAGGAATGCCATAGTTGGCGAGTACAAATTTGAGATTATCTTTGAGGCTGCCGTACCATTTTTCCGTTCTTTGCGGAATGTAGACGAGTTTTGTGCGGAGATCGTAATCATTTTCCGGATTTTCATCGAAGGAATAGCTCAGTTCGCCTTCGTCATGAGAAATTTCTTTTGCCAGGATCCTCAGCAAAGTGGTTTTCCCGTTACCGTTCTCTCCTACCAGACCGTATACCTGGCCTTTACGGATTTCTACAGAAACCGGACCTAAAGAAAAGTGGCGGCTGCCGTATGATTTTACGATATTCCGCGCACGGAGCACAGCATCTGTTCCAGAATGCTCTTCCACGCGGATTTTACCAATCTTATCTAACAGATTCTTTGACCTGCTGATTAGTTCTTCAATGGAACGGTTATGGGTTTCTTTCCAGTCGGTAATTGCAACGGCTTCCCGGTAAATCTCCATATTCTGGGTGTCCATCGCACAATCCAGTAATTTTCTAAATCCTAAAACAGTATCTTTATTGTCAAAAAAATGATGGACTTCGGCGACTCTCTGCTGATGTTTTGTCATGGGTTCCAATGGTATTGGTTTTCAGTTTTTAAAGATATAAAATTTCTTTCCCGTTATTCTTTGGTCCGGATAAAAACTAATTTTATTTTTACATCCGATAAAATCATCAGATGAACAAAATAACCGCACTTCTACTCCTTCTACTTTCTTTCTCCATCATAAACGCACAGGAAATTATTCCGTTCAGAATGACGAAGTACAATAACCTGATTGTTAAAACCCAGGTAAACGATAAAGATTCCTTAGACCTGATGTTCCAGATTGCTATGGAAGAAGCTTCTGTTTCTCCGGAACGTAAAAGAAGTGCCGACCACATCATTTTTAAAGACGGAATAAGTGACGGCAATACCATAACCACAGGAAAAAACACGTATCAGAATGTCCGGTTTTTTGATAATGAGCTTACCGGCCACGAGGCCGACGGAAAGATCGGGACAGGGATTTTTAAAGGAAGAATTTTTGAGATCGATTATGATAACCACCGGTTTTTAGTTTATGAAAACATGCCTGACCTGAAAGGTTATCAAGCGGTTCCATTGGTGTACAGGAACGGCCAGCTTTTTATCCAGGCAGAAAATGTCATTGACGGAAAAACCGTAAGCGGTGATTTTCTTCTGCAATCCGGATATTCCGGCGGGATTATTTACAGCAACACCTTTGCTGATGGAAAAGACCTCGACCAAAAGCTGAAAATCACCGGTGAAAAAACACTAAGAAACTCAGCCGGAAAAAGCATTGTTACCAAAAACGGAATTCTGCCCCTGCTCAACATCGGAAGCTTTACACTGAAAGAGGTTCCGGCAGGATTTTTTACAGGCGACCTTAAAACCCAGAAAGCAAGCTATCTCGGAGCCGATGTACTGAAAAGGTTCAACTGGATTTTTGATGCGGAACGGAAAACCGCCTACATCAGGCCCAGCAAATATTTTACGGAAGCTTATTTTAAAATGAATTAAGCCTATTTCCCTAGCACTTCAATCGTGGTGTACCGGAATACTTTTGCTTTCTGGTTTTCACCGGCATTAGCTGAATTCCTATTGAAAAAACTTTACAGTTATTGAACAAGTATGAGGTTTATAGCCCCGATAGCAGCGGCATCCTTTTCCTGAAACGGCCCGGGCAGCGGCAGGAAAAGATACAGCGGATAGCGGGAATAAGCTCCTTAAAAACATGGTTATCAGATGACCGGCCAGGTGACTTCAAAAGACCTGTAGACAGGATCAGATCTGTAAAAAAAAACCTGACGGGTTTTTGGAATCCCGTCAGGTCTATAGTTATTCGTAAGACGGAGAGAAAGTGTAACTACTTCTCTGTTCTGTCATCTCTTCAATCCTTTTATCCTGGTTTATTTTGTTAAAGCGGCCATGAGCTTTTCAGCTGCACTTTCCGAGGAAGCCGGATTCTGGCCGGTAATCAACAAGCCATCCTGAACTACGTGGA
>NZ_CAJYMO010000296.1 GCF_913776365.1 uncultured Chryseobacterium sp. | reverse complement strand
CGGTCATGATCAGCAATCCAGATAGTGCCCACCCCCGCTGCTGCCAGGTACTGCAGCACCGGACAGCCCAGTCCGCCGGCCCCGATGACCAGTACGGATGACCGGAGCAGCCTGTCCTGGGCCGGTTTTCCAAAGCCGGAAAGGCGGTAATGCCGTGAATATCTTTCGTTATTGTGTTCCATATCCTGATTTTATCCTCCGGAATAGGGCGGCATCAGCGCCACCGTATCGCCGGCTTTGAGTTCTGCATTGCCATCCGTCAGTTTTTTATTGACGGCTACGGCATATTTTATTGCTGACAGTTCCGGAAACTGTCCGTCAAGTATGGTTCTCAGGCTTTCGGTATCCGAGGCTGCCACGGCCAGTTCTTTTCCGGTAATTTCAGCAATCCGTCCAAAAGCGAAGATCTTAATTTCCATCTTGGTTAATCTACTTTATTGATGATGATTTCCGAAAGGTTTTTAACATACCTCCTTCCGGTTGCTTTGTCCCCAGGCGTAATCAATGTAATTCCTTCTTTATTATCTGCAATGGAAGTACCACCCGTACCGGTGATCAGCATCGCCTGTTTCTCTGCGGTAGAATTGAAGATTTCATTCCAGGAATACACTACCTTGTAGCCGTCTTCAGCAATACACACAAGATAAAACATGCTGAGGTCTTTGGGAGATGCTGCATTGAATTTCACCTGTTCCAGCAGATCTTTCAACAGGACACCTTTCAGGTTTTTCAGGTTTTTTTTAAATTCCAGCTTATGGTTCAGGATATCGATACTGGTGATCTGATGGGTTTCGTATTTCTTAAGATCTTCCAGGCTTACGATGACCGGTTTTTCAATGGTACCTGTAACTTTTACCGAAGGCAGTTTCTGTGCGCTGAGCCATACGGTGATGAAAAGAAGAAGAATACTGGTATATTTCATATTTAAGCTTTTGTGAATAACAATTTGTACGATGCCATCAGCAAAACGCTGGCCAGCACATACTTCAATACGTTCTGATTGAATTTTTTCGAGCCCAGATAAGCCCCGAGCAGGCCGCCTGTAAAGGCCACCGCTACATACATCAGCATGTGATCGGTAAACCGGATTCCCTGGGTCACCATGCCGCCCAGTCCGGACAGGGAATTCACAAAAATGAAGGCAGCACTGATGGCTGCAGTCTGTTTCTGGTTGGTCCAGCGCAGCAGGAGCAGGATGGGTGAAAGGATAATTCCGCCCCCGATCCCGATCATCCCGGACAGCAGTCCCACGATTCCGCCGGTAATTACGGCTACCGGAATATTCATTTCTTTCAGCTCATCATCACCGGCATTCCTGAAAAAGAAAAACCGGAATACCGGAAACAGCAGGAGGATGCCGAGAATCCTTTTATAAATATTTTCTTCGATGCTCATCATGCCGCCGATAAAGGCCAGCGGGATGGATGCAGCAGCAATGGGGATAAACAATTTTTTAAGAAAGTAACCGCCCCGGTAATACTGGATAAAGGAAGTGAGGGACACAAACAGGTTCAGTACAAGTGCCGTAGGCTTCATTTCTTCCGGGGTTACACCGTAGAGGGCCATTAAGGCAAGATAGCCGCTGGCACCGCCGTGCCCTACTGCGGAATAAAAAAAGGCTACAGCGAAAAGGATAATATAAAATAGCTCGATACTCATTGATTTCGTTTGAATGATGTTGGCCTATGGCTGACAGCGATGGCTGTTTACAGTTGTTCTTTAATTTTAATAAGCCGGACCTAAACGGATTTCCTGTTTGTTAACCCTGACTTTGTATGATTATGATGCTTCTATACCGGAAGCAGATGAACCTCCACATGGTCTCCTTTGCGGCATCCCTCCGATTCTTCCGGCAGTACGATAAAGCAGTTGGCCTGGGAAAAAGAATGGAGCCGGTAGGACTCCTGGGCATGCAGCGGCGTTACTTTCCCTTCGCTGTAAAATGCTTTCAGGAAATGGGTAAGGCCCTGTGGTTTGCTGTAGTCGTGGCTTGTTTCGGCTTCCATTTTCCTTACTGATGCGGGAAGCCCTGTCAGTTGTTCCATTGCAGGCAGTACGTATTCATAAAAACAGGTCAGCGATGAAGACGGGTTACCGGGAAGACCGAACACCAGTTTTTCATGAAAAGTCCCAAAAAACAGCGGTTTGCCCGGTTTCTGCCTGATTTTATGGAATTTTTGCTGTACTCCGCATGTTTCTGCTGCATGGGTTACAAAATCATAATCCCCCACGCTTACTCCGCCGTTCAACATAACTACATCACTGACATCCAATGCCTTTCGCAGGACTTCAGCCAGTATTTCAGGATCATCTTCTGAGGTGAAGACCTTTACTTCCGTAATGCCTGTTTTCCGTAATGCTGCTTTTAGCTGATACGAATTGGCTTCATACACCTGCCCGAAAGCCAGCGGTTTTCCCGGTTCCTGAAGTTCATTGCCCGTCATTATAATAGCGATAACAGGCGGCTGGTACACTTCTACCCTGCTGCAGCCTATTCCTGCGAGGAACCCGATGGCCGCCGGGGAAAGAACGGTTCCGGCAGGCATGGCCTTTTCCCCTTCTTTTACCTCAGATCCCTTCGGACGGACGTTAAGCCCCGGACTCAGTGCCTGATCGGTAACCGTAAGGTACTGTCTTTCAACCATTGTCTTTTCCTGCATCACTACGGTATCCGCTCCTTCCGGTAGCGGGGCACCGGTAAAAATCCTTGCGGCTTCCCCTTTTTGTATCACAATCGGCTGTGATGTTCCGGCTGCCATTTCTCCGGTAATAAGGAGCGGTGTTTCCCGGTCTTCAAATTTCAGGGCATAGCCGTCCATTGATGACTGCGGAAATGCCGGAATGTCAGTGCCGGCTGTCACATCTGAGGCAGTGACCAGCCCGGCCGCCTCATGCAGCGTAACCCATTTTGTTTTTCTTACCGGAATATGCTGTAAAATAATATCTTTTGCTTCTGTAACTGAAATCATTCTTTTTTACTGATCAATTTTTTATAATCTTCTATGGTATCAATATCCACAGATCCTTTTTCAAAAACTACGGCTTCTGTATCTTCCGGATGCCTGAGGATAAGCTTCCGGGCACCTTCCTGCCCGCTCAGACCGGATAGCCTTTTATCATAGGCCGTGCTGAACAGCACCGGTGTGCCCAAAGCACCTGAATAGGCTGAAGCGATGATCCCTTTTCCGGACGATTCTTCTTTCCTGATCAGTTCAAGAAAAACAGCAGCGGAAATATGGGGCTGATCGCAGACGGTAAAAATATACTGTTGCGTCTCGGGATAGCATTGCTGCATTGCCTGAAGACCTGTGCGGATGGAAGAGGACATTCCCTCTTCCCAATCTCCGTTCCTGACCCGCATAACAGTTCCGGCTTCCCTTTCTATTTCGGTGTTTTCATTTCCCGTAACGACGATAACACAGGAAGTAACGGCAAGTGCCTCTTCAATAGTTTGGCGCAGAAGCGTTTTGCCCCGGTAAGGAAGAAGCTGTTTAGGCTGCCCCAACCGGGAAGAATTGCCTGCTGCAAGTATGATGATGCCTGTTTTCCTGCCTTCCATTATCCACCTATCGTAATCATACTCCGGTTTTCAATTGTTGCCGCATCGATGTCCTGGAACAGTCCGGAAAACTGTCCGCCAAGGGCTTTTGCCTTGGACCGGATTGTGGTTTCAATCAACGGGGCAATATCCTGTCCTTTCCGTAGTGCAGACAGCAAATCGGTCTCGCCTTTGGAGAACAGGCAGTTTTTCAGCTTGCCGTCTGCCGTAAGGCGGATCCTGTTGCAGGAAGAGCAAAAAGGTGCCGTCATGGTACTGATCACTGCAAAATTACCGGTAAATCCGGGTATTTTAAATCGTTTGGCAGTATCATGCGGTTCATGGTTCAGGGCAATGACACGGTACTTCGTCTGAACCTCAGTGAGGATTTCCTCAAGGGTAAAAACCTGGTTACTGGTCCACCTGTTGCCGCTGAACGGCATAAATTCAATAAAGCGAACTTCCACCGGGCTGTCTCTGGTGATGTTGATGAAATCCAGGATTTCATTGTCATTCAGCCCTTTCATCAGGACACAGTTGATCTTTACCTTAAAGTTGTTCTCAATAAGAAGATCAATGCTCTCCCTTACGGTCTGAAAAAGGTCCCGACGGGTAATCGTTTTAAATTTTTCCGCATCCAGGGTATCCAGGCTGATGTTTACTGTTCTTACCTTTGCCGAGATCAGGTTGGGGAGCAGCTCTTTTATCCTCACGCCATTGGTGGTCATGGCCAGTTCAATCCCCAGATTGCCCAGCTTTTCCAGGATCAGGGGCGCATCTTTGCGTACCAGCGGCTCTCCGCCGGTCAGTCTTATTTTTGTGACGCCTTCAGAAACAAAAAGCGCCGCAATGGTTTCAATTTCATCGGGCTGCATCAGTCTGGAAGCGGGTGCAAAAGCATATTTTTCATCAGGCATACAGTAAAAGCACCGGAGATTGCAGTTATCGGTGAGCGAAATCCGGAGATAGTCATGTATGCGCCCGAAGGTATCCGTTATCATATCGTGTGGTTATCCGTGGTAGCGGAATGAATTTTTTCTGTTTTATACTTCAGGGAATTTCCCTTTTTATTTTCCAGGACAGCTTTGATCTCTGCGACGATGGAGAGGGCGATTTCCTCTGCACTTTCAGCACCGATATCAAGGCCGACCGGACCGTAGATCCTGTCCCTCTGTTCAGGAGTTACCGGATAACCTTCTTGTTCCAGGTCACTGATCATCCTGGTTAACTTGGTCTTCGGACCCAGCGTGCCGATGTAACGGTTATGATGGCCCAGTATCGTTTTCAGGACAGTGAGGTCATACCGGTAATTATGGGTCATCAGGACAAAAAAGGTGTAGTCGTCTATGGCGATGCCTTCCAGAAATTCCTCGGCAGCCGCTACTTTTACCGTTTTGGCCAGTGGAAACCTTTTTGCCGTGGCGTGGGTGTGCCGGCCATCCCCTACGGTAATTTCCCATCCCAGGACAGATGCAATTTCCACCAGCGGTTTTGCATCATTCCCGGCTCCGGCAATGACCAGGGAAACGGCGGGAGGAATATATTCAACCAGTACCTCATATTCCCTGCTTTCATATTCCGTATCTTTCACGAATGAATTGCGGTTATCAAGCGCCGACTGAATATCACGGGATAGTGCATCTGTTATCTTTCCCGATGAAATCAGCTGCTTTCCATTGGAGAACATCAGTGTTCCGGGCTGCGAGGTCCCTCTTTTCAGGGAGAACAGGCATACCATTGCCGAATCCCTGCGCTCCTCTGCAACTTTGACCAGAAGATCAAGCGGATGATTTTCTGAAGCAGGATCAATATATTCAAACAGGATGTGAACAATCCCGTTACATCCGAGCTGCACCCCAAACTCGGAATCTTCATCATTGCTGGTATCATAAGTAATCAGCTTATTCTGTTGCTGATGGATGGCCAGCAGGGCTTTTTTCAGGGCATCACCTTCGAGGCAGCCTCCGCTGACGGCACCGGTGAGTTCACCATCTTCGGTTACGAGCATGCGGGCTCCCGGCTGCCGGTAGGAAGACCCTTCCACCTTAACCACAGTGGCCAGGGCAGTCTTCTTTCCTTCTGCTTCCGCTTTGTGGTAGGCACGGATGATATCATTGATCTCTTTCATAAAATACATTGTCAGCTTTTCCTGCTTGTGGTCCGATGCTTCCCATTCATTTATCGAAAGCTCACGGACAGAAACGGAATGCTGCATTCCTATACCATCAAAAATTAAGCAACTTTTGGTATTACCGGTATCAAATATGATAATCCTTTAAGGATCATCAGGAAATATTTGGCGTTGCACGGATTTATTCCGGTATCCTATTATCATGCAATCGTTCTCTACCATCTTTTCTCAGCGTATCTAAAGTTTTGCCAGATCGAAAGGCATGGTCCTTATTCTTTTTCCGGTAAGATCGAAAACTGCGTTGGCCAGCGCAGGTGCAAACGGCGGCAATCCGGGTTCCCCTACCCCGCCTGCATCTTCTTTGTTCTCCATGATATGCACCTCGATCGGCGGAATGTCATAAATCCTCGGCAAAGGATAGGCATAAAAATTGGCTTTGTTGGCCATACCGTCAGTGAAGGTCTGCTCATGCATGGTAGCAGCCCCCAACGCCATAACGATGGATCCTTCTACCTGGGCCTCAATAATATCCGGGTTGACGTACCAGCCACAGTCGATCACCGACCATATTTTATCGATCTTTATACCTCCTTCTTTCCGTTTTGAAACTTTCACCACCTGCCCTACGGTGCTTCCGAAACATTCGGTAACGGCTATTCCATACCCTTTATCCTGCCGATTTTTTTTCCAGCCGCTGACTTCCTTCAGCTTTTCGAGCAGCTTACGGCTTCTCTCATCTTCCAGGTGTTTCATCCTGAATTCCAGTGAATCCATGCCCAGGCTACCGGCAATTTCATCCATAAAGCTTTCATAGGCAAACCCGTTGGTAGAGGCATAAACGGATCTCCACCATAATACAGGGACCGGGGTCTCGAAAGGAATATCGGAGAAGCTGATATTCGGTATGGTTTTGAAGTAAGGTTCCATGAAACCTTCCGTCGTATTCTTATTGGCAACCCCTCTTGTTTTATCTGACCAGTGCTGAATGTTCTGTCCGGCCATCCGGAATTTCAGGGATACTACTTTTCCGTTTTCGATAATGCTTTCGCCCCTGTAGGAAACTCCCGGTCTGAAAGGCCCCTGGGTGGCATCATCTTCCCGTGACCAGATGACCTGGACCGGTGCACCCGCCTTTTTGGAGATGGCTACCGCTTCATTCGGGTAATCGGTGAAGGCCTTGCGTCCGAAGCCGCCGCCCAGAAACGTCATATTGACCGTTACCTTGTCCTGGGCAACCCCGAATTCTTTTGCAATTTCTTTCTGAATCCAGTCGGGAGCCTGAATCGGTCCCCAGATCTCAATTTTGTCCTCCTGATAATGGGCTACGCAGTTCAGCGGCTCGATGGCAAAATGGGACTGATAAGGCGTGTGGTACACCGAATCCAGTTTCTTGCGGCTGCCGGAAACCTGCATATCTGCTTTTCCCTGCTGTTTGGCAGGCAGTCCTTCCTCTGTCATCAGAAGCTGGCGGTGCCTGTCATAAACCTTCCGGGTATCCATATGCTCAAATCCGGAATCGTCCCAGGTAATCTTCAGGGCTTTCCGGCCCTGGAGTGCTGCCCAGCTGTTTTCTGCCAGTACGGCGATACCTTCGCGCTGGGTATCATATACTTTCATGCTGATCCTGAAAACGTCTTTCACGCCTTTTATCTTCCGTGCCGCCGTATCATCGAAGCTTACGATTTTTCCGCGAAGCCGGGGATTCCGTTCTACGGAGGCATAAAGCATGCCGGGGATCTTCTTATCCAGCCCGAATATGGCAGCCCCGTTGGTTTTGAAATGGGTATCGATCCTTTTCAGCGGTTTCCCGATCAGCCTGTATTCTGAACGTTGCTTTAAGGTTACTTTTTCAGGCGCCTTCAGCCGCGAAGCAGCCTGTACCAGCTCTCCGTAATGCAGCTTTCGTGAAGTTTTTTCATGAATAATGTTCCCGCCACGGGCAACGCACTCGTTTACCGGGACTTTCCACCGGTCCGCAGCAGCCTGCTTCAGCATTTCGCGGGCAGTAGCGCTGAGTTTCAGCAGGTTTTTATAGGAAGTCCTGATGGTGGAACTTCCTCCCGTTATCTGGCTTCCGTATCGGGTGTCGCCTTTAGCAAAGATCACTTCGATCTGGCTGAGGTCTACTTCCAGCTCCTCCGCAATAATCTGGGGAACCGAATGATAGGAACCCTGTCCCATTTCGGCACGGTGGTCTACCAGTGTTATTTTCCCGGTGGTATCGATAATGATCCATGAGTTTAAGGCAATGCTTTCGGCCACCGGTGTCTGTGACAGGATGACTTTTGCTCCGGAAGAGGCAGGAAAAATCCCCAGGCAGAGTGCTGCTCCGCCCAAGCTGGCGAGCTGCAGAAATTTTCTTCTTGAAAGGTCTGATTCTTTAGACATCATAATTTTTATTCAGCATTATTTTGCCGGGGCATAGGCACCGGTAGTGAGCCAGGTAATCCAGGCTTTTTTAAATTCCTGATGGGTAAGCGGCGGTTTTTTGAGGCCGTCTGCAGGATTGAATCCTGCCAGTACGAGCTCGTCATCAGCATGTTTGATGAGGTCTTCCATGCTTTTGTTGCCGTTCTCTTTTTTATTCATGAGCTGTTTTGCCAGCTGGTAAGGGCTTTTTCCTTCAAATACCATCTTCATATCTGCCGGCGGCAGGTGCCATTTCGGGTTTCCGGGCGGCATATGGAGACCGGGTGTATTTTCGTCCTGATGGCAGTTGGCACATTTCATGGCATAGAGGCCTTTTCCGTCCGGGCCGCGTCTCGGAAGCATGGTATGGATATGGCTGTCATCACCCTGCAGCGGAACATCGCCTGCCGGATGGCAGTTGAGGCACCGGGGGCTCATCAGCACTTTATAGACCTCACCGAAAGCTTTTACAGAAGCAATGCTGTCTTTCTTTACCACTGAAACGGGAGCCTGCGTCTTCTGAAAGCGCTGGGTTCCTCCTGCCATCCCGAAAACCGTCACGGAAGCCAGTACAACAAGCGAACCTTCAAACAGAGGCCTTAGCTTTATTTTGGGCGTATTGAAAAATGTTTTCATATATCTTGGTTGTCTTCCCGTTATACATTTCCTTTTTTCTGCAGCTCTGCCGCAATTTTGATTGCTTTTCTAACCCTCGGATAGGTGCCGCAGCGGCAGAGGTTCCCGGCCATCCCGATATCAATGGCGTTGTCATCGGGAGACGGATTTTCACGCAGGAGGACGGCCGCCGCCATAATCTGGCCGGAGTGGCAGTACCCGCACTGCGGAACATCAATTTCCTGCCAGGCCTTCTGTACGGGATGATCGTTATGCTGTGACAATCCTTCGATGGTAATAATCTCCTTTCCGACTGCTCTTTTTGCTTTTGTTACACAGGCACGTACCGCTTCACCATCCAGGTGAACCATGCAGGCACCGCATTGGGCAACGCCGCAGCCGAACTTTGTTCCGGTGAGCCCCAGGATATCCCTGACCACCCAGAGGATGGGCATGTCTTCACTGATATCCAGCTCATGCTGTTTTCCGTTAATATTTAATAAAACCATATCAATTTGTTTAATCTGATGAAATATTCCGGGTCTCTTCTACCTGATCCCGTAAAAATTTCATTCTAAATATAGTGATTTGTTTATGAATATGGAGTCAATAATTCATTATTGATAATAAATTAATTTTTTTCTTTTCATGCTTTATGATTGAAAACATACCAATGGCTGAGGTTTTGCATAACCAAAGCATCCGTAAATCCCCTGTATGAAACTGAATTTTGAAGAAATCT
>NZ_CAJYMO010000295.1 GCF_913776365.1 uncultured Chryseobacterium sp. | reverse complement strand
GCTTTTAGCGTGCTCCAGGCTGATGAACTGCAGGAATTTTTTCGGGCTTGTCCCTGCCCAGTCGGAAAAGAGCTTCTGGAAATGGGCCGGGCTCAGATGAACCTGGCCGGCTATTTCCTCCAGTCCCGGCTGTTGCCTGAAGTTTTTCTGGAGATATTCTATGGCAGTGGCAATCCGCTGATAATCGATCTGACTTTGTGTAGACGTAGACATATCATTTATTTTGTGTTACCCTGCAAATTTCCGGAAAACAGGCGGCAGAAAAAATCCGGTTCCTGCGGAATTTTAATTATTGCTGTTAATGTGGTAATATGCCAGCATTTTGTAATAGAGCTTGGCAGCCAGGAAAGCGCTTGGTTTTGCCATCGGCGAATCCATCAGCTCAACAATATCAAATGCCACCACGTTACATTTTTCAAAAACTCTTCTCAGCAGTTCCAGGGTTGGGTACCACTGCAGTCCGCCCGGTTCGGGAGTTCCGGTAGAAGGAGCGATGGAAGGATCAAATGCATCCAGGTCAATGGTAATATAGACGTTTCCGGAAACTTTCTCCAGTACATCATTTACCCAATTTTCATTATTAGCGATTTCGTGAGCAAAAAACACTCTTCCTTCCGGTAAATACTGCGCTTCCTCGATATCCATGGAACGGATTCCCACCTGCACCAGGTTATGTTTCTGGCTGGCCTCAAATACCGCGCAGGCATGGTTGGAGGTTGAACCGTGAAATTCCGGACGGAGATCGGTGTGGGCATCCAGCTGAAGAACGGTCAGGTTCTCAAACTTCTCTCCCACGGCACGGATCGATCCGATAGAAACGGAATGTTCGCCGCCGAAAAGCGTAAACAGCTTCCCGTCATGGTCCAGCAATTCTTTTGTTTTCTGATAAACGGCTTCCGTCATGGCTTCCGGAGAAGAATTTTCTGCAATTTCCCCTGCCATGTATACGCCTTCAAGATAAGGTTCCGTCTGGGTTTCAATGTCGTAAAGCTCCATATTTTCGGAAGCATCCAGGAACAGCTCAGGGCCTTTGTCGGCGCCTTTGCCCCAGGTGGAGGTCCCGTCATAAGGAACGGTAACCAGCATTACTTTCGAGTTTTCCAGGGATGCATTTTCTTCAGGAATTCCTGCGTATGTTCTCATGTGTTCTGTACAATTAAATGATTTCGGCAAAGATACGAAAAACTTGGATGATGGCTGATGGATGGTTGATAGTTGATAGTTAATGGATGATGGTTGATGGTTGATAGTTGATGGATGATGGATGATGGATGATGGATGGTGGATGGTGGATGGTGGATGGTGGATGGTGGATGGATAGCAAAATTAAAATGTCCTGAGTTCAGGATGACGAACTTAGGAATATATTTCTGTTAATTTTTTAGTCAGGCTGAATGTATAACAATGCAATCTCCCTGATGGTCTGGCGATGATTACGCAGATTCGGATGGATAAAATCTGCATAAATCCCTCTGATCAGAAGGCATGCATCGGGTCTTCCGCAGTTTTTTCCCTTCCTGCAAAATCATTATCTTTGTTGAAACTTTATTTTTATGCCTTTACAAGCTGTGCTGTTCGATATGGATGGCGTTATTGTGGATACGGAACCGCTGCACAGAAAAGCTTATTTCAAAACCTTTACCGATCTGGGTATCGAGGTCTCCGAAGGTCTGTATACTTCATTTACCGGAGCTTCTACCAAACGGGTATGTGAAACCCTGATCCGTGAATTCGGGCTTTCCCATTCCTATGAAAGCATCGCAGAGATCAAAAGGAATTATTTCAAGGAATATTTTTATAATGATGAAGACTTCGATCTGATCCCGGGAGTCCGTGAGCTGATCCGGCACTATCATGAAAATGGCATTACCCTGATCCTGGCTTCTTCAGCCACCATGACCACCATCAATATGGTGTTTGAAAAGTTCGGGCTGGAACCTTATTTCTCAGGCAAGATCAGCGGTGCCGACCTGAAGGAGTCCAAACCTCACCCTGAGGTGTTTCAGCGGGCAGCGGAAATGGCCGGCGAACCGGTTGAAAACTGTATGGTGATTGAAGATTCCACAAACGGGATCCTGGCTGCCCACCGCGCGCTTATTTTCTGTGCCGCCTACAGAAGCCCGCATTCCAAAAATCAGGATTATACGCTGGCAGATACGGTGGTTTCAGATTATTCGGACCTGGAACTTGATAAGATTAAGCAGTATTTTGATTAAACCTCATCGGTTTTCGAAAACCTGTGAGGTTTTAAACCCCAAAAAATAAAACAGGCTGTCCAAATTTTGAACAGCCTGTTTTTTATAGACTTTTATCAATATCAGTTAAAAGAGCTGAAGCCTTTTTTACTGATACAAAAAATTACATTTCGAAGTTCTTATTTATATCCTAAAATTTTCAGAACATCTTCCGGCTCCTGCCTTTCACGGAAAATCTCGTACTGGAGTTCCCCGTTTTCGTCCTTCTGGATGAGAATATGCCGTGGCTGCGGCATCAGGCAGTGATGGATTCCCCCGAAACCGCTGATGGTCTCCTGATAGGCTCCGGTATGGAAAAACCCGATATACAGAGGCTTGGTATCGCTGAATACCGGCAGATAAATCGCATTAGTATGCTGTTCGGAATTGTAATAGTCATCGGAATCACAGGTTAACCCGCCCAGGAATACCCTTTCGTAGGTATCTTCCCAACGGTTGAGCGGAAGCATGATAAAATGTCTTGAGATCGCCCAGGTATCAGGAAGTGTGGTCATGAACGACGAGTCGATCATATTCCATTTTTCCCTGTCGTTCTGGCGTTTCTGGGAAATGATCTTGTAGATGTTTGCGCCGCTTTCCCCCACGGTAAAGCTTCCGAATTCGGTATAGATGTTCGGTTCTTCCACTCCTTCCTCTTCACAGAATTTCTTGATCTGGGAAACGATTTCCTCTACCATGTACTGGTAATCGTAATCAAAGTTCAGGGAAGTCTTGATCGGGAAGCCGCCGCCGATGTTGAGAGAGTCTACCTCAGGAGCAATCTTTTTCAGACGTGCATATACCCGGAGGCATTTGTACAGCTCGTTCCAGTAATAAGCCGTATCCTTGATTCCGGTATTGATGAAAAAGTGGAGCATCTTCAGCCTGGCATTCGGATGTTCGGCGATTTTCTGGGAATAATACGGGATGATGTCCTTGTATCCGATCCCCAGCCTGGAGGTATAAAATTCGAATTTCGGTTCTTCTTCGGAAGCAATCCGGATTCCGATATCGAAAGTGGTGTCGATACTTTCCGTAAGCTTATCCAGTTCGCGGTAATTATCCAGGATCGGCGTAATATTTTCAAAGCCGTTGTTGATCATGTCTGAAATTTTCGCCAGGTAATCGTCCGTTTTAAAGCCGTTGCAGATTACTTCGATATCCTTGCTCACTTTTCCGTTCTCATACAGGGATTTTACGATATCCATATCGTAGGCGGAAGAAGTCTCTATGGAAATATCGTTTTTCAATGCCTCTTCCAACACGAATTTGAAATGGCTGGATTTGGTACAATAACAATACGTATAGTTTTTCTTATATTCGGTTTTCTCAAAAGCACCTTTAAACCAGCTCTTGGCTTTCTGGATATTCTGGGAAATTCTCGGCAGGTAGCTAATCTTTAGCGGAGTGCCGAATTTTTCAACAACTTCCATAAGGGGAATGTCGTGAAACAACAAATTGTTCTCAGAAACATTGAATTCCTCCGTAGGGAAATACAACGTCTGATCAATCAGTTCCGAGTATTTTATTTTCATTTCTAAACAAGTGAATTAAGAAATGCAAAATTGCTAAAAAAGTTTGGTTTTTGAGCGTTAAATTTATTATAATTTTTCAATGTAAAGTAAGCACTTTTTCCGGTGCTGAGTGATCTGACGGAACCCGCTGGCGAAAAAAAACGGAACAGGTTGACCGATAAGACCTTTATTTACGGAAATGCATACAGCTTTGCAGAAACCTGAAAAATTCATAAATAAGCCAGCCTCTCAATCAGTTCATTCTGCTGTCTTGTGGATAATGGATCACGGGTATTCCTTACTGACAAATACCAGCAGTGCCCCCTTTTCATATTCAATAGCAACTTCATCATCAACAGCAAAATTCCGGGTTCCTATTCTCGACGTGATGCTTAAGCTTCCGTTGGTCAAAGGCCAGTTCAGTCCCCGGGTGGTTATATTTTCAACGGCCGGGAACGGATACAGGGAAACCATTTTGTTCTTTACCCCTTGTAAGACCACTTTTTCCGGAACAAAATAATAGGTGGAAAAAGCATCACAGAACCTGATGTCCATCTGCTCTTTAAAGGCGAAAGCTACTGTAAGGTTTCCCAGGAAATGGTCCTGCTCACCTCCGCTGGCCCCCAGCACGTCTACTTTCCTATACCTTTTCTCAAGGATAATTTCAAGTGCTTTATGAAAATCGGTTTTATCCTGATCGGGGGTATAAATGAACTTACCGTCATAGATCGGTTCATCTTTTCCGGAATGCGAATCAAAATCCCCGGAAATGAAGTCCAGCTTTTCCAGCGGGAACCCCATTCTTTTCAGGTAGTGAAAGGCGCCGTCGGTACAGGCAATCAGCCCGTAGTCCCCGGGATCAGGAAAAGAGGCAGGCGGATCTCCATTGATGAAGAGTAATGCTTTATCTTTCATTCGGGTTCCAGTATTCTTCAGGCTCGTTACTGATTTTGGAAATATACCGGGCCAGTACAAAAAGATAATCGGAAAGCCGGTTCAGGTACCGGATGAGTTCCGGGCGTACTTCCTCCGATTCGTTCAGGAATACCAGCGATCTTTCAGCTCTCCGGCAGATGGTTCTTGCAGCATGAAGGAAAGCAGCCGCCGTTCCGCCACCGGGAAGGATAAAATACTGAAGCGGGTCCAGTTTTTCATCAAAGGCATCCATCCAGTGTTCCAATTCTTCGATCTCGGTATCGGAAATCACCAGCGGCAGCCTTGATTTTCCGTTGGCAAGCATCAGCTTATCCGCCGGAGTGGCAGCTTCGGAACCTACGGTAAACAGGTCAAACTGGATCTTCTTCAACTGGGTCAGCACTTCTTCATCCTGAATATGGCTTTTGGCAATCCCGATAAAGGAGTTCAGCTCATCGATATTCCCGTAACTTTCCACCCGGGCGCTGGCTTTGGAAACGCGGGTACCCCCGTACAATGCGGTCTGGCCCCTGTCCCCTGTTTTTGTATAAATTTTCATAAGACTAAAATACTTTATTCCGGCAAGGCTGACAAATATTTCTCCCGGTTCCGCTTTAATAAACCAAAGGGAAAGCTTCCTGATCAGTGATCAAATGCCTATATTTGTTTACTCTTTCATTTCACTCATGCCCTATGAATACTTTAGATCTTATCCTGATTGTACTTTCCTTTCCTGTCATGATAACGATGATATTTTTCAGCTTCCGCAGACTTTTACAAGCAGAAAAAAGGCTGCGAAGCAAAAGTACGGGTGACAAAAGAAAAGGGATAGCTATGATGAAAAATATAGCCGCAGAAAGCAAGGCTGAAATGATATCCGGAATAGGCCTGGGGATTTTTAAGCATTGGCTTTAAAACATTCCGTTCTGTCAGGGGATGTTCCAGATCAGGCATACATAAGATTAAGGAAACGTCAGCCATACAAAAAAGATCACCCTCACATATATTCTTATTTTATTGATTATCAAATATAAACAGATAACACCTCCGGAACTTTCAGATTTTTCATTTTAGCGCCCATGCATTAAACCGCCATCATCAAATTATAAATTTCCGCTCATCTTTATATTTCTATTAACCGGAATAAAAATGACCGGTCAGAAGACCGGTCACCTCAAATTATTTATTTACGTCCACAGGGATGTAAGTATGACTGGTAAACGGGAATTGCTGCAAATTATTTTTGAAAAATGAAAAAAAAGAACAGCAGTAAAATCCTGCTGACAGGCTGTTGTCACCATCCGGATTTATCTTTGCTGTACAATAACAAACAAAAAAATAAATCATGACAGCAACCACAGCGACTTCCCCGAAATTTATGACTTCCCAACAGATTCTCGAGCACTGGCAGGGCCACCGGAACCTGACCAGAAGGACCATCGAAGCCTTTCCGGAGAAAGAATTATTCGAGTTTTCAATCGGCGGACTACGGCCGTTTGCCAAACTTGCCGTAGAACTGATCAGCATTGGCGGACCGGGCACCAAAGGAATCGTAGAACAGCAGATGGAACCATACGACGACGAAAAATTCGTTTCGAAAAGCAAAGCGGAACTCCTTGAGAAATGGGATGAGGAAACGGAAGTCATCAACCGGTATTTCGCACAGATTACGGAAGAACGCTTCCAGGAAAGCTTTAATCTTTTCGGACAGTATGAATTTCCGGTATACCAGAACATTTTGTATTTTATCGACAATGAAGTGCATCACCGCGGGCAGGGCTTTGTTTACCTGAGAGCCTTGGGAATCGAGCCGCCGTTTTTCTGGGAACGGTTTTAATTCAAATCAACTGATCCGTCTAATAAAAAAGCTTTCAGGAAATGCCTGAAAGCTTTTTCATCGTAAAGTAATGCCGGTCTGTATTAAGCACAATATCAGAGAAACAGGCTTCGGCCCATTTTATCAGGATGATCATGAAAAGTTGAGGCAAAAACCCATATTTATAATAAGTTTCGGCTGAAAGCGATGCACAAAACGCATATTTCAGAAAGGTTAAAAACCCGTACCCATCTAGCATTCAATAGAAATGGGCTTTAGCCATTTTACCAGGATAATGATGAAAACGCTTTAGTGCAAACCTATATGCGCATTTTGATGTGCGCGCGGCCAAATAAGTTTCGGATGAAGCTAATGCACAAAACGCATATTTCAGAATGGGTTAAAAACCCGTCCCTATCTAGCATTCAATAGAAATGGGCTTTAGCCCATTTTACCAGGATAATGATGAAAACGCTTTAGCGCAAACCTATATGCGCATTTTGATGTGCACGCAGCCAAATAAGTTTCGGCTGAAGCCAATGCACAAAACGCATATTTCAGAATGGGTTAAAAACCCGTCCCTATTAAAACCCGTGCCTTTTTAATAAAATGCAGAATAAACGATTCCAAACAATACCAGACGATACAGGCACAAAAATTTTATACAATTGATTGATTTGATTTATGGTTTACGGTTGATCAGACTGTAATTTTTTTTGATATACCGGCCATCAGCTGCTCCAGGCTGTCCCTGAGCGATTCGGGTTCCAGGATTTCAGCATGGTCGGCAAAGGTAATGAGCCAGCGCGGAAACCCTTCTTTGATCCAGTCGGTTTCGAAAATCATCTCAACGCCGTTATCACGTTCAATCTCTCCGGTCAGACCATAGTATATTTTTGAGTTGGTAAGATGTCCGATGATGGCCTTGTTTACCAACAGCCTCACACGGGTTTTGTTTCCGCCCGGGGCCTGCCGGTAATCATTGATCTGGCCGTACTCCTGCAGGAACGGCTGATCCGTTTTCAGAATCTTCAGAATCCGGTCTGCACGGAACTGTCTGAAATCATTTCTCAGGGTACAGAAAGCCATGATGTACCAGTAATTGAACTCGAAGAAGACGCCTACCACCTCTATGACTCTCTCGGAAACAACGGAGTCTGCCGTTTCATATTGAATCGTAATCTGTTTTTTCTCGGCAATACTTTCCAGGATGAGCGGGATGATGTTCCGGGTGCGGTCTTCGGTTTTAGGATGGTAGTCAAAGACGTCGATCTGTTTTTCAATATGGCCTATCAGGTTCCGGTCTGAAAATTTCAGTACGGAACGCACTTTTTCCATGGCAGTCTGGTAATGATTCCCCAGGCTCTCGTGCAGGAATTTTTTCATCAGCTTTTCCGCCGTGATGAAACTGAGGACTTCTTCTTTCGTAAACATAACGGGTGGCAGCTTATAGCCTTCCATCAGCGAATACCCGCTTCCGGCTTCCCCTACGATCGGGATCCCTGCATTCTCCAGGGTCTTTACATCCCGGTAAATGGTCCGGATGCTGACATCAAATTTTTCCGCAAGATCCCGGGCTTTCACCAGCGGCCTGGACTGCAGCTGCGTCAGAATGGCAGTTATACGGTCGAGCTTTTTAAGATATTGGTCGTTCATTTTTTATACATGATTGATAAGTGATGACTGATTATTGGTCACATCATCCTACGATATCATTAATACATTGTTCCACTGTTACATTATTACATTGTCATATTGTTACATCGTTACATCGTTACATTGTTACATTGTTAAATTGTTACATTACTACATCTTCAGACTATTGACCAGTTTATCCAGGTTCAGGCTCCTGGCAGACGCATCGAAGATTTCCCGATAGGTACCGTTGCGCTGCACCAATTGGCTATGGGTTCCGCTCTCCACTACCTTTCCTTTTTTCATCACATAAATGGTATCCGCATCGAGGATCTGAGACAGCGAGTGGGAAATAATTACCACCGTCCGGCCTTCTTTAATGGCATCCAGTGAATTCTTGATCTGTTCGGTGGCGATCGCATCCAGGCTGGCGGTAGGCTCATCCAGGAAAATCACCGGTGGATTCTTCAGGAACAGGCGGGCAATGGCAATCCGTTGCTGCTGGCCGCCGGACAGTTGGGTGGCGTCATGCTGATACCCTTCCGGAAGATCCAGGATCTGGTCATGAAGATATGCTTTCCGTGCGGCTTCTTCAATTTCACTGAAATCCGCATGCATATTCCCGTAGCGGATGTTGTCTTCAATGCTTCCCTGGAAGATATGGTTTTTCTGCAGCACAAGTCCCAGGTCGTCCCGCAGGAAGGTATTGTCGAAATCATTAAGATCTACCCGATCCAGCAGGATTTCCCCGGAATCCGGAAGGTAGAATTTACATAAGAGGTTGATTACGGTAGACTTCCCGGCTCCGCTCAGTCCCACAAGCGCTGTGGTCTTGCCGTTTTCAAAGGTCATGGAAACTTCATCCAGGGCTTTGGTGCCGTTGGGATACGTAAAGCTTACCTTTTTAAGCTCAAAATTCCCTTTGATGTCTTTTTCTATGAAATTGCCGTTCGGTTCCTTTTCTTCATCTGCATTAAGGATATCGAAATATCCTTCGGCATAGATCATGGCATCGTTCATATCGTCATAAATACGGTGGAGCTGCCGGATCGGTGCGGAAACATTATTGAACAGCATGATGTGCAGCATAATGGCACCGATGGTCATCTGCTGGTCGAGCACCAGATATACCGTAAGAAGGATGATCAGTACGACTCCGAACTGTTCGATGAAAGTCTTCAGCCCGTCGTAAATGAAGTTGGTTTTCCGGGTGAACAGCTGGCTTTCCATCAGCTGCATCTGCAGGTCGTATTGTTTTTTGCCCTCGAATTTCTCGCGCACGAAGCTTTTGATGACCATGATGGAATTAATCAGATTCAGCAGTCCCGAAGTCTTCTGCTCGCGCTGATTCCTCAGTGTCCTTCTCACACCGCTCAGCTTTCTGGCCTGCAGGGAACTGACATAAAAATAAACAGGGACAATAACGGTGGAAACCAGGCCTACGTAGACGTTCTGAAGGTACATAATCACCAATGCAATCAATGAGTTGGAGAACAGCGGCAGCATATCGATGAAAAAATTCTGAACCAGCCGGGTAAGGCTCTCAATACCGCGGTCGATCCTGATCTGGAGTTTCCCGGATTCATGGTTTTCATCGGTAAAATAAGCCACACGGTAAGTCAGGATCCTGTCAATGGCCGACTGGGCCAGTACCGAACTTACATTGATCCTTATTTTTTCGCCGTAAAACTTCTGTCCGAAATTGATAAAAATGTTCAGCAGCTCTTTTCCCAAAAGGATTACTGAGATCACCACCAGGATGTGAATGCCTTCCGACATGGGATGCGGAAGCTTGGTGAGTTCGGTAACTTCATCCACGGTATATTTCAGGACCAGCGGATTGACCTGTGCTGCCAGAGCACCGATAAAAGTCAGCAGGAGCGTCCCGTAGATCATCAGCCGGTACGGACGGATGAAGGGAACCAGCTGCTTATAAATCCCGTACAGCGTAACGGTTCTGTTAAAAGGTTTTGCCATAGATGAGTTGTTTGCCGGAAAAGATCCCGTTCCAGGATAAAAGGTACGTTTTATTCTATTTTCAGGCAAATCTCAGGGATCTGGATTATAAAGAAAGGCATGAAAGCGTTCAGCTTTACTGCCTGTAAGCAATACAGAATATTACGTTTCGGAAGAATCCGGATCAGCAGAATGTTATCCGGAACCGGATTAAAACGTTTTTTATTGATCCATGATCATGAATGGTTTAGCCGCTTTATCCAAAAATAACATCCACCGATCAATAGCTGTGGCTTCAGTGCCATACGACTAAGGTGAAGTTCAGTTTTTATCCTGATCCGTTTATCCTTCGTACAGATACGTCGTCAGGTAATGCAGTTCCGGTTTCCCGGCAGCTCTGGATTCAGCTTCCGCCTGTTCCAGCGGATATTGGGAGTTGATTTCTTTTCTCTGAAAGGCAAAGGAATTGTTCCCATTTTTATCAACCACTTCATTGAAGATGTGCTGGATCTCAGAATTACCTAGGGAAGCGAAACTGATGTCCTCAAAACCATGCATCAGTCTGAGGTCGTCAAACTGGGAAAAATTATTGTCTACAAATGCCTGAAACTGGGCTTTAGACTCAAAATTACCACCCCAGATGTTATAGGCATAGGTTTTCTTCTTCGGTTTGTCGAGGATGCTCTGGTAGACGAAGTTTTCTCCCAGATAAGCTTCCCGTACCTGCGGATCATTGGCCAGTTCTTCCGGAAGGCCTTCTTTCAGGATCCTTCCTTCAAACATGATGTACGTTTTATTGGTAATGGCCAGCGTCTGCTGTACGTTATGATCGGTAATCAGGATGCCGATGTTCTTATCGACCAGGCTTCTTACGATTTTCTGGATGTCTTCCACGGCAATCGGGTCTACTCCGGCAAAAGGCTCATCCAGAAGGATAAAGCTCGGATCGGTGGCCAGACAGCGGGCAATTTCAGTTCTCCTCCGCTCTCCTCCGGAGAGAAGGTCGCCCCGGTTTTTGCGCACGTGCTGAAGGGAAAATTCTTCCACCAGCTCATCGCATTTCATCTGCTGTTCCTTCTTTGAAAGCCTGGTAAGCTGAAGCACGCCCATGATGTTTTCTTCCACGGAAAGTTTCCGGAACACCGAGGCTTCCTGGGCAAGGTACCCGATGCCTTTTTGGGCCCTGCGGTACATGGCATCAGTGGTAATTTCCTGCTTGTCGAGGAATATTTTACCGGAAGTGGGCTTTACCAGGCCTACGATCATGTAAAACGAAGTGGTTTTCCCGGCACCGTTCGGGCCGAGCAATCCTACAATTTCGCCCTGCTGAACCTGCACTGAAACCCCTTTTACTACTTTTTTGGGACCGTATTCCTTGATTAAGTTTTCTCCGCGTAAAATCATA
This sequence comes from uncultured Chryseobacterium sp., assembly GCF_913776365.1. Classification (GTDB taxonomy): domain Bacteria; phylum Bacteroidota; class Bacteroidia; order Flavobacteriales; family Weeksellaceae; genus Chryseobacterium. Next base: position 4,149 of record NZ_CAJYMO010000295.1, on the reverse strand, counting down.
GCGCAAAGATAAAGTTTTTTTGAATTGGACAGCGTGATAAAAGACCGGCGTGCCGACTTTTATGAAATTTTAAGAAGCTGCGGGGAATCCTTTTCTGATGAAACGGTTTGCTTCCCAGGCGTGAAGCTATTGTACGGTAACAGGGGATCCCGCCCGGATCATTCTCTGCCGGTGGATATGATGGTTACCCTCCTGTTCACCTCATTCAGCTACCAGATTTCCTGGATCTGATGGCTGACGGTATTGACGAAAAATGCCTGCCCCTTTCCCAGTCCGGCCATTGCTTTTACCAGCGGCGATTCCGGTGAGACTGTCATGATTTTGACGTTATCAGACATCACTTCCCCCACGGAAGCGGAAATATAGAAGAGGCCCTTATCCGTTTTTACCAATGCTCCGTTCTGCGCTTTCACTGAAGATTCAGCGGTCATTTTCTGAACGGCCATCTGCTGGGCGGCGGTTTCATTCAGCTGTCGCTGCAGGTTATTGATCTCCTGCTGCAGCATCTCCCTTCCGGTCTCGTATTTATCGCCCATCGAACTTTTGGTATCGTTGTTGGAAGCACGGGTGGAAGCAATAAGTTCTTCAAATTTCAGCATTTTCTCAGCGATCCGGTTTTTAACGGTTTGCAGTATTTTTGATTTATCCATCTTCAGATTGATTACCTATCAGGTTTCAAATGTATTAAATAAATTCAATTGGCCGGGGCATATTCCGTGAAAAACCTGATTTTTAAATAAGGCCGGCCCTATCCTGCCGAATGTGCGGCCCGTAGAAATACAGATCAGGACGGATCAAAACCTGTTAGTATTGATGCTGTATGTAATTTTATACTGAACCTATCTTACCCTGACGGAATACCGGACATTCGTAAATACAAAATCCCCGCACGGAATGCAGGGATTCGGAGATTCGTATTTTTATGCCTCTATTTTTCGAACACGGCGTAATCGGTAACCCTGAAATTGAAGTTTTTCCCCTGGCCGAAATCTCTTTTTGTTTTTTCGAATACATTCCGGAACGAGCCGGATACACGGTCGTCCTCAATATCAAAGTTTACTGCTTCTTTGGACATATTCAAAACCACAAGAACTTCCCGGTCACCGTTCTTCCTCAGGTACGCCAGGATCTTGTCGTTGGCCGTTGTGTTCAGGAAAGTGGTCGTCACTGCCGGGTCTCCGCCTCTCAATGCCGGATTGGATGCTTTCAGGCTGAACAGGGTCTTATAAAAATCGGCCATCTGATAATTCCCGTTCCAGCGGATCGGATCTTTTTCGAAGAATTCCAGCCTTCTCATGTTCGGAAGTTCCTGTCCGGAATACAGCAGCGGAATCCCGTTCCAGGTGGCGGAAAAAACGGCCATCGGCTTGGTAATGTCCCCATACTTTTCATACTCGGTACCGTTCCAGGAATTTTCGTCGTGGTTGGAGGTAAACCAGGCCCTCATCGAAGCATCGCCGATATTGGAATACTGTACGAGCAGGTCCTTCAGCTCCTGAAGCGGCTGGTTCTTCTTATAATAGTCTTCGGATTTATGCATCCACTTCCAGGAATAGCTGGCATCGAAGACCTTCCCGTACTCGGGATTCTCGAGCTCGTCATACTCCCCGATCCAGAACAGCGGCCTGATCTTCTCCACTTCCGGCCTTGCCTGCTGCCAGAAATCCACTTCCACCCATGAAGCGAGGTCGCACCGGAAACCGTCGATCCCGGTTTCCCGGATCCAGAATTTCATGGCATCAATCATTGCCAGGCGCATTTCCGGATTTTTGTAATCAAGTTCAATGATGTCATCCATTCCTGAAGCCACATGGAATTTCCCGTCCGGATCCTTCAGGTAAAACTCTGGGTGGGTTTTGGTCCAGACATGGTCCCAGCCGGTATGGTTGGCCACCCAGTCGATGATGACTTTAAAGCCCAGCCGGTGCGCTTCATTCACCATATGCTTGAAGTCGTCCATGGTGCCGAATTCAGGATTGATGGAAGTGTAATCCGCCGCCGCATACTGACTCCCAAGGCTGCCTTTCTTGTTCTGCTGTGCGATGGGCGTCACGGGCATAAACCACAGGGTTTTCACCCCCATGGATTTCAGCCGCGGCATTTCTTTTTCAAAGGCCCTGAAGGTGCCTTCCGGGGTATACTGTCTTACGTTAACTTCATAAATATTGGTGGTGGATTTCCAGTTTTTCGGCAAATCTGTCATAGTGGTTTTTATATTTTGGGTGGTACAGGAGGCTAAGCCCAATGCCAGTACCGTCATGAGCATTACTCTTTTCATTACTACGCTTTTGACAAAAATAGGCATTGTGATCGGAAAACGGGAAAGCGGCGAAGGAAAATTTGTTAAAATATGGGCACAAGTGGGGACACTTGTGCCCAGCTTTGCCTGATGATGATGCATACGATAATATAGTGGGCAAGTGGGGACACTTGCGCCCAGCTTTGCCTGAGGATGTTACATAAGTCGATGTATTGTGCAAGTGAGGACACTTGCACCCAGCCTTACGTGATAGATACAGTTAATCCATTGTAACCGCCATGCTATTTCTGTAAAAGTTGTTGGAGCTTTATCATCATATCATCCTTTTCTTTCAGCATTCTTTCATAAAGCGCGATCTTTTCATCATGCAGCTCCATAATTTTTTCTACCGGATGAAAATTAGGATTGTATTGTACAACAGATGGCTGAGGACAATTTTCAAAAGTGATATTGGAGATCACATTGATGGCTTTCTCCTCATCAAAGCTTTTAAATGCCTCCACAGGGATTTTCAAAACTTCGGAGATCTGCTGAAGCAGGAACTCTTCAATCTGTTCTTTCTGTTCCAACATTGAAATCTTCTTCTGGTTCCATTCGTCACCCAGATCGAAAGCCAGTGCTTCCTGTTTGATGCCCAGCATTTCCCTGAACCGTTTTACGTTTCTGCCCTGATGTATTTCTTTTCCATCTGCTGTTTTTTTAATTGATTAAAAAATGGAAAGTAAAGATAAAGAAATATGCTAAAACGTAAAAATCTGTTCCGGAATAAAATATCTCTATTTTAGGTACAGGCATTTGCATCAGTGTTATTATCAGCCGGAAAATTCCTACAGCACCTGCCATCTTAGCCCCGATTGCAGCGGCATCCTTTTTTGGTATGGGATGAGCGACGGGAAAAAAGATACAGCAGAAAGCGGGAAAAAGCTCCTTATAAAAATAGATGGTGGATAGGGTTAACTGAGGCCTGAATACGGGGCACAAATGAGGACACTTGCAACCCAGCCTCGTCTGATGATTTTGCATACGACATTATATTGTGCAAGTGAGGACACTTGCGCCCAGCTTTGCCTGAAGATGTTACATAAGTCGATATATTGTGTAAGTGAGGACACTTGCACCCAGCTTTGCCGGATAATATTGCATAAGTCGATATAGAGGGCAAGTGAGGACACTTGCACCCAGCCTTTTCTGATGATGTTGCATAGTACAGTATATTGTACATTTGCGGATACTTGTGTCGCGGGCGGGATATGTGGTCAGCTGAAGTTTGGATCGGATCACGAAAAAGCCCCGAATGCTCATTCAGGGCCGTATATTTTAAAAGTTCTGCTTACTTATCTTTCGTCGTCATTGTCATCTTCATCATCGAAAACATCATCATCGTAGTCTTCTTCTTCATCATCGAAATTATCATCATCTTCATCTGCAAAGTTGTTGTTTCCTGCAAAATCATCATCAAAGCTGAAATCGTCATCCATCAACGGCATGGCCGATTTTTTCTTGGATCCGCCGGCGGTTCCGCTTTTGCTTGGCGCCTTTAAAGGAACGTTTCCGAAACGGTATACGGTAATGGGGTAATTAACGCCTTTTGTTTCTTCAATAACTTCCACTACTTCGCAGAAGAATTCCCAGAGATCAAGAAGCCCGTATTGGAACTGGGCTTTGTTGTCCCGGTTTTCAAAAGCCTCGTCTATGTATACATCCGACATAATTTCGCCGTCTCCGTCGTCGCTCATATCCTCCAGCGGAACGCTTTTTATGATTGTTCCGTCCTCTTCCAGCAGATTAAATGTGGAAAGCTCTTCTCCCTGCAGGCTGAACGCACTTTTAATCCCTAAATGTAAGTTCCATAGCGTCTGTTTCCCTTTAACTTCGATATCCCGGAAAAT
>NZ_CAJYMO010000294.1 GCF_913776365.1 uncultured Chryseobacterium sp. | reverse complement strand
AGCCTGAGGATCTTGTATATAAGAAGTGATGTTCTTTCTTATTTCTTGATAAATTTGGAATTGAATGCTTCTTTTCCTTTCTCTTCAATGGTAATGACGTAGGCACCTTTGATCAGTTCGGAAACATTGATTTGTCCGTTACTGATGGCACCTTGCCTGATCAGCTGACCGGCTGCACTATAGATTTTATAAGTAGCCTTGTCAGAAACTTTAGTCACATTCAGGATATCGGATACCGGGTTCGGATAGATCTGGATTCCGTTTTTAGGACCGGCTACATCGCTTGTTGACAATGGATTTCCGGCAATAACGACGTTATAGTCTTCTACTTCCCCGTAATCGAAAATATCTCCACATGCATAATCAGAATTTAATGATGCTCCAACATTTCCATTGTTTGTTCCTGCTCCCACATAGAATGCCACCACTCTCATTCTCAGGGGCTGACCTTCCACTGCACTTGCAGGAATGGTAACGTTACCTGAAATCACAGTGTTTGGAGGCGTCAATGTTACAGGATAGTTCAGTACCTGTTCAGAATCGGAGAACACGCCATCTTTATTGAAGTCGATAAAGGCTGCTACAGCATCATAATCCGCTACGTCTGGATTACCTACGGTAACAGACATAGGATAAGACGTTCCTTTTGTCATGTTGATTTGCAGCGCCGTATTTGTCGTATAATTGCTGTACGTCGTATTCAGTGAAGAGTTATTTACGTTGGCAAGCGTTACGTTCGCAATATATTCATAATTAGCAGCGCCTGTACTTGCTGTACAATATACCAGAGCAGGCGTACTGAAATTTACGGATGCAGAATAAGTACCGATGGTTGTTCCGCATACCATGGTAACCTGTACTTCGTAAGTTACATTATCCTGTAAATTCGTAAGGTTTACAGAAGGTACGGTAGTATCAATTGTCATCCATGAAGCAGCTCCTGTTTTTCTGTAACGTACCTGGTAAGTTGCATTGGTATAAGACATCCAGGATACGCTTGCTGTAGATGAAGTAATATTGCTTACCACTACATTGGTAGGGGCAGCATTGCTGCAAGGTGCAAGAGCTCCGATGGTAACAGGTCCTACTGCATAAAAGACATTTCCTACTGCAGAAATTCTTACTTTTATGGTCTGACCATTCAGAGAACTTGGGAAAGTAAAGTTCTGACTTCCGTCGTTAGGCGTTGAGTCCGCCAATATTGTCCATGAAGTTCCGTTGTTGGTCGTATAGTCGATTTTTACGTTGACTACATTATAAGGAGCAGCATTGGTATTGGCTACAATCCACTGGATCGGAGTCGGCGTATTCACATCAGCATACTGATTGGCCAGTCTGAAAGGGCCGTTATCCCCAACTACGATAGTCTGCACTTTAAAGCTGGTCTGCTGCTGAAGAACATTCGGGTTGTTATCTCTTACCGTTACCGCAAAGTTGGTAGTTCTTGCCCTGGTCGATACTGCCTCCCAGGTATTATTAGCATTGTTCAGCACTCCGTTCATTACGGAAGTGAAGTTTGGAAAATACCGCGTTGGACTTGTACTTGGTGAAAGAGATCTGAACGAAGGTCCGGATATGGTATTTCCTAAGTTGAACTTATCCGTTGTCACAGTTGCATCATCCACTTCTTCCCATGTATACGTCATAGGATTATTTTCCGGATCGGTAGCGGTAGCCGTAAGAACGAAAGCCGTTCCCTTTGGAATGTTATAAGTAGGCAAATCTGAAATTACCGGCGGGTTGTTGGTAATGGTGGTTTCTACATCACAAGTCTTGGAAATCAGGTTATCCTGAATCTGATCGATACTTGCAATATGGAAATACGGGTCTGAATTGGCCTGTACATCCGTATTAGCCCCTGTAATGCCGGCATATCCCATGATCGTTGATCCTGATCCCGGTTCCATATTCACACCGCTTCCCTCAAGGTTCATGGAGAAGGTATGGTTTCCACCCAGCTGGTGACCCATTTCGTGGGCTACATAATCGATGTCAAAAGTGTCTCCCTGAGGGATGGCATTGGCAGGGGAAGTGAATCCTGAGCCTTTTCCTTTAGGTACTGATGTGGTAGGGTTTACACATACACAACCGATACACCCGGCATTTCCTCCGCCGCCCGATCTTCCGAACAGGTGACCAATATCATAGTTAGCATTGCCTACATTATTGGTTAAGGCAGTCTGTAACTCCTGATTCCATGCACCGGCTGCACCTGTATTTGCACTGGAATACGGATCGCTGCCAGGATTAATATAGATAACGCTCGGGAAGTTCTGCAGATTCAGGTGCAAGGCGAAATCCTTTTCAAAAACCCCATTTACTCTTGTTAAGGTAGCATTGATGGCGGCAAGCGCAGGAGCCCTCTTCTGATCGTCAGTAGCAGTAGCAGGTACACCGGCAAGTGACATGAAGTATTGGGTATACTCACCCGTTACAGACATGGCCAGTCTCATGGTCCTGTATTTCTTATCCGAATTTTTGGAGAAATCGCCAGGCTGGTTGGAGAAAGATTTCCCTTTTTCCAGTAATCCGGCTATCTGCTTTTTAGCAGCCGGCGCTTCATCGGTAGAGCACAGGAATCCGCTCTCGTTCTTTTTTGTCTTGGGATGAACAGCATATACCGTTCTGTCCGTCAACAATGGCTCAATAAATTCATATTTGCCTTCACTGATCACCATTGACTGGAAATCATTTGGTGCAAGGCTAAAACGTACATATTTTGTAGGATCATCTACACTGGTTCCTACATAAGATCCTAGCTGGTACTTATCTGCCAGCTCTTTTACAACAACCGGAAAACTGTACACTTTAAATTGTTCAATCTTCCCATTTATTGTAGGAAGAGAAATTACTACGGGAACAGCATTCGGTCCCATCTCCTGAGCAGTGCTTAATTGTGATCTTAGCAAATTGAGGTCTAATTTGTAGTACCCGTTGCTTTTTACGTTAGATCGCGCTGTGCTAAGCCCTGTACTCCTCTTTCCATTATTCACTTCCTGGGAAGAAACCTGCGTCCATTGTCCGAACGCCGTACCTGCTACGAAAGCAAACATCAAGGTAGTAAGTAATCTTTTCATAAATTAATTAAATTATAATTTCTGCCAAATGTAGCTATTTTATGCATCATATCATCAAAAATAACATTATTTTTTTTCAGTATTATGTATCTACAGGACTCTGAGTTTATAAATTCTTTTATTTTTTCCCGTCCATGAATCTTAATATATAATAAGACATATCTCATATTTATCCCATTTTAAAAATGAATATAAAGTATTTCATACATAATTCACAGTACGTTTTTTCGGCGGATTTTTTTTACAGCTGTGTTATCAATCGTCTCATTTTTAGCTGTACCCAGTGATTAGCGGACTGCTTACAGGGTTGAGAAATATTGATAACAATAAAAAGCTCCGGATGTTTGTCATCCGGAGCCTGATTGTATCAGTGACCTTATTTTATTTCTTGATAAACTTAATGCTTTCAGAAACTGCATTGTCTTTCACTGTGATGATATAGGTACCCTTTACCAGTTCAGCAACATGCACTTGGTTATGATCAATAGATCCGGCTTTCACCAATTGTCCCACTGCATTATGGATTTCAAAAGTAGCTTTAGCAGATACTTTTGTAATGTTCAGCACTTCATTTGCGGGATTTGGATACAATCCAAATGTCTCTTTCTTAGGAGTTTCTCCGGTAGCAAGAACCTGAGCCTTCATAAGTCTGCTTTGGGTAGTAGGGAAGTTTGATCCTGAAATAAGCGTAGTTCCTGATGTTGTTTTAATGTTATAATATCCACCATACAGATAGAAGCCGTCGCCGTATGAATCCGTTATATTGAATGTATAACATTCGTTAGGGTTTAGAGTCCAGTTTTGAGTGATCAGAGCAGGCATATTGGGAGCTGCATCTGTATATCCTCCGGCAGGGCTGCTGTATACGGTAGTTCCGGCACTGTTTTTCAGGGTCCATGCGATCTCGGAACCATAATAATCCAACTGAAGATTAAAAACCACACTAGTCTCTACATTAGCAGGCGCTCCTACATATGTTCCTGAAACAGAATTATTTGAACTTCTCTGATCTGCTCCTCCATTTACTGAAGCAATACTTACTGTAGCAGGTCCTGCAACAGCATTAGCTGCAACAGGAAGGTTGATTAGCTGAGATTTATCCTGAGCCAGGTTTCCTGTCCAGTTAAAAGACTGCGTATTTCCGTTAATAGAATAATTAACCGTAGCCGATGTAAGAGAACTGGTCCCTCTGTTGAAAAGGGTTACCTGTAAAGCCTGGGGTGAAGTACAGCTTGGTGTTCCGCATGCCCTTTCCATCTGGATTTCTGCATCGTTTGCAAATAATGGGATAGCCACATCTTTTGTAGAGCTTTTCAGAGAAGCTCTTCTCGGAGAATTATTCATTACTGCCGTAATTCTTGCCTTCTGATCAACAGTAAAGATATTCATACAGGTATCATTGGTATAATCCATATAATTTTCTACCATTTCATTCACAGCAGGATTATCGCAACTTGCTACTGTAGGACAATTATAATTAGAAGTGTGGGCAGTAGGTGTATCAGCACAATAATCCGTACCACATGCAGCATCTCCCCATATATGTCTCAATCCTAAGAAATGCCCTACCTCATGGGTCATTGTTCTTCCTTTATCATAAGGTGCATTAAGAAGAAAGTTATTGTTTGTATTATAATCACTGCTTCCGAAAGTAGAAAAATTAGCAACAACACCGTCTGTAAAAGCATCGCCTCCCACTGCATTCAATCCTTGCAGATTGGAACCGTCCGGAAATTGGGCATACCCCAAAAGATTAGTATTAGGTGCTGCGAAGGCTACACTCCACATATTCATGTACTGGGTAGGATCCCAGATGGTCTCAGGCTTTACAAAAGCTTCAATAGCATCTCTTTTGAAAGTGGACTGACACATTTTTACACGGTCAATGCCATTCGTTGGGTTACCTTTAGGATCTACCTTTGCCAGTGCAAACTGGATCTGGGTATCAGCCCCTACAGCATTGGAATTGAACCCGGGAGTTCCTGCCAGTCTGCGGAAATCGTTATTCATTACCGTAATCTGGGAAATTACCTGTTCGTCTACGATATTCGGAGCTGAACCGTAAGCCTGACCTCCGTGAATAACGTGTACTACCACAGGAATGGTAACAATATTTCCATTCTGGGATTTATTGGCTTTGGCTTTTTCAACCAAAGGCTTTAACCATGCCTCAAACTGATTCACCGTCATTCTTCCCGGAAATGATCTTCTTAAAAAATCCTCATATTCTGTTGTACCACATCTTTCGAATCCATGCGATGCAACCAGCTCCTGAGGTGATTTTTCGATTGTTGTACCCTTACCACCTTTGATCTGTGCGCTAAATATTCCTGCACATAATAAAGGAAATAAAAGAAGGGATTTTGAAGGAGTAGATTTTATCATTTCTTAAAACTTATTTATTTGCAAATATATAAGTTTATCCATCAGGTATTATCTTCAGATCATATAAATTCCGTAAATTTAAATAAATAAGTATCCGATGAAAATATGCACATTTATATTTATAATATCCGTATTTCTTTTTTATCATTGCAGTCCTCAACATCAACCGGCAAATAATACAAAACATTCAACAACATCTGCAAAAACCGGAAAAATTGACAAGATACAACTTACGGAACAAACACGCGGTACCAACAGAATCTTTACTTTCAGTCCCGGAAGTAAAATTACTTCCTTAAATGGTATGATTAGCAAATCCATATTACCTGCTTCAGACTGGCAGGATATCCTCGGTGAGGTAAACACTTTAGATCTAGCCAAAATTCAACGGTATCAATCCACTTCTGAAGGGAGATTTTCAGATCGTGCCCTATCATCGGAGATCATCATTTTCAGTGAAGGGAAAATCTATACATCTGCTTCTTTTGATGAAAAAGTCCCTCCGGCAGAACTGAAGGGACTGTATGATCTTTTAAAAAAAGACTGATTTTAAAACTTATAGGCAATGCTCCACGCAAATCCCATTCCGAATTTTCCGGAGCTTCTTCCGAATCCCGGTACGATCATAGGCTGGATTTCATCCTGTTTGGTAGTAAAAAGCAGATACCGTGGCTGGAGGTTGACATCGATAAAAAAATCAGATTCAAAAAGCTGCACCCGCCCTCCTATCGTACCCTCGATCCAGTATGAAGATTGAGTAGATGACGGAAATGATACGGAGGAACTGCTTCCGCCGAATCCCCGTACCGGAACGGACTGGTATTCCTGGGTATAGAATGAACCGGCAAATTTACCGCCGCCGTAGAAACCGTTGAACTCATTTTCAGGATCTTTGGCCAGCATATAGAACGCTCCCAGTTTCAGGAAAGGCCCGCTGGCTTTTGCGTCGTAACCGTTCTTCCGGTATACATTGGATTCGAATCCGGCTTCTACAATACCGTGGATGTTATTTTTAATCCTGGAAGATATGAAACCCTGGTACAGTTTGCGGTCTGAAAAAAAGGAAACGCCCGTATTCAGAACGTCGACACCTACCATGAAATTAGGCTCATACTTCCATTTTTCCTTTTTTGGCTCTTTGGCATCTTCCCGGCTCTGGGCAACAGCCAGCATTGCAACAAGGCTAAAAAAGAAGGAAAAGATTTGTTTTTTCTTCATTTTCTATAAAATTTTGTCCGTTTTCTATACTTCTTACCGGGATCACTGTGGCAGGATCCAGCACCGCATTCAGGCTTTCATATGTTTTTTTGATGCCGCATCCCGGTGAAACATAAATGGACCGGGTGGTATAATTCACTCTTACCTTAGATTCTTTTCCTTTATTCGTGACCCTGAAATAAATGTCCGTATACGGAGCATCGTCTACCCGCAAAGGAATAATCCTGGAAGTAATTTTCGCCTGACCTCCCAGCTGCACCTTTCCGGATCCGTAATCCACCGCTACGTACAGTGAATCGAGGGTCCTTTCCTTTCCGCTTTCGAAGTTCAGGAATGATACTTTCATTCGCGGGGTTCCTTCTCCGCTTTCACAGATATCGTCGTCTCCGCCACAGGAAAACAGCAGGCTCAGTAAGCCCGTTATCATCAGAAATTTAAAATAGTTTGCCATACCGTGTGATTGTATTCAAATATAACCCAATTATTTCTTGATCAGCAAAGCAATGTTTTCCACATGGTGGGTTTGCGGGAACATATCTACCGGCAGTATTTTCACTAAGGTATAGTCGTCTTTCATCAAAGCCAGGTCCCTGGCCTGTGTTGCGGAATTACAGCTTACATAGACTATTTTTTCAGGTGCCAGCTGCAGAATCTGCTCCACTACTTTCTGATGCATCCCGTCTCTTGGCGGGTCTGTGATCAGGACATCTGCTTTCGGATGGGTTGCCAGGAATTCCTCATTGAAGATATCCTTCATGTCTCCACAATAGAAGGTCGTATTGTTAAGGCCGTTCAGCGCAGCATGTTCTACCGCAGCATCAATCGCTTCCTGTACCGATTCAATCCCGATTACCTGCTTTGCTTTTCGGGCAACGTACTGGGCGATGGTTCCCGTTCCGGTATATAAATCATAAACGACTTCATCTCCTTTCAGATCAGCAAACTCAAGGGTCTTACGGTAAAGTTCCAGTGCCTGCTTATAGTTGGTCTGGAAGAATGATTTGGGCCCGATTTTGAACTGAAGGCCATCCATTTCCTCCATCAGGAAGCCTTCCCCGTAATAGGTATTGATATCAAGATCATAAATGGAATCGTTCGGTTTCGGATTGATTGCATACACCAATGTCTTAATCTGCGGGAAAGTTTCAATCAGGAATTCAAACAGCTTCTCACGGTTTTCCTTTTCTTCATGGTACAGCTGGAACAGCACCATCCATTCTCCTCTGGAATTCTGTCTCATCATAAGGGTTCTCAGGAATCCGTCATGGTTCCTTACATCAAAAAAGTCCAGGCCGTTTTGTACAGCATATTCTTTTACGGCAAGCCTGATGGTATTGGATGGCTCTTCCTGCAGGAAGCATTCTTTAAGATCAAGGATTTTGCTCCACATTCCCGGGATATGAAAACCCAGGGCATCACGGCTCCCGAAGTTTTCTTCGGAGCTGATTTCATACTGGGTAAGCCAACGCGAATTGGAAAAGGAAAATTCCATTTTATTCCTGTAGAAATACTGTTCTGCAGAACCCAGGATCGGCAAGGTTTCGAAGTTCTCGATTCCTCCGATTCTTTTGATATTGTTGTAAACTTCTTCCTGCTTGAAGTGAAGCTGTTTTTCGTAGCTCATATTCTGCCACTTGCACCCTCCGCATACCCCGAAGTGAATGCATTTCGGGTCTACCCTGTCCGGCGACTTCTCCAGCAGGTCTACTGCTTCACCCTCATAGTATTTGGACTTTGCCTTTTTCACCCTTACATTAACAAGATCTCCCGGGATGGCTCCTGAAACCATTACGGTTTTTCCTTCATCCGTGCGGCCGATAGCAATGCCTTTAGCGCCGGCAGTGACCAGCCTTATGTTTTCAAGAACTAGATTTTTATTCTTTCTCTTACTCATTCTGATTTCTATTTTTCCTACTTGAAACGTTTCCGCTTCAGTCTGCAAAAGTACAAATAAAAAAACCTTATCCGGGGATAAGGTTTCTATCTGTATTGATTTTAAATTATTTTGTCTGGGCCGGCTGCGGGTTTGCCTGCTGTTGTGCTGCTGCAGCAGCCTGTTGCTGGGCGGCTACTACGGCAGGATCCATTCCTGCTCCCTGCTGCAGCTGAACGTTAGGATTCACTTTCGGTGCAGAAAGTCCTGTCTGCTTATCCAGCACGGTTACCAGTTCAGGATCTCCAAGATTAAAGAACGGCTTGCTGGCGATTTTGCCGTCCTTGTCTACAATAATGAAACAAGGCAACTTGAATCCGTAGATTCCGTATTTTTTGGCGATGTCAGAATTCAGTCCTCCGTCAGCATATACATTGGTTCCGGCAATCCCTTTCAGCAAAGAGCTGCTGGTTTTCACAAACTGGTCTTTGGTATCATCTACATTTACAAAAACAAAGTTCATTTTGGATTTGTAAAAGTTTACGATTTCCTTAAGCACAGGAACGGTAGCTTCCCCGATATAAGGATTCCATGATGCATAGAATGCCAGCATATACGGTTTCCCTTTGTTCTCGGAAAAGGCATAGGATTTTCCATCTGCTTTTACCACTGAAACTTCAGGAGCCTGTTCACCGATTTTAAATCCGTTGATGGCAAATTGGATTTTTTTCAGATCTTCTTTTACTGTATTGTCTTTAATATCGGTATCAATGATTTTCTTGATTTTCTCAACAGTTTTTGCAGGCGACCCCGGATGAATATCAGACTGGGCCATTACATAAGCCAACAGGTAATCTTTGGCTGTCTGGGAAAGGTCTTTCTGATTTTTCTTCAGGTATTCTGCAAACAGTTCTGAAGTGGTGATATCCGTTTTTCCGGCGCTGTTGGCCTGCGCATATTTCTGGAAGTCGGCACTCATTTTCCCCAAAAGGTATTGTCTGTAGTATGGGTTTTCTTTTACCATCACCTCTTTGTTCTCTTCAAGCTTATTGGTAAAATCGGTAAATGCTTTTGTTACTTTAAAAGACGGGTTACCCATTTGCTTATGGCTCATCTCATACTGATTCATGATGGTAAGCAAAGTACTGGCAAGATCATTTTTCTTCCAGGCTACCATTTCACTGTCAGGACCGAATTTCTTTTCATTTTCCTCGATATTTTTGGTGATGTCGGCCTGAACTTTCTCCATGCCTTTCAGGAAAGTATTTTCATCCTTTGCCAGCAGCTCATTCATGTTGACTTTCTGAGCATAGGTAGACAGGTATTTTTGAGTAGCAGTAAAGAAATCGTTATTCTTTTTAGCATCACCGGTAATCACATATTCCGTAGGGAAAGTCAGTGCATTTCCTGAAATATCCAGTTTCTGACCGCCTTTCAGATAAATTAAATTTTGTTTTCCTCCATAGGAAACCACATACATTCCGCTTCTCGGGGCTTCAAAGCTTCCGGCAAAGGTTCCGTCTTTGTTTACTCCGATGTTGATCAGCGGTAAAGTGGCCACTCCGGAAGCTTCAATAAACTCTATTCTTTCCAGCGGAGAACCTCCTGTGATTTTTCCTTTTACTTCAACTTTTTTAGAGCAGGACATGGCAAAAACTGCAATGATAAACAATAAAAGATATTTTTTCATTTCGAATTTTATAATTACGCAAAAATAAGTTTTTCAATAAACTTAATACAAATTAATATAGGTTTTAAGAAAGATTTAACTAAAAAAATCGCCTTCCTGTGCGGAGACGATTTTTTCAGATATATTCCTTTAATTTTATCCTCTGTCAGCGAATGCCACGATGTATTCCCGGTTCATACGGGCGATGTTTTCAAGGGAAATTCCTTTCGGACATTCTACCTCACACGCTCCGGTATTGGAACAGTTTCCGAAGCCTTCGTCATCCATGGCTTTCACCATGTTCAATACCCTTCTCTTCGCTTCTACCCTGCCTTGCGGCAATAAAGCAAACTGGGATACCTTGGCTCCTACGAACAGCATAGCGGATCCGTTTTTACAGGATGCTACACAGGCTCCGCAGCTGATGCATGCTGCTGCATCCATCGCTTTGTCGGCATCTTCTTTAGGCACAGGAATGGCGTTGGCATCCAGGGTATTCCCTGAAGTATTCACCGAGATAAAGCCTCCGGCAGCCATTACCCTGTCAAATGCGCTTCTGTCAACGATCAGATCCTTGATTACAGGGAATGCAGCACTTCTCCATGGTTCGATAACGATGGTTTCACCGTCTTTGAACATCCTCATGTGAAGCTGGCAGGTTGTAATCCCCGTATCCGGGCCGTGTGCCCTTCCGTTAATATAAAGGGAACACATTCCGCAGATTCCTTCACGGCAGTCGTGATCGAAAGCGATCGGTTCTTTTCCTTCGTTGATCAGGTTTTCATTAAGGATGTCCAGCATTTCCAGAAATGAGGAATCTGTTGACACATCCGATATTTTATAAGTCTCAAACTGACCTTTAGATTTATTATTTTTCTGTCTCCAAATTTTCAGCGTAAGATGTAAGCCTTTTTTAGCACTCATAATTATATATTTAAAGATTGGAGATTATTATTTGTAACTTCTCGTTTTTACTTCAATATTTTCATAGATCAGGTCTTCTTTATGCAACACTTCCGCATTGATATCCTTCCCCTGATATTCCCATATTCCTACGTATTTGTAGTTTACGTCATCTCTTTC
>NZ_CAJYMO010000293.1 GCF_913776365.1 uncultured Chryseobacterium sp. | reverse complement strand
TTGTCGGTTCGTTCAGGTTAAACATCATTTTGGAGCCCAGCACCTCTTCTGCTTTCGGGGAAACGATGATGGTTCTCCACGGGGAAACGGATGACGTCTGGATATAGCCTTTGGCACCCTGCCGGTCCGGAGTCAGGTGTGTTTTGAATTTGAAATTCACCGCATCCACTTCGAGGTTGGAAACCGGGTAATTCAGTACGGCCGCTTCTCCAAGGTTTACATATAACGGCTCCTTACCTTCTTTTTTCAGCATCAGCGGCGACTGTACCGCATTCGGGACCATCTGCTGGGAAGCGTTGCTGTCGAAAGAGTTGGGCCATCTTGCCGGAATTTCAGAAATCTTCGTGGTCTGCGGCTGGTATTCCTGGGAATCGTAGTCGGCAGCAATCCACCATGCTTTCATATCGGTAGGGAAATCGATTTCGGAGTCCTCTTCACGGATCACGAAATAGTTCAGGTTTTTCTGCTGCGGGAATTCGTAACGGAATCCAAGCCCGTCGTTGAACAATCTGAATTTAACGACAATATCACGGTCGGTTGCCTCCTGGTGCAGCGTTACCGCCAGCTCGTTATAGTGGTTGGTATAATTTTTCTTTTCGCCCAGTACCGGCTGCCAGGTTTCGTTTTTGGAATCCCTGGTTTCCGCTTTTTTAGTAAACCCGTTATTCAGATCGAATTTAGCATCTTCCGTCTTGGCGATTTCGGAGGCAAACTTAATGGCCGTATCCTTAAACAGCCTCAACCCCAGCTTTGAATCTTCCACCACAACCGCACCGTTGTATTTCAGGTTGTAATACGGTACGCCCTGCTTCAGCTGGAAGTCCATCCGGAATTTCCCGTCCGGCGACTGTAAGGTCTGTGCCTGTACTCCTGCAAACATCATCGAGAACAAGACTGCCCCCATCGTAATTTTCTTCATAATGACTATTTATACGCTTTAAAAATAAAGAAAGTGCTGCCGAAAAGCAACACTTTGCTGTTTTAAATTTGTTTTGTTTTTACAATTTTGTAACGGTCAGCTTATAGTATGCTGAATTATGTAGATCCAATTCGATCCTGTAATTTCCTGCCTGCGAAACTTTATAAGCCGGATCTCCTGTAACAGTACCTTCAGCGCTTAAGAAAGATTTTACTGCAGTTCCTGAAGTTAATGTCTGATCACCATTCTCTGGCTGGAACTTCATGGCCCAGTCATCATTGGCTCTGAATTTAAATACTCCTGAAGCTGTTAGAGCAAGTGAGTTGATAACATAGGTTTTTGTTGTCGGATTATAAACAAAATCTGTATCTGAATTCCAACCGGTAGGAGTTGCATCCCCGATTACCCCGAAGTTGGCAATTACTGATGAATAGGTATTTGCAGCCCAGTCCACCTTAATATAATAAGTTCCAGGAGCCGCAGCTTTGATATTGTCGCCGTCAGCTTTTAACTTTCCGGTTAAAGTGCCGTCATCGCCTTTATTTCCCGGCCAGTCCTCACCGATCGCGAACTTATATTTTCCGTCTTCTACACCTGCAACGGTATTAATCCAGATGAAACCTCTGTACTTATCATTTTTTTCCGGAGAAAAAAGATTAGGAGAGTTGGCAGGTGTCCAGTTTGCATAGCCTGCAGCTCCGGCATAGCTGCCCGGAACATTAATTTTAGGATAAATTAAATCCGGATTTGGTGTATAACCGGTCAGGTTAACCGGAAGGATATTCGAATAGAACGCAGTAATACTATTCACATTTGACTTTAATCTGACCTCAATTGATTTTGCAGCATTAGGAGAAACACTAAGATCCGCTAAAATATTGTTTAACTGAAGATGAGTAAGCGAAAATGTATTCTGTGTCATGGCAACCTCGCGTGTTGTGCTCGGCTTAAAATTCGTTCCTGCCACTGCAAATTCAACAGAATTTGTAAACTGAACTGCCGGACTGAAAGTAGGATTCTTGTATGTGAAAGTAAGTGCAGTCTGATCAGCGGTAGTTTCATTTAGAATTACTGCTGATTTATCTACAGTAAGGCTACTGTTTGAAGTATTATTTAACATTACTTTATCATTATCTTCCGCACAAGACAGAATAACAGGAGCTATAATTCCAAAAAGAAATATTTTAAATATATTTTTCATTATAAATAATTTACTGATTAATAACCCGTATTTTGTTTCAGATTAGGGTTAGCCTGAAGTGCAGTTGCCGGAATCGGAAATACCTTATAATTCTCAGAAATAGAAGTCCCGTTTAAAACTCCGCCTTTCCAAGGCCATAGATAGGTTCCTCCTGTGAATTTACCAAATCTGATCAAATCCTGTCTTCGTACTCCCTCTAAATTGAGTTCTCTTCCTCTTTCATCTAAAATATTTTGCAGTGATAAAGTAAGAGGTGTTGCATTCGATCTGTTCCTAACCTGGTTAAAATAAGATTGCGCTAATGTCATATCTGCTCCTGCTGCTCCTCTCATTGCACATTCTGCATACATAAGATAAGCATCACTTAATCTGAATAGAGGAAAGTCTGTAGAAACAAAAACTGATGGTGTACCTGTACCGGCTGTGTTTACATTCTGGAATTTTATTGATGGATAACCATCTTTCCAGACTTTGTAATCTGTCATTTCATAATTATGACCTGTCGTCCAGAATAACTTAGCTCTCTGGTCCGTACTGGCGGTTAAAGCAGCCGCAGAATTACCGAATAGGCCATACCAAGCCTTAGTAGCTCTGTGTCCCGCCCAAGCTCCTGCGTCCGGACCTACCGAACCATAGGTTTGCGGAGTCATCGTTTCTATACTAAGGCTTCCTTGTATAATATAAGTAGTATTACCAAAGCTCTGACTAGAAATCGCATCGGCAATCAAAGGAAAAATAATCTCTTTTGAAGTATTATTATCTGTTCTGAAATTCTTTGAGAAATTAGTTTCAAGACTATATCCTGCCGCAATGACCTTATTTAAGTAAGGTACTGCATTACTGTATCTGTTTGTTCCGGTATATACCTCGGAATTGAGATATAACTTAGCCAACAGAAATTGTGCAGCTGCTTTATTTGCTCTTCCATAAGAGCTGGTAGCCGGTAAAGCGGCTTCAGCTTCTATCAGCTGGCTTTCTACATAGTTAAACAACTCTGTTCTAGATGATTCCGGAAGAGGAGCTGTCGTACCAAAATTACTATCAGTAACCAACACCCCTTTTCCAAATAAATCAATAATATAGTAATAAGATAAAGCTCTTAAAAACTTTAATTCTCCAACGGCCTCTGTTTTTTTAGCATAATTTACATCATCCTTGTTAAGAATCAGAATCAAATTGGTCGCCTGAGGAATAATGTAGTATAATCTGTCGTAAACATATCTGAAGAATTTATTGCTATCTGTCCAGTTTGAAGTTGTTGTCAATTGATCCAATCCATTATCTCCCCATCTGTTTTTCATACCATCTGCAGTAAAATCCTCCAGATTGACAAGTCCCCGGATAAACGGAGATTCGCCGGCGTCTGCACCGGCAACATCAGACTCACCTGCTCCTCTTACACTTGACAATGCATAACTGGCATATAATCTTGAAAGCAAACCTTCCACTGCATTTGGATCCTGGGCTATCAGCTGTTCCAGAGTATAATCATATTTTGGTTCCGTATCCAGATCATTGATACAAGAACTCGTTGCCAGTAAAACTACCGTACCCAGAGCAAGTAATTTAAATTTTATATTTTTCATTATGTTTATTAAAAATTAAGATTAAAACCAATTGTATACACTCTTGGTCTAGGATAGAAATTGTTGTCAACACCATTAAAATTTTCCGGATCTGCTCCTTTATATTTTGTAATGATGAATGCATTATTTACCGAAGCATATACTCTAAGATTCGTATTCTTAAAAGCATTTTCGATAAGATAACCAACTGTAGCATTATCCATTCTCAAGAATGAAGCATCTTCCAGGAAAAAATCAGAATAAATCACCGTATCGGTAATATTATCGAAAGGTGAAACCGCCGCATAAGAGTTTGCATTATTTACCGATAAACCATTCTGCGGAACAGAACTTTGTCTGTAGCCTTGAGATAATTTTCTGGCATTAAATACTTTTCCACCAATCTGGCCTCTTAAACTTGTACTGAGATCAAACTTTTTATAATTGATCATTGTACTGAAACCATAAGTCCAATTTGGCCTGATTGCCTTGAAATATCTATCTTTTGTATTGATGATTCCATCATTATTCCTGTCAACCACAACTCCTGCCAGAGGATTTCCGTTAGAATCATAGACCTGTTCGTAGACACTGGCAGAAAAAGGTTGGTAACCCACAACATTATAAGCTAATACATTTCCGGTTCCTACCGGCAATCCTCCGTCCTGGCCAGGAATCTGCTCCAATTGATCCAGATTTTTTACCTTTCCTTTATTGTATCCGGCATTTCCGGATATGCTCCAAGTGAAATTGTCGGTTCTTATAGGATTGACAGTTAAATTCAGCTCAACTCCACTGTTCTCTGTGCTTCCTACATTTCTTACGAATTCATTGGTTAAAAATTGTCCTGACGGATATGGAACCTTAGCCAAAAGATCGCTGGTTTCGGTGTGATATACATCCAAGCTTCCTGTAATGAAATTATTTCTGAAAAGAGAAAAGTCCAGACCGGCATTCATTGTGGTAGCCTTTTCCCAAGTCAGCTGATCGTTGAACGGTATTGCACTATACGTTCCGATCCCAGGAAAATATTGCGATCCCGCATTCCCTTCCTGAAATAGGGCTCTTGACGGATAATATCCTGCAATCTGTGTGATATCCTGCTGACCGGTTTGTCCCCATCCTAACCTTAATTTCAACTCTCTTACATTTTTAGAATCTTTCAGGAAATTTTCTTCATTAATTTTCCATGCAAATGCCACTGATGGAAAATATCCCCATCTTATATCTTTTCTAAATAGTGATGAAGCATCAGCTCTCAGGGTCGCCGTAAACAAATATTTGTTCAGGAAGTCGATATTGGTTCTACCTATGAATGACTGAAGATTAGTCAAGTTATAGTAGTTATTGTATGGATTCAATAATGGAAACTGAACAAAGCTTTCTCTTAATCCTGTATCGTTATTATACCTGAACTGATCTTTATGCCCTTGGTTTCTGAAGCTCTGATAAGAATATCCTCCCTGAATTAAAAAATGCGATACAAATCCGGAAAAATTCTTTTCATATACAAGATATGAATCTAATGTTTTGTTAAAAATATTTTGTCTTTCCCTGTAATCTACTCCAGGATTAAAAACAAAATCATTCGGTGTTGCAGCTCCACTGACAAGTCTGTAAGTCTGAATTGCATTGTTGGCATAAACAGTTTCCAGGTTTGATTCCGAGGTTTCAATTCCAAGATTCACAACTGCCCTAAGTTCCGGTAAGAAGTGCATCTTATAATCAAGTTCTACATTACCCAATAATTTCTTTATGTTTTGGGGAGCAGTCCGCTGTAGAAGAACAGCCAAAGGGTTGGACTGTCCGATAAGGTTATATTGATTACTTACAAGAGCAGTATTCTGATAAAAACCGCCAAACCTATTATAAGGGTTTCCGCTCAAACCGGTTTGAGAAACATAAATCGGTTTCGTTGGATCCATAGAGATTGCACCACCGATTGCCGCATCCTGATCGATCGCATTTAACTTGGAAATAATACCTTTTGCATTCACATCCACTTTCAGATGTTTATCG
>NZ_CAJYMO010000292.1 GCF_913776365.1 uncultured Chryseobacterium sp. | reverse complement strand
GAGTGACATTTCCATGATTTTACTGATGTTTCCCAGGGTATATTCGCTGCGGGAGCGCCTGTAGGTAGCGTAGGTATTGGTGATGACGGGGTCGCCCTGGTTGTTCAGCGTGTATGCATTCCCTCTGATGAAGACGGAGCCTGACGGAAGGTTGAAGCCTCCGGAGCCCATCACCTGATACATATTGATATTCTCCCCTACCCGCCTGTAGGCCGCTGTACTGCTGTTTCTCCTGTAATCTGTAATGACCGTATTCTGCAGATCCTGATACCGCTGCGATGAGGCGACATTCTGAACGGATACCGAAGCGTTACCGAAAATCTCTTTCTCGGGCTCACGGAACCCGGCAATGCTTATGCTGAACCGGGAGCTTCTTGCCAGCGGACCGGAAGGCATGAACCTGAAGATAAAAACAGAATCTTTCTGTACGGCTACACTGCCCCTTCGCTCCACGAAAATATTTTCCTGCGTGATTTCCGGGATTTTGAATACTACCGTTACGTTCTGGCGTGTATTGCCGAGATTGGAAACCCTGGCCCTCACTTCTATGGAATCCCTCATATTGTTGATATACAGTACGGGGTTTTCTGCCGTAATCCTCAGCAATGTATTTTCTGCCACGGTAAAAGCGGCCGCTTTTTCAGCAATGAGCGTATTGTCCGGACCTGTAAGATCAAACTGTATTTTCTTCGTACCGGCAGTGGCCTGGTTGCTGACCACCATTTTTACCGGCAGGAACACCGTTTCACCCGGTCCGAGCTCGGCTGCTATACCGTTGAAGGAAGCCGGCCTTATGCCTTCCGGTGCATGAATATTGATTTTCCCTTTGAAAAGGACCGGCTCATTATTTTTCAGGACAATGGTAAAATCCACGAGGGTCCGTTCAGCCATACCGGATTCACTGCGGACTTCCATCGCTATACCGGGAGTCTGCTGTGCAGGGATGATGATAAAGGCGAGCGGTATCAAAAAAACAGACGCTATTTTTCTGAGCAGATCGTAGGACATTGATGGAGGTTTACTGTGGGGTTATCTCAAACTGCAGGGTGGTGGAATAATCTTCCGATTTGGCACTCATGAACCGCTGGTCATTGGCACTGGTGGAATAATTGATATCGTAATAGACATTTGAACCCTGGGTGTATCCTCCTTTGGCGGCCAGCTGCTGCCAGGAAGCAAGTGCAATGGGATAGACCGAGGCACTGTTACCGTTTACCGGAGCGAGCGTAAGCTTTACGGCATCCAGCGGAAGGGTATTTCCGGCCGGTGATGTAAAATTGTTCTGAAGCGATCTTATTTTGATCTGATAATTGGTATTGCTGCGTACGGTGAGGGCATTCGAGTAGGAAACGTTTACGCCGTTGGCATAATCATTCCGGCTGTTGAACTCCAGGGCCCCGTTTACTGCATTGGCAGAAAATTTCAGTGACATTTCCGGTACATCCGGCGGTGTACCGGAAAGCGTACCGATCTGGAACTGGTAGACATGATCCATTCTTCCGATGACATTATTGTACCGGTCGTAGGCAGTAAACTGCATGGGCGCCACAAAAGTGGTCCACGAAGGATAGTTCCCGAGATAGGCACCACCGGCCAGCGTCAGGCTGTAACGGAGCTGAAGGTTATAATAATATCCGAAGAAAAGCAGCGGAAAGTTGTACATAGCCGCATTGGACTGGGGCACCAGGAAAATCTCCTGTCCTTCCTGCATCATTACATTCAGCGGCATCCCGATTTGTGAAATCGTAGGCACGGCATACGGATAGGCATTCCCGGAAGATGATACCGGACTGAATGAAAGCTTATTGGCCGGCAGCGTATGGTTACCGTCCGTAGAAGTCACCGGCTGTTTCAGCCTGACCGAAAGCCTCCAATACGGAACATTCAGATACCCGTTACCAGAAAAACTGGCGGTATAGGCATCCGGGATGGAACCTCCACCATAGGAGCTTACCGACATATATCCGTTGATCCATGAACTGTAAGACACCTGTGAAAGGCAGTGAATCCAGAAGCAGAGCAAAAGGATCAATGAAAATATCTTCCTGTTATTCATATACAAAGTTTAATTCACCCAGCTCAAGATTATCGCGGTCGCCATAATCAATCATTACCGAGGCGGTATATTTGCCTTTTTCAAGGCCGGCAGGCAGCGGAATGCTGACTTCCCTTCTATTCCCCGGCATGGTGTAAAAAATAATGGCGTCCAGTGCGGTTTTTTTACCGGTTTGGGTGTTGACAAGATCTGTCGTTATCTTGCCGTCTGCCCAGACATCACCCTGATTGTCGAAACTGAGATCAAGTGTTTTTCCTGCTTTTGCGTAGGCAAGATTCTGTATTTCGAGTTTTTTGTTTTTTGCAGCGGGCAATTTGTGGAAGAGCTTGATTCCTGACCGGATGCTTACTTTTATACTGGCTCCTTTGCTGTCTACATCATCCACCGGATTCATCTGGCTCACATACAGCACGGCGGTATGGGTCGGGGCTTTATCCTGCAATGCGGAAGGAACGGTAATGGTGACATCAATATCCTTTCGCTGTCCCGGAGCAAGGGTGAAATAATTGTCCTCTTTTTTTACGGATACCCAGCCGGCACATGAATTGGGAAGCGTATTGGCTGCAGACATGATATTTTCTCCCCGTTCATTATACTCCCAGTCTCCTAAGCTCACGGCAAGATCAAGTGAATTTTTGGTACTGACATTGGTTACGGTGACCTTCTGGGTATTGCTGTTTCCGAGTCCGGATTCAAAGTACAGCCTGGGCGGAGATACGGAAACACCTGTCTGGGCACTGAAATGGCCGCTGAAAAATACCAGAACGTAAAGTAAAATAAAAGGAAGTCTTTTCATTACAGAAATTTACTACTAAAATTACACAAAAAGTGTTACAATTTACGTTGTAACACCTTATATATTTTAATATTTCAGTAAGTTTTTCATATTATTGGGAAATAATAGTGTAGGTCAGTTCCGTCGTATATACCGTCGGGGTTTGTCCTGCAATATAATTATCCAGATAAGCATTGGCACCTGCACCTTTGTACTCGATGCTGATCTTTTTATCCACTCCGCCTACAGTGGAAGTTACCAGGGTGGTTTCGTTGGCTGACAGCTGTACTCCCTGTGCATACTGGGCTCCTGCAACAGGATCTGTCCCTGCACTGGCTTTTACCTGGATGGTATTGGCCTGGATGTTTTTGGCACCGTTCTGCAGAGCAGCGGTTGCGCTTTTCACTTTTACCTGAAATCCTCCGGTGCTGTATACGCTTAAATGATCTGCATTGGCAGAAGATACCCCGTTTGCATAATCGTCTTTTGTGGAATAATCAAGGTTAACGATTTTCTGGGCTGTATTAACAACCAGTGTCTGGATCGGTTTTAATCTTACATTGAGAGTAACTGCCTGTGCAGATTGCTGAGCGTTTACAGTAGCGAACCCAACCAGGGAAAGAGCGGTAAAAATGAACTTCTTCATGATGAAATGATGTTTTTAT
>NZ_CAJYMO010000291.1 GCF_913776365.1 uncultured Chryseobacterium sp. | reverse complement strand
ATAGTCAATTCTCAACATCAGTCTGAAAATTCACTTGCGAAGCAAAACTGACTTGCGAAGCAAAATTCACCATTCACACTTTGTCAATGGTCAATCCGCTCCGCTGGTCAATAGTCAATTGTAACCTTAACCTGAAATTCACTTGCGGAGCAAAATTCACCATTCACACTTTGTCAATAGTCAATCCGCTCCGCTGGTCAATAGTCAATTGTAACCTTAGCCTGAAATTCACTTGCAGAGCAAAATTCACTTGCGAAGCAAAATTCACCATTCACGATTTGTCAATGGTCAATCCGCTCCGCTGGTCAATAGTCAATTGTAACCTTAACCTGAAATTCACTTGCGAAGCAAAATTCACCATTCACGCTTTGTCAATGGTCAATCTGCTCCGCTGGTCAATAGTCAATTCTCAACATCAGTCTGAAAATTCACTTGCGAAGCAAAACTGACTTGCGAAGCAAAATTCACCATTCACGCTTTGTCAATGGTCAATCCGCTCCGCTGGGCAATAGTCAATTTTCAACATCAATCTGAAAATTCACTTGCGAAGCAAAACTGACTTGCGGAGCAAAATTCACCATTGACTTGCAAAGCAAAATTCACTTTCTGCTTTCTCCCGACATGATCCCGGCAGCCTTCTTTCCGCTTTTGTCTATTTGAATCATTTACTGTTTGAAAAGTGCAGAAATTTCCGTATTTTCGTTCAGATATAGGGTTTATACGAATGAGTTACGACTTAGAACAGGAAAATAAAGAAATCCTTGCCCGGTACAAGGATCTGATTTCAAATACATACCGCACGCTGGATGAAGAAAATAACAAGCTGATCCGTAAGGCATTCGACATTGCGCTGGATGCCCACAAAGACCAGCGGCGCAAAACCGGCGAGCCATACATCTACCATCCCATCGCCGTAGCAAAAATTGTGGCTACGGAAATCGGCCTTGGCGCAACATCCATTGCCTGTGCCCTGCTTCATGATGTTATTGAAGATTCGGATTACACTTATGAAGACCTGAAAAAAATCTTCGGCGGAAAGATTGCGGATATCGTGAACGGTCTTACCAAGATCTCCATCATGAACCATCAGAACATTTCGGTACAATCTGAAAATTACCGGAAACTGCTCCTGACGCTCTCGGAAGATTTCAGGGTGATCCTGATCAAAATCGCCGACCGCCTTCATAACATGCGTACCCTGGAAAGCATGGCACCGGACAAACAGAAAAAAATTGCTTCCGAAACCGTCTACATCTATGCACCGATGGCCCACAGGCTTGGGTTATACAACATCAAATCCGAACTGGAAGATCTGTCCCTGAAATACAATAATCCTGATGTCTACCTTGAAATCACCCAGAAACTCGAACTGGCAAAGGAAAACAGGGAACGGTATATCGAGGAATTTAAAACCGAAGTTTCGGAGAAACTCCATGAAGAAGGACTGAATTTCAAGATAAAAGGCCGCGCCAAAGCCATTTCCTCCATCTACAGGAAAATGCTGAAGCAGGGTGTTTCCTTTGAAGAAGTATATGACAATTATGCCATCAGGATCATTTACCGGTCCGATGCCAAAAACGAAAAGTTCCTGGCATGGAAGATTTATTCCATTGTAACCGATGTTTATCACAGCAATCCGTCAAGAATGCGGGACTGGATTACCCAGCCGCGTTCCACGGGATACGAAAGCCTGCACTTGACGGTTCTCGGTCCTGATAAAAAATGGATTGAAGTACAGATCCGGTCCGAAAGGATGGACGAAATTGCCGAAAAAGGAGTGGCTGCCCATTATAAATACAAAGAAGGATACAAGCAGAGTTCCGAAGACCGGAATTTTGAAAACTGGGTAACCGAAATCCGTGATGTCCTGGAACAGCAGCAGAACCTCACCACCTCCGAGCTGCTGGATAACATAAAACTGAACCTGTATTCCAAAGAAGTTTTTGTATTTACACCAAAAGGGGAAATCAAGATTCTCCCTACCAACGCTACGGCGCTGGATTTTGCCTTCTCCGTACACTCCGATCTGGGAATGAAATGCCTGGGTGCCAAAATCAACGGGAAGCTGGTACCGATTTCCTATGTGTTGCAGAACGGAGACCAGGTGGATATCCTTTCCTCCCAGAACCAGAAGCCGAAATCCGACTGGCTGGAGTTTGTCGTTACCTCAAAGGCCAAATCCAAGATCAAAAGTTACCTGAATTCCCAGAAAAACCAGCTTGTGGAAGACGGTAAGGAAATCCTTCAGCGGAAACTCAGACATGCTAAAATTGCCTTCAATGATGATGAAGTCAACAAGCTGCAGAAATTCTTTAACCTGAAATCTTCGCAGGAACTCTTCCTGAAATTCCAGAGCAATGAACTGGATGCCAGCAGCCTGAGAAAATATATTGAAAGCAAGAATGTATTCAACAACCTGCTTTCCAGATTCAGGAAATCCCCGTCCAAGAATACGGCTTATATAGAGCCCAAGGAGCAGAACCTGGATATGATCGTATTCGGAAAAGACGAAGAAAAACTGAACTACAGTTATGCCAAATGCTGTACGGTGATTCCGGGCGATAAAATTTTCGGGTTTATCACCATTTCCGAAGGAATCAAGGTGCACAGCGATAATTGTCCGAATGCCATCAATCTCCGCGCCCAGTATGATTACCGGGTAATTCCTGCCAAATGGGTGAATGCTGAAAGCTTCAAAGACCGGGTGAAAATCGAGATCGAAGGACTTGACAGGATGGGAATGATCAATGATATTACCACCGTCATCAGCGGAGCCATGGGAATGGATATGAAAAGCATGTCGATAGAATCTAATGATGGGGTATTTACAGGCACCATCAACATGGAAGTGAAAAACAAAAGCCAGCTGGAGCAGACCTTTAAAAAACTGAATGACATCAATGGGGTTTCCAAAGTAAGAAGGATACAGTCATAAGAAAATCCGCAATCCGGCGGATCTATTTTCCTTATACAGATAAAGTAGGTTGTTCTGCCGGTTATGAAAAGAATGTAATCCTTACGGCTATATCCTTTCTGTTTTCTGCCGCATGACAAGATAGAAAAAGCTGCCGGACCGCTCGTGGATTTGCATGACTTTTTATATGCTCTTTACGTTACTGTGTTGCTGCATCAAGGGTTCCGGTCCGCTTATGTATTTCAAAGGATAAGTCATGATGCCTAAAGTCAGATCAGCAGGACAGGCATTGCCGGCCAGCACAAGGCCGGGTAAGTTTTCCTACCCGTGACCGGCATCCTCACCATCGCCATCATCCGGCGATTCCTTTTCAAGTTCGTCCGACAGGATTTTCCGGATCCTGACTTTCCGTATGGCCATGTTAAGCTCATTCCCGAAGAGTAGAAGATACACATTCACATTCACCCAGATCATCAGCAGGATCATACTTCCGATGGAACCGTACAATACGTTGTACCGCGCAATATTTTTCACATACAGTGCAAAAAAATAAGTGGTTACGACAAACAGGACGGTGGTAAGAATAGCTCCCGGAACCGCCTGCCGG
Organism: uncultured Chryseobacterium sp.; assembly: GCF_913776365.1. GTDB lineage: Bacteria > Bacteroidota > Bacteroidia > Flavobacteriales > Weeksellaceae > Chryseobacterium. The sequence continues at coordinate 4,830 of NZ_CAJYMO010000291.1, read as the reverse complement.
AACCTGGTAATCTTTACCGTCCCCAGCCAATAGAAAAGAGCCAGCAGGACAAAATAAAAGATGGGAAAGGAGACAAGCCCGATAATTTTGGTGAGGTTATTCACCAGCCATGAAATATTATATACCGGTGTAAACAGCTTGAGCACCACTTCCGAATAATAGACCCCGAAAAGAGCCAGAAAAACGATCAGGATAAACCCGATGGTGATGAAAAATGAAAGGATAAATTCTTTGACATCCGTCATTTTCTCTTCCGAGTTTTCATTGAATCCGTTGATCAGGGAAAAAGTTCCGTTGGTAGCAAATACCAGTGCCAGGACAATGGTGAGGTTGCTGATGCCTTTCATATTGGGAATAATGCTGTCTTCGATATAATTGCGTACATCGCCTTCGATATTGGAAGGAAAGACATTGTGCATCAGTACGTCAAAAATATAAAACTGCAGCTTGTCGTAATGCGGCATATAAGGCAGTACCGAGAGAAGGAAGAGAATAAACGGAAAGAGACTGATGGTAAAGCTCCAGGAAATGGCAGCTGCTTTACGGCCGATTTTATCCTTGAAGACCCCCCGGAAATAAATCCGGAACATTTCCCAGAGTGAAATTCCCAGCAGCGGGATATGGATATCGTTGAAAAATTCCCGTACTTTCAGGATAAATTTAGGCAGTTTTACGCTCATCTTATTTTACAATATGATCTATTCTGTCAAAGTTTCTGTTTACAAAGGTAGGTGAATTAAACCGGAAACCGAAGCCTACCCTGAAAAGCCACTGGGTAGCCGAATAAAAATTCTCATCAGCGCTGTTTACCCAGTTCAGCTGCGTTCCGCCGCCGAAAAACCATTTTCCGTCATCATACCCAATCCTTGCATTGGAATAAAGCCCGACATTGAGCTCATGAAGTCTTTCGCCTTGTAATTTCGAATAATACAGTTCCGGATACATTTCCAGTACAGCATACCATTTTTGCTTTATTACTTTCTGGATTCCGCCGCCCGGGCGGAAAGCAATCCTGAAGTCCCGGGAAGCACTGCCATCTTCATCATCCGTAAAGATGGTTCCCCTGTAGATTGTTTTTCCCAGGTCGCTCAGTATATTATACTGGTAGAAAAGACCGGTACTGATGATAAAGACATCTTTTGCAGGCCTGTAGGTCATATTCCCGAAGCTCCTGTATTCGGTCTTATTTCCCATCCAGAGATAGCTCGTCTCTCCTTTATAAGAACGGTACCTTGCATCCGGAAACTGCAGGTATCCGTCCTGATTATAATTTTCATCCAAAACAAGCCGCATATATTCTTTTGTATCCTGGAAGTACAAACCGCGTACCTCACTGTAATAAATATACTGCCTTATTTTAGGGGTCACAAAAAAAGTAAATCCGAGGTTGAAATATTTTGTTTTCCCTTTTTCAGGATCGTCATTATTGATCCGGGTCAGTTTCGGTGCAAAAGTATAACTGATATCCAGCCAGCGGTACCGCATGAAAAATTCCGTATAGAAAGCATCATTGGGCCTGAGGCGGAAGACTTTACCTTCATACAGAAAGCCGAAGGAATTCTGCAGGTAGCTCAGCCCCGCCACTGCTGAAATCTTACGGCGGCCTTCTATGCTATCTGTTATGTTCCTGTTTTCATCATCTGACTGGCCGTAAGATGCCAATGCCGAACACAGGAAAATCCAGGAAAAAATCTTTGCTTTCATCGGGCGGTGTTTTTACAAAAATAACATTTTTTTGAAATGAAAAACCTTCTGCGGAACAGAGATTATGACTTTGCCTGATTTATGAATATCTTTGCCGCCTAAAAGAGAGAACAGCCATGCAGATCAGCCTACTTTGTATCGGGAAAACAGACGATAAAGAAATTGCTTCCCTGATAAATTATTACCTGAAACGCCTTCCGAAACACTGGAATTTTGACATTGTTGCCATTCCGGATGTGAAAAATGCCCGGAACCTCTCCCCTGATCTCCTGAAAAAAGAAGAAGCGAAATTGTTTATGAACCATATCGACCGGAATGACCTGGTCATTATCCTCGATGAAAAAGGAAAACAGTTTACCAGCCGTGAATTTGCACAGAAGATCGATACCTGGATGAGCTCTTCCGTAAAAAAGATCCACCTCCTTATCGGCGGGGCATATGGCTTTTCCGATGATATATATGCACGGACAAACGAAAAAATGTCTTTATCCAAAATGACGTTTACCCACCAGATGATCCGGCTGTTCATCGTGGAGCAGCTGTACCGTGCCGATCAGATCCTGCAGGGAAAGCCCTACCATAACGACTAAGCCGGACTGATGCCCGGCTTAATGTAATTCAAATTTTTCCGGGACCGATGCCCCTTCATTGCTGTGATCCTCAGTTCCGTTTTTATCTTATCCTATTTTTTGATTTCACATTTAGAATAATACTCCATCAGCAGGGGTTTCTCATATCCCAGGCTTACGGCCTTATCCAGGCTGGCACAGGCTTCTTTTGTCTTTGCTGTCTCAAACAGGACCAACGCCTTATTAACATAGGCCTGGGCAAATTTAGGATCAATGGAAATGGCTTTGTTAATATCAGCCAGGGCTTCCTTGTTTTTCTTCAGCTTGAAATACACGTCACCGCGGCCGCTGTACAGTAAGGACTCCGGTTTTTCGGAAATCAGCTGGTTATAATCTTTCAATGCGCCTTCCAGGTCGCCGCTGTTCTTTTTCAGGGTAGCCAGCCCGGTTCTTGCATAGATATTGTCCGGGGCGAAGCTTAGGATCTGGTTCAGGTCTTTGGCGGCCAGGTCTTTTTTGCCCAGATTTTCATAGACCTTGGCTCTTGTGAGGTACATGTCCGCATTTTCCGGTTCCAGTCTAAGACCCTGGTTCAGGTAATCGATAGCAGCCTGTTTGTTTCCTTTCTGCCCGTGGATGGATCCCAGGTTGGCATAAACGGAAGCCGACATCGGATTAGCTTTTAATGCAGATTCATAAGATTTAAAAGCTGCCGTTGTCTTTCCGAGGCGTCGCTGCGCGGTTCCCAGATAGTTATAATATTCGGATTTGATCTGTTGGATCCTTTCTTCCTGTGCCAATTTGGAATACTGTTCTTCGGCACATTTGTAATCAGCTTTCCGGAAACATTCCTCGGCCGCTTTTTTATCCTGCGCAGAAAGCGATAAAGGGAGGATGGCGACAGCAATAAGCAGTAAAGTTTTTTTCATGAAGATATCTTTTGTTTGTTAATCACTTTTCTGGCGAGCGCAGCAAAAATCACCCCCAATAAAGTTCCAACAAACGCCCCCACCAAAATATCTACCGGGAAATGCACTCCTAAATATATACGGCTGTAGGAAACTACCGCCGCCCACGCAAATATAGCATAAGGAAACCATTTAAGGTCCTTTTTTAATAAAATACTTAAATAGGTGGCCAGAAAAAAAGTATTGGAGGCATGGGCAGAATAAAACCCGTACTGTCCGCCACATTTCACGATCCTCATATAATGCTCCAATGAAGGATCATGGCATGGCCTTAGCCTGGCTACTCCATGTTTGAAAATACCGGCTACCTGGTCTGAAACCGTAACGCCTATGGCCACAAAGATGAGAATAAAAACCAGGGCACGCAGCTTATAGCTTTTAAACAGGAAATAAAAGAAAATGATATAGAGCGGTACCCACACCCACGTACCGGAGATCATCATCCAAAACTGATCGAATGAGGAGTTGCCTAAATTATTAAGAAATAAAAAGGCTTTTTTGTCTTCCAGAATAATTTCTTCCATCTGCCGCCTATCTGCTTACGGGTCCTTCATAAGTTTCATCCTCAGAAGGTTTCGGCTGAATCACCACCGGTTCAGCAGAAGCTTTGGTTTCCGCTGAAGGATCTTTTTCAACATCCTTCATCGGATTATAGTCTTTGGCAGCGTCTTTCACTTTCTCGATTTCACGTTTGATCTCGGAAACAGGATTATCCGTTTCCTTCATGATCTCCGTTTTGATGTCTTCTACTGCGCCACGCATTTTCCTCACGCCTGAGCCGAGGTCACGTGCAATCTGCGGAAGTTTATCCGGTCCGAACAGTACCACGATCGCCACCGCAATCAGGGCCATTTCTCCTATGCTTAGTTCCATTGGGTAAAATTACGAAAGATTATACATATCTGGTACAGGTGGCCTTTATTTTAAATAAATTTTAAGAAAAGCAGGACAATAAAGGCAAGGACCGGATTTCAGATCCTGAGGTTGTAACGGAAAACTCAACCGGAACTGTCTTTTCTGATCTTTTTACTGTTGAAATTAATATAGGTGATGATAACGCTCGCGGCCATCAGCAGGAAAGCCAGGAAGAAGGGAGCACCGGAAAACTTAAACGGAGCATCGTCATGGGTAAAATAGTAAAACAGATTGGTCATCAGCGGCGGCCCGATGATGGAAGTGGCACTCATAAGACTGGTCAAGGCTCCCTGCAGCTCTCCCTGTTCTCCGGAAGGGACATTTTTGGTAATCACCGACTGTAATGCCGGTCCGCAGATTCCGCCCAGGCAATAAGGGATGAGGAATACAAACATCATCCATCCTTCAGTAGCAAAAGAAAACAGCAGCATCCCAACGGCATACAAGGCAAGTCCATAGTAAATGCTTTTCTGCTCCCCGAACTTAGGGGTGGTCCACCTGATCAGGACGCCCTGAACCAAACCTACCAGCAGCCCTACCACGCCCAATGAGATCCCTACCATTTTTTCGGTCCAGCTGAATGCATACATGGTAAAGAAATTCCAGTTGCTCTGAACGGCATGTCCGGCAATATAGATGAGAATCAGGGAAACGATCAGCCCCGAGATTTCAGG
>NZ_CAJYMO010000290.1 GCF_913776365.1 uncultured Chryseobacterium sp. | reverse complement strand
GTACAGTTTTAACCATCGGTGATGGTATTGCTCGTGTATACGGGTTAGAAAACGTACAATACGGAGAGTTGGTGAAATTTTCTAGTGATGTAGAAGGTATTGTACTGAACCTTGAAGAAGACAACGTAGGGGTTGCTCTTTTGGGGGAAAGCAAATTGGTGAAAGAAGGAGACACCGTAAGAAGAACCAACAGAATCTCTTCTATCAAAGTAGGGGAAGGAATGTTAGGGAGAGTAGTGGATACCCTGGGTAACCCTATCGACGGTAAAGGTCCTATCACAGGAGATTTATACGAAATGCCGTTGGAAAGAAAAGCTCCGGGAGTTATCTACAGACAGCCGGTAACCGAGCCTTTACAATCGGGTATTGTGGCGATCGACTCCATGATTCCTGTAGGAAGAGGACAGCGAGAGCTGATCATCGGTGACCGACAGACCGGTAAAACCACCGTGGCGATCGATACGATCATCAACCAGAGAGAATTCTTTGATGCAGGAAATCCTGTATACTGTATATATGTAGCGATCGGTCAGAAAGCTTCTACCGTAGCACAAATCGTTAAAACCCTTTCCGATAAAGGAGCCCTGGCTTATACGGTAATCGTTGCCGCCAACGCTTCAGATCCGGTTCCGATGCAGGTATATTCTGCAATGGCAGGAGCATCTATCGGTGAGTTCTTCAGGGATACGGGAAGACCGGCATTGATCGTTTATGATGATCTGTCCAAGCAGGCGGTTGCGTACCGTGAGCTTTCCCTTCTGTTAAGAAGACCACCGGGCCGTGAAGCTTATCCGGGAGACGTTTTCTATCTTCACTCCAGATTACTGGAAAGAGCGGCGAAAGTAATTGCCGATGACCAGATTGCCAGCCAGATGAACGACTTACCGGAGTCTCTGAAGCCAATCGTAAAAGGAGGAGGATCCCTGACGGCACTTCCGATCATCGAAACCCAGGCAGGTGACGTTTCCGCATACATCCCGACCAACGTAATTTCCATTACCGACGGTCAGATCTTCCTGGAGTCAGATCTTTTCAACTCAGGGGTTCGTCCGGCAATCAACGTGGGGATCTCCGTATCCAGGGTAGGAGGTAACGCTCAGATCAAATCCATGAAGAAAGTTTCCGGTACACTGAAGCTTGACCAGGCACAGTACAAAGAACTTGAAGCGTTTGCAAAATTCGGTTCAGACTTAGATGCTTCTACGTTAGCTGTTATCTCCAAAGGGGAAAGAAACGTGGAGATCCTGAAGCAGCCGGTGAATTCTCCGCTTCCGGTAGACAGCCAGGTAGCCATGATCTACGCAGGAACCGAAAACCTGTTGAGAAACGTACCGATCAGAAAAGTAAAAGAATTCCAGGTTGAATACATCGCTTTCCTGAGATCCAAGCATCCTGAGACCATGGCTGCGATCAAGGCAGGTAAAATTGATGATTCCATCACAGGTGTTCTTAAGCAGGCTGCTAATGATTTAGCTGCTAAATATAACTAAAAATTAGTTGATGGTTGTTGGCTGATAGTTGACAGAATTTTCTAAAACTAGCAACCAACAACCGACAACCAACAACTAACCCAATATGGCAAACTTAAAAGAAATACGAGGCAGAATTGCGTCAATTTCATCAACGATGCAGATTACCCGTGCTATGAAAATGGTTTCCGCAGCGAAACTGAAAAAAGCACAGGACGCTATCGTGATGCTGAGGCCGTATTCTGAAAAACTACAGGAGCTGATCCAGAATGTAAATTCCAGCTCAGATCCTGATCAGGTTTCTGTTTACGCTCAGAAAAGAGAAGTGAAGAAAGTGCTTTTTATCGCTGTTACTTCAAACAGAGGTCTTGCAGGAGCTTTTAATTCATCGATCGTGAAGGAGCTGAACCTGCAGTTTCAGAATAATTCCCAGTATGAAGTGGAAGTGCTTTCCATTGGTAAGAAAGCTTTCGATGCGGTAAGAAGAACCCGTACCGTTTACGCCAATGAAAGTGCAGTGTATGAAAACCTGAGCTTCGATGCCGTAGCCCATGTGGCAGAAGCCGTGATGGCCAGTTTCAGGGAAGGCAAATTCGATGAGGTTTATGTAATTTATAATAAATTCATCAATGCGGCTACCCAGGAAGTAACAACCGAGCAGCTTCTTCCGATTTCAATGCCTGAAACTACGGAGCCGCAGGTGGAAACGGATTATATCTTTGAACCGAGCAGAGCAGAAATCCTGGATAACCTGATTCCTAAGTCCATCAAGACCCAGGTATTCAAGGCAGTACTGGATTCCGTAGCATCAGAACATGGGGCGCGGATGACCGCCATGCACAAAGCAACGGATAACGCACAGGCCCTGAAGAATGATCTTGTGATCTTCTACAACAAAGCGAGACAGGCTGCCATTACCAACGAGATCCTGGAGATCGTTTCCGGAGCTGAAGCATTGAAAAACTCGTAAGGGTTACTTTAACATATTATTAAAGCATCGTGTACCACGATGCTTTTTTTGTTATTTTTATTTTGTTTATATTTGTAAAAATAAATTTTAGACCACCTTTAAATGGACTCGGACATAGTCAGGCTTTTGCTGGCCTTATTACTCGTTTTACTCAATGGCTTTTTCGTAGCCGCAGAATTTTCAATTGTTAAAGTTCGTTACTCACAGATACAGCTTAAAGCTGCGGAAGGAAATTCCATGGCAAAACAGGCGGAACACATCATCAAACATCTCGACGAATATCTTTCCGCCACTCAGCTGGGAATCACCCTGGCATCGCTGGCGCTGGGTTGGGTAGGGGAAAGCGCCCTGCACCACGTCGTTGAAAATATTTTCGATTCACTCAATATCAGTCTTACTGCCGCTACGGTTACCTCCATTTCCGTAATTATCAGCTTTGTATTGATTACCATTATGCATATTGTTTTCGGTGAGCTGATCCCGAAATCCATTGCCATCAGGAAATCAGAGGCCACGACCATGGCTACTGCATTGCCCTTAAGGGTATTCTATACCGTTTTTAAGCCTTTTATCTGGCTGATGAATTCGATGTCAAACGGGTTCCTGAGACTGGTGAAAATCCATCCGGCTTCGGAACAGGAGATCCATTCCACCGAAGAACTGCAGCTGCTGGTGAAACAGAGTGCTGACAGCGGCGAGATTGAAGAGGAAAACTACGAGATCATTAAAAATGCATTTGATTTTACCGATCATTCGGCAAAACAGATCATGGTACCGCGCCAGAATATTACGTCCATCAATTTTGAGGATGACGTCAATGAGATCATCAACAAGATCATGGACAGCGGATATTCAAGGATTCCGGTGTACGTGGATTCCATTGATAACGTGATCGGTATTTTGTATACCAAAGAAATCATAAGAGAGTATATCAAAAGCAAAGGCGAGCTTACCCATGAGGACCTGAAAGACTTGATGCGGGATGCCTTCTTCGTGGTGGGAAGCAAGAAAATTTCGGACCTGCTCAAAATTTTTCAGCAGAAAAAGCAGCACCTTGCTATTGTTATCGACGAATTCGGGGGTACCGAGGGCATTATTACGCTGGAAGATATTCTGGAGGAACTTGTCGGGGAAATCCAGGACGAGGAAGATGATGAAGAGAAAATTGTTGACAAAATAGCAGAAGATACCTATTGGGTACAGGCGACGCAGCCACTGGAAGAGATCAACGAATTTCTGCCTAAAAAGCTGCCGCTGCCTGAAGAAAGCGAGTACAATACCCTGGCCGGATTTATCCTGCATGCTTTGGAAGACATTCCGGAGGAAAACCAGGAATTTACCAGAGAGAATTACCATTTCAAGATTTTGAAAATGAACAATAAAAGTGTCGAAATGGTGGAAATGGTCTATGAAGAACCGAATGATATTGATAACCTGGCTGAAAAGCTGGGCGAAGTCTAAAAAAGCTGAAGATGATTTTCTACAATACCATAAAAGACTATGACGATCCGAAACGAAAGTACGAAGAAGACGTGCTTGTTCTGGAAGATACCGATGAAGTGTACAAGTTGGTGCTTCATAATGATGATGTCCATACTTTCGATTATGTCATTGACTCATTGATCGAAATTTGCAAACATACAATGGAGCAGGCGGAACAATGTACTTTACTGGTACATTTCAAAGGAAAGTGTACCGTAAAGACAGGCGCGCTGGATATTCTGAAACCCATGCATGAAAAACTGCTTTCCAGGGAACTGACCAGCGAAATCGTATAAATAACAGACTCCGGTACATGTGCCGGAGTTTTTTTATTAAACCGCAGGGAAAATGATTCCGGATATGTTCTCTACAGGTCCTGCAGCCGGCAGTTATGATCCGGGTAACTTCATAATTCTGTACCGCTTATTGGCGAACCGTTTATACTATCCGTATCACAATGGCCCGGGCTCTGCAGCCCTAAATCCCAAAAGGATTTTTCTTGACGGATCACCGTTAGTCTCATCTGATATCAGTTGTCCCGTACGGCTGCGCCTGCGCTAAGCTTCCTTGCTTCAACCTTTCGCTTTCAATCCTGCAGACTGAATTCAAGTCAAATAAAATAAAATAGTATATTTGTACAAACTATAAAGAAGATAAGAACAATGCTTGTAATAGGAATTGCAGGAGGTACCGGATCCGGTAAAACAACAGTTGTTGATAAAATTATTCAGCAGCTTGATATTGAAGGAATGAACATCCTGTCGCAGGATAATTATTATCACGACAACCACAATCTTACCCTGGTAGAGAGGGAAGCACTGAATTATGATCATCCGAAGTCCATTGATTTCGACCTGCTGATCAGCCATGTCCGTGCCCTGAAGAACAGCCAGCCGATCGAACAGCCCATCTACAGCTTTGTTACCCATTCCAGAACCGGAGACCACGTAACGGTGGAACCCAAAAACGTTTTGGTCGTGGAAGGCATCCTGGTGCTGACCAATAAAGAACTGCTGAAGGAATTTGACCTTAAGGTCTTTGTGCATGCGGATTCAGACGAAAGACTGATCCGGAGGATCCGGAGGGATACCCAGGAAAGAGGAAGGGACCTGAATGAAGTGCTCCACCGGTACCAGACTACCCTTAAGCCCATGCATCAGGAGTTCATCGAACCGTCCAAAAATGAAGCGGACCTCATTATTCCTAACATGAGGCAGAATTCCGTAGCCATTGATTTCCTAACCACCGTTATCAAAAACTCACTGAGAAAACACTAACATCAGTATTGCGCCATGAAGGAAAATAAGCTTATCAAAGAAATCCAGCCCAAATCTGAGACCTTTAAACTTATTCAGAAGTATGTTCTGAACAAATACACCATTACCGTATGTCTTTTTCTGATCTGGATGGTATTTTTTGATAAGACATCATTCCTGGTGATCAATGAACTGAACGGAGAAATTGATAAATATGAAGAGCAGCTGCAGTATTATAAAACGGAATACGAAAAGAACGATGCATTTTATAAAAAGCTGATGAACAATAAGTCGGAGAAGGAGAAATACGCCAGGGAGAATTATTTCATGAAAAAGCCGAATGAGGAAATTTTCATCCTGGTAGTCGACAGTACAAAAGTTGCTAAAAAATAGTTGACCATCAATCGTGAACGATCAGATCAGTCCGCTGTGTTTGTCAATGGATCTGTTCCTGAAATTCACTGTAGACCTGCTCAGCAAAATTTACCATTTACCATAATCCATACACCATGTCAGATACAGCCTGGGAAAATTTAGTAAAGAAACAGCTTAAAACGGATGATATATTTTCCGTTCTCACGAAGGAAAACCTGGAGGAAATCAGTTTACTACCGTTTTATGACACCGTTGCACAGCCGCTGGTCAACCTTCCTAAAATTGAAGAAAGTACCCATCTGGTAGCTAGGTATCACGACAGTCTTGAAGAAGATGTTTTTGCGTTTCTGCTGGACCGTAACGTAGAAAACCTGGAGCAGAAGACCATATTCATTAATAATGAGGACCTTGCCGGGCACATCAGCCCCAGGGAAGAAGACCAGTATTTTTCGCTGATCGATGTTTTTGATGAAAAGAAAGGGGTGATCAATGACCAGCTGGTGAAAGAACTGCTGGCAAAACAGTTCCGGCGAAACATCTGTATTGACGTGGCCCTCCATCAGAATGCCGGAGCCTCCATTGTCCAGCAGCTGGGCATTGCCCTGGCCAAGACAAAAGAACTGATGGAAATATACGGCCCCGAAATTATCGGAAAACTTATTTTCAAATTGGCTGTAGGGCCAAACTACTTCTTTGAAATAGCAAAAATCAGGGCTTTTAAAATGGTTTTTAACCAGCTGTCGAAGGAGTACGAGAAGGATGAAATCCCCTATATTTTTGCAGAAACTTCGCTCAGGAATAAGTCGGTTTCAGATCATGAGAACAATCTTATCCGTTCTACACTTGAATTGGCTTCGGCCATGATCGGCGGTGCGGACGCCGTTTTCACCAATAATTATCTGATAGACAGTACAACGGAAAATTCGGAAGAAATTTCATTCAAACAGCAGATTGTCCTGGCTTATGAGAGCATCATCAACGTATTTGAAGACGCCGCCAACGGTAGCTATTATGTAGAAGATATTACCCGCCAGATGGCGGAAAAAGCATGGACGCTGTTTGTAGAGATGGAGGAAAAAGGAGGTTATCTGGAACTGTTGAAGAAAGGAGAGCTCCAGAAGGCGATTTATCAACATGCCGTTGAAGAACAGCAATGGGTAGAAGAAGGAAAGATCAAACTGATCGGTGTCAACCTGTACCCTAAGCTGGACGCGAAGAGGAAAGCAGAGGAAATGTATTCTGAAACGGAAATCAGGGCAGTGCGGTGGGCCGAAATGTTTGAGTCAATATGAAAAAAAAATATTACTGCTATCTTTATTCTCTTCGGCCATCTGTTTTTCCCAATCTGTAAAAGATCTGTATGGAAAATGGTCAGAAGTAAATAAGGAAAAGTTGGGATCATTTACATTCTTTCCTGATGGCTATGCTATGATGATACAGGGCGGTAAAATTATTGACGGCAGAAACTATTCCATCCCGGAAGGTCCGGATAAAGGCAAAAGAGGCCATATAAAGTATACCGTGGACTTCATCAATAAACCCTATAAAATAAATCTGACCGCTTCATACAATGACGGATATAAGGAGATCGAATTAAATCAATTTCTGCAAGGATTTATTGAGTTTATTAAAGAAGATGAGATGCTTTTTTTCCTGGACTTTGATCATGAAAGACCTGAAAAACTGGATCCGCTTTCACCCAATACAGTTATTTTAAAGAGAGAGTCTGTTTTATAAATGGTTCGGCTATGAAAGAAAAAATGGTTGATTTATTTGAATACACTTATCATTTCAACAAAGAAATGATCAGAATTATGGCAGATCACCGGGAAAAAGTGGGCGGAGACATAATCCGCTTAATCAATCATACCCTGAATGCACAGCAAATCTGGAACTCCCGGATACTGGGCGGAATTTCATTTGACGTATGGCAGATCAATCCCTTTGAAAGTCTGAATGACATTAATCAGCAGAACTTTACCCGGAGTATTGAAGTTATTGAACAATATGATGCTGATCAGAGGATAGAGTACCGGAACTCAAAGGGAACAGAATTCGATAATACGGTTTTTGAAATGCTTTTTCAGGCGGTCAATCATTCTACTTACCACCGTGGACAGATCAATTCCCTGTTGAAGCAAAGTGGTATTGATCCCGTTCTGACGGACTATATATTTTATAAACGGTAATCCGGACAGCCTGCCAGTTGAAATTCAGGAGCATCATTTTTAACAAAAATTATCGATTCAAAGCTGTGGTCAGTACCCTATTAGATCAGAACATTCAACAGTACATTGATGCAAACCTCAATACGGATCTGCATTCCTTATTATTAAAAAAATCGCCATTTCCTGAAGTATCCATGCAGGAAATCGTACAACAGATCAAAGGGAAGCAGGTTGCCCGTAAGAAGTTCCCTTTTCTGCTGAAAGACGGCATCGTTTTTCCGCCCCAGCTGAACCTGGAGCAGGCCTCTTCTGAAAAAACAGCAGCGTATAAAGCAGAACTCCTGAAAGGCGAAAAATTCATCGATCTGACCTGCGGTTTCGGCATCGATGCCTATTATCTTTCCCGCAGTTTCAGGAAGGTCACCCTGGTTGAACAGAATGCTGAGTTGCTCGCGCTGGTTGAGCACAACTGGAATGTTCTCGAGAGGAATGCCGGTTTCATCAATCAGAGACTGGAGGATTTTCTTGCAGACACGAAAGAACATTTTGATGTAATGTACCTCGATCCGGCACGGCGGGACCAGAATAAAAATAAGGTATTTCTGCTCGAAGATCTTTCACCGGATCTCCTGGCCATTCAGAGCCGGCTGCTTTCCTTATCAGACCGGGTCGTGATAAAACTTTCACCGTTGATTGATCTCAGGTACCTGGTTTCGGTACTTCCCGGCATTTTCAGGATGGATCTCATTGCTGTGAAAAACGACGTCAAGGAAGTCGTGATTTTCTTATCGGGTACGGGAAAAGCTCCAGTAAGCTGCCACTGCGTCAACCTGGAGAGCGGAGAGGAAGATTTCGCCTTTACTTTCGGTGATGAAGATGCAGCCCGGGCAGTATACGGAGAACCTGAAAAGTATATTTATATTCCGAATAATGCCGTTTTAAAATCAGGAGCGTTCCAGCTGGTTTCTGAAAGGTTCAGACTGAAGAAGTTCCATCCCAATACGCATATATATACATCAGATAAGAGGGAAGAAGGGTTTCCGGGGCGGGTTTTTGAAATGGAAGCCATTGAAGCTAAACAAATTAAAAAGAAGAGCCGGTACAATATCATCTCAAAAAATTATCCGCTGAAACCGGAAGAAATAAAAAAGAAATACCAGCTTACAGACGGTGGGGAAGAGTATC
>NZ_CAJYMO010000289.1 GCF_913776365.1 uncultured Chryseobacterium sp. | reverse complement strand
TCCTGAAAGAATATGAATCCATGTTCAGGGCAAAAGACTTTTTCTACGGGATGCTCATGTGCGGGCTAAGCTACTCGATGATCATGTTCTTCAATTTGTGCGGATCTTTTATCATTGAGCATAAGATGGGGTATTCCGAAGTAGTGGCGGGCTATGTTTCCCTGATTCTCGGTTTTGCCTGGATGACCGGCGGTTTTCTCGGCAAGGCGCTGATCCGTAAAGCGTTTGTACCTAAGATCCGGTATGCCAACTTCATCCAGCTGCTCCTCATTATCCTGATGCTGGGCGCTTCTTACGCGGTGAATTCCATTTACAGCCTGGTTGCCTTTGCTTTTGCCATCCATGTAACAGCCGGATTTATTTTCAATAACTATTTTTCGTACTGTATCGGCAGGTTCCCGGATTCTGCGGGAATGGCGGGAGGTCTTACCGGCGGCGTGGCCTTTATCATCACTTCGGCCGTCAGCTATGGGATCGTTGCCGTTATCAGGCCCCAGATGCAGCTGGGGGTAGCGGAAGGCTATCTGGTGCTGGGGATTCTTGGGCTTTTTGTACTGAGCCTGGTCAAGCTGAGGAAAGCACACGGATAGGGAGGCATATAATGGGAAATGAATTCTAAGTTCATATGAATCCTGACACAGGCTCCCGGCCGGCAGTAAATTATTATCAACCTCACAGGTTCAAAACCTGTGAGGTTTTTATTAGCCCGGATAGAAACGGATACCCCACAGCGGAGTGGGAAAGCGGGGCGCGGAGGGACCCGGCAGCGGCGTGACCGGAAAACGCCGGCGCGAGGAGTATGAGTGGATAGCCGGATCAGGCTCCTGAAAAAAGTGGCTGCCCTTGTATTTCAAACCGGCACTCCATAACCGGCCGTTATTAAAAACAGAAGGACAGAATCTGAAATAAATTTTTTAGATTTGATGCTCAAATTGTGATCTATGAAGCTATTGAAAAGCTTACCCGCTTTGTTATGGTGTTCCGTAATCTTACACGGACAGGCAAAAACGGATTCTGCAACCGAGAAGTCTGTTAATAAAGATGCTGTGTACAGTCCGGGATATAAAAAACTGATTGTCCCTGCTGTTTTGATTGGTTACGGAGTCGTAAGCCTGACTTCCGATGCCCTGAAAGACCTGAACAGATCCACCAAATACGAGATAGGAGAACACCAGCCCAGGCAGATCAGGCTGGATAATTACACGCAGTACCTGCCGGCAGCTATGGCCTACGGATACCATCTGGCCGGCATCAGAGGCAAACATTCTTTCAGGGATAAAACTGTTATTTACGGAACTTCACAGCTGATTGCGGCGGCTGTTGTGCTGCCGCTGAAGCATGCGGTGAAAGAGGAGCGGCCCGACGGTTCCAATTCACTGTCTTTTCCATCCGGACATACGACAACCGCATTTTCATCAGCCCAGTTTCTATTCCGGGAATACAAAGACGAAAACATCTGGCTGGCCGTTTCGGGATATCCGTTTGCTATTTTTACCGGAGTTTACCGTACACTGAACGACAAGCACTGGGTAAGAGATGTGGTAGCAGGAGCAGGATTAGGGATCCTGAGCACTGAGCTTGCTTACTGGCTGTTCCCGTTCATCAACAGGATACTGGCCGGAAAAAAGGCTGCTTATACGGCCTTACTGTATCCGCTGGCCACACCCGAAGCTCTGGGAGCAGGAGTGATCCTGCATTTTTAAGAACAAACGGTAAAGGAAATAATGTTGATCAGTACAGATTACCGTTGCGTATTTCTTCCTGCGGTGCGGTAATGATTCCCGATATGTACTGCGGCTGAAATGACGAAAGACTTGATAAAGGACCAGCAGAGTATCTCATTGAACCGGTTTACCGTTAAAGCGGTATCCGTATAAAAATTGATTTCAATAGCCAGTATAAATACAGTTAGTGCAAGGGCGGCTGCCATGATCATTCCCAGTGTTTTCATGCTTATTTGTTTTTAAAAAAATTAACCCTGATGCAGCAGGATGCGGGCGAGCGCTGAAGTAAAGCTTTCAGGCAGAATACCGGTTTATTTATCACGTGTAGGCATAAGGAATAAACCTGCCATTCCGCAGTCTGTATTACAGAGGCAATGCCTGAAGATTGTATACAATCAGGCCAATAATTTGTTGATTTTTAAAATAATATCGTCAAGGTCAAACGGTTTTGCTACAAAGTCATTAGCACCGGCATCAGAGGCAATATCATTGCCGTCCACACTTGCTGAAAGCACAATGACCGGGAGGTCTTTGATGCCTTCGGTTGTCCGGATGGATTTTAAAACCTGGTCACCGGACAGCAGCGGCATCCAAAGATCCAATAAGATCAGGTCCGGAGCGTGGTTCTGGATCTGTTTAATAAGATTGGTGCTGTTGATTTCTGTAAATACAGTGAAACCTTCCGTTTCAAGAAGCATCTGCAATACGTCAAGTATACCCTGGTCGTCATCACAGACGATGATTTTCTTAGTGTTCATTCTCATCATTTTTCATTATTGGCAGTGTGAAGCTGAAAGTAGACCCTTCCCCGACTTCACTTTCTACCCAAAGTGTTCCGTTATGATTAACCACAATTTCATGTGAAATATAGAGGCCGATGCCCAGGCCAGGAAATTTCTTCTGGATATCGCGGGCCCTGAAGAATCTTTCGAAAATTTTATTTTTGTCCTGTGCACTGATGCCCATTCCGTAATCCTTGACAGAGATTTTTATGAAATTTCCTACCCTGCTCATGTAGACCTCCACCTGGTCTGATCCCGGCGAATATTTAATGGCATTGGATATCAGGTTATTGATGACCTGCGAGATCTGCAGCTCGTCGCCCATTATCACTGCCTTTGTGGTACCCGACAGGGAAATGGTATGGTTGGGAGTAGCCAGCGACAGGTTCTCGATGGTATCTTTAATGGTTTTGTCAATATTAAACGGCTCTTTATGCAGTTCTATATTTCCGGACTGGATTTTGGAAGTATCCAAGAGATCGGAGATCAGGATGTTAAGCCGGTCGACATAGATGCCGATTTTATCCAGGGTCTGGTTGAACTTCGCAGTAGAATTCTCAGGAGCCATACGTTGAAGAAGCTGGACCAGTCCTTTGATGGTCGTCAGCGGTGTTTTCAGTTCATGGCTTGCAATGGAGAGAAAATCGTCTTTCCTTCTTTCGGTTTCTTTTTTGTCAGTAATATCCTCAATAGCAATCAGGATCCGGTCTTTGTACTGTCCTTCGAATTCTATGCGGTAGGCATTAAGCAGCATTACCTTTTTACCGATATGGGGGAAATTATGCTCTACTTCATAATCAATGACCGGATTATTGGTAGGAAGAATTTTCATGAGAAGCTCCTTGAGGGTTTCTATGTCCCACTGATGGTTTCCCAGCTCGAAAAGGACTTTCCCTACCGTGTCCTCATTGGTTACCTTAAAAGAGTTCAGAAAATGGTTATTGGCACTCAGTACCTTATAATCAGCATCCAGAACAAGAAGGCTTTCCCTCACCGTCTGTATGATGCTGGAAAGGAAAGACTCGCTTTCCACGAGTTCCTTGGTACGTTCTTTTATCTTTCTCTCTACGGAGGATTTTTCTTCCCGCAGCTCGTGTTCCGCTTTCTTGCGGTCGGTTATATCATTCTGTACTCCAATGAAATGGGTAATCTTTCCGTCGTCATTTTTAACGGGAGAAATATAAAGTTCATTCCAGAAGAGGTTTCCGTTTTTCTTATAATTCCGTATTTCAACCTTGCACTCTTTTTCCTGGACAATGCATTCCTTGATGTATTCTCTTTCGGGCTGCGATCTGTCCTGGGACTGCAGGAAACGGCAGTTATGGCCAATGATTTCATCATAGGTATAACCGGTCATGGTTTCAAAAGTTTTATTACAGTAAATGATGGGATTGTCGGGTTGGGTATTATCCGTAATGATAATCCCTGAGTTAGCTGAGTTCAGTGCCTGAATATAAACGTCAATGTTGTTATTCATCATAGTATAGCTGTTTTGTAGTGCCTTCCGGATCTTGCAGTTTTTATAACATTGATCTGCAAATATGAGGAAAAGCATAAAATTTTGCAAATTTGTGTGGTGTTTACTTACACTCAAATAACATGCCTTGGTGATTATTTAGATTGATTATTAAGTAACTGGTTTACGGTCAAATATTTCTGTATCCGGAATTTTTACATAAATTTTTATTCCGGTAGGGCTGAGGGGAGGGTAAACCAGAACGTACTGCCTTGCCCGGGGTAACTCTCCACTCCGATTTCGCCGGCATGCCTTTTTATAATTTCCGATGAGATATAAAGCCCGAGGCCCAGCCCTGAATATTTTTTGCCTTTGTGGTTGGCCCTGTAATACCTGTCGAAGATATAGGGCTGGATCGCAGGGTCTATACCGTCTCCGTTATCCTTGACACTGATCCGGACATAGCTGTCCGCCGGCTCTATATTTAAATAAATATCCCTGGAACGGGGTGCATATTTGACAGCATTGTTTACAAAGTTGACGACCACCTGTTCAATGCGGTGCTCATCAGCAAAAACCGTGGCTTCTGCATTTCCGCTGATCATCAGGTTGTATTTGCCGGCAAAACGGATGTCATTGCAGCAGTTCTCGAGCATCCTGTAGACATTGAAGCTTTCCTTTTCGAGCTCCAGCTGGCCTTCGCTGATGCGGTGCATATTGAGAAGATCGTCTACCAGGGCATTCAGTTTTTCCATACTGTTGGCTGCCTGATCTACCAGCCGGGGCAGCATTTCATGGTTCTGCTTTTCCTTCAGCCTGCTGAGCAGCTGTATGGTAGCTTTAAGGCTGGTAATGGGTGTTTTCAGCTCATGGCTGGCAATTCCCAGGAAATCGTCTTTCTGGGCTTCGTAATTTTTTCTTTTGGTGATATCCAGGGTTACGCC
>NZ_CAJYMO010000288.1 GCF_913776365.1 uncultured Chryseobacterium sp. | reverse complement strand
TTTTGTAGCCCGTAGGGGAATCGAACCCCTCTTACCAGAATGAAAATCTGAGGTCCTAACCGATAGACGAACGGGCCAACTATACTTATTAAGCCAGTTTATTAACGTGCTTAGTTAATTTGCTTTTCAAGTTAGCTGCTTTGTTTTTGTGGATGATATTTTTCTTCGCTAATTTATCCAACAAAGAGATTACTTTTGGCAGTTGTTCTACAGCAGAAGCTTTGTTTTCTTCATTTCTTAACACTTTAAGTGCCGTTCTGGCAGTCTTGTGATAATATCTGTTACGAACTCTTCTTACTTCGTTTTGTCTGATTCTTTTTAATGCTGATTTATGATTTGCCATATCGTTCAAATGTGAGTGCAAAAGTAAAAACTTTTTTTTTATCCTCCAAATTTATTTTTAAAAAATTTTATTTTTTTTCGGATAAATATTTTCTGAGTTTATCTATTGCCTGTTCTATTTTAATATTCTCTTCTTCTCTTTCTAATTTCCGGATGGTGCTTTTCAGCATTACCATCGCATTGTTCCATTCTCCAGTCGTGTTGGTGAAGGTAAGTCCGTCAATCGTTACTGCAAAATCGACTCTTTCTCCGGTCCTGTAAAGCCTGAAACTTATTTTATCGTCACTGCCTGTAATCCCTTCTTCATTGATCTGTAAATCGTAACTTTTCGGGTGAGAGTGGATTTTTTCAAATAGCAGTTTTGCTTCCTGTATTTTTAAATCCGGCATGATCTGAATTTGTCGCCTGCAGAAAAACTCCGGGTGCTTCAGATACATCTCATCACTTTATGTGTTGCATCTTTACGTGCCTTCATGTCCTGTTCAGACGGTGCAAATATACTCTTTTTCTAAAATAAAAAAAATAATTCTGCGAAGATATCGTGAAATATTTGCTGCTTTTCATAGTAATGGTCTGAAATAAAACCGGTTAAATTTAAGAGGCGGAAATGTTCACGGATGCCTCGCCGGAAGGTCATTTAATGAAGCGGTTAATAATGAGAAATACCTGAGGAGTCAGAAGGAATCAGAACCCCTGAAAAGAAAAACAGGGTAGGTTAAGTTCGTCAGCAGGCTGAAAGTGAACATGTGATCATTCTAGCATGGTTCCGGTTCCGGAAATGAAAAATCCCTGAACGATATAACGTTCAGGGATTTGATCTGCCGGACAGAGTAGCCTATAGGGGAATCGAACCCCTGTTGCAAGGATGAAAACCTTGAGTCCTGACCACTAGACGAATAGGCCTGATTTTGAGGTTGCAAAAGTAGGCATTAACTTTTGAACCTCAAAATTTTTTGCGCTATTTAAAAACTTTCTGAATTACCGTATTCCTGATTCCTTTGGCTTCCACTTCTTTCTGAAGCTTTACCGCATCTTCCAGGGAATATACTTTGCCATAGGTATAATAGAACACACCGCTTTCCTTATTCCTTTCCACATCTTTCAGTGTCTGCAGAATAGGGGAGTTCCCGTTCAGCTTGTCTCCGGTGTACACTTCCAGGGTATAGTAGCCGGTGTTCAGCTTCTGGTTCGGCATGAATCCTACGGCATAGGCATTCCTGAATCCGGCGTCCTTGGCCGTTTTGATGTTGATATCCCTTACGGAGGCAAGGTTGGTAACGCCGTAATAGTATTTATAGAGTCCGTTTTCCTTGATCGGTAAAATGTAGTTCAGCCCTTTCAAAGCCGGATCGCCGTCATTGTATTTGGTAGGGGCGCTGAGAAGGAGGATTCTGAAATCATTCTTAAGCGCTACCTCTGCCAGCCGGTCCGGTTCGGGTTTCTTCACTACGGCCGGAGTACCTGATTTCCGGTCCACGGCTTTCTTGTAATCGATAATGGCTTTATAGATGCTCTCTGCGATCTCGTTCTGTCCTTTTTCCGATGCCAGGTAATGGCTCTCCTCAGGATGGTTGATGAATCCTGTCTCAATAAGGACGGAAGGCATGGCATTCATCCGCAGTACGTGAAGGTTTTTCTGGAAAACACCGCGGGAGCTCCTTTTATCCTTGTTTACAAAGTTGTCTTCCACCAGTCCTCCCAGCAGCAGGCTGGACTCCAGATACCGGCTCTGCTGAAGTTTCAGGGCAATCAGTGATTCCGGTGAGCTTGCATCGTATGAACCGAAGATCTGCTTGTCTTTTTCATCCAGGAAAATTACGTCGTTTTCCCTTTTGGCTACCTCCAGGTTGGTATCATTCTGATCCGGACCCTGTACGAAGGTTTCCGTACCATAAGCCGTAGGCCGCTTTGATGAATTACAGTGAATGGAGATAAAAAGGTCTGCCTTGCTTCTGTTGGCAAGATTGGTCCGGTCTGATAACGAAGGGTATTCATCGATTTTCCGGGTGTAGATTACTTTATAGTCCTTGTTTTTTTCCAGCATGGTCCCCACTTTTAAAGTGATGGCAAGGGTAACGTCTTTTTCTGCAATCCTGCCGATGTCCTCGTAAGACCGGGTTGCTCCGTGGTCACTTCCCCCGTGTCCCGCATCCAAAACAATAATGAATTTCTTTTGTGAAAAAATGAAGTTGCTGAACAGGATAAGAAGAAATGATAAAATTATTCTAAAATTTACTTTGTGCATCTTACAGTTTTA
Source organism: uncultured Chryseobacterium sp. (assembly GCF_913776365.1). Lineage (GTDB taxonomy): Bacteria > Bacteroidota > Bacteroidia > Flavobacteriales > Weeksellaceae > Chryseobacterium. Next base: position 7,476 of record NZ_CAJYMO010000288.1, on the reverse strand, counting down.
AAAAATATATTAATTTTGGGCCTTAATTGTATACCATAAATATAACACATAAATTGGCCAAAACCGTCTCCAAAAATATATTACAAATTTTAATTATCCTAATTTTTAACAATTTTTTAGCACAACAGACTCCTGGAAAATTGCCTGAAAATGCGGTAAATGATACCATAGCAAAGCAGGATACGATTGTCCTGCCGAAGGAATCCCTGGAGGATGTTTTGCAGACTAAAGCAGACTACAACCGCCGGGATTTCCAGAAAAAAATGATCTACCTGAATAAAAATGCCCAGGTTAAGTATCAGGATGTACAGATTGATGCAGACTATATCTCCATTGATGAAGGGAAAAGCCTGATGTTTGCCCGCGGAAAGCAGGATTCTTTAGGGAAAATCATAGAACCGGCAGTGATTACACAGGCCGGAAAGAAATATGAAACCGACCAGTTCCAGTACAATACCAAAACCAGGCAGGCAACAGCGTTCAATGCAAGAACCGAAGAAAGCGAAGGCGTTATCGTAGCGGAAAAAACCAAAAAATACAACGATTCCGTCTTTGCCATGAGACGCGCCAACTATACCACCGATGATTATTTCATCAAGAAAAAAGATACCGCCGCCGATTATCATCTCCGGGCTTCCAACATCAAGCTGGTGAAGACCAAAAACAAATCTTCCATTATCTCCGGACCGATCCAGATGTACATCGAACAGGTACCGACCCCGCTCATTATGCCTTTTGCCATCCTCCCGTTCTCGGATAAAAGGGCAGCCGGAATCCTCATTCCCAGTTTCGGGGAACGTCAGGACGTGGGTTTCTTCCTGAACGGGCTTGGCTATTACCAGCCCATCGGGGAACACTTCGACCTTAAAATCCTCTCCGACATTTATACGAAAGGAAGCTGGAACCTGAGGCCGGAAATGAACTATGTGAAAAAATACCGCTATTCCGGAAATTTCTCCGCAGACATCGGAACCGCCGTGCGGGGAATCAAAGGACTGGATGATTACGGGAGAACCAGTACCTACAGGATTGCCTGGAGGCATACCCAGGATACCAAGGCGAACCCGTTTCTTACCTTTTCTGCATCGGTAGATATCGTAAGTACGAAGTTTTACAACAATACCCTGAACAATAATTATATCCTTAACCAGAATGTTCTCAATACCCAGCAGAATTCTACGGTAACCCTTACCAAAAGAGTCCTGAAGTTGCCGGCCACCATTACCGGTACCGCTTCCTATTCACAGAATTTTGCAACCGGGCTTTCCGATCTCCGTCTTCCGCAGATGAACGTGGCCATCAACCAGTTCTATCTCTTCGGGTCAAGAACAGGCACAAGACAGGGACTGCTTGAAAACATTACGGTAAACACGGGGCTGAACCTGACCAACTTCGTGCAGACCAATGAGGGCGAGCTTTTCACCGCTGCCATGTGGGAGAAAATGCAGACCGGGCTGAAAAATAATATTACTTTAGGGACCAATACCACGGTTGCGAAGTATTTCACTTTCAGCCTGGGAGCGAACATCGATAATGCCCTGACGACCAAAACTGCCCGAAGGCTGTATGATCCTATTAAAAACGCAGTCGTAACTGAAGTGAACAAAGGCGTATCCGGATATTCTACCTTTTCCACTACGGCAAGTATCCAGACTACCTTATACGGCCAGAAGAATTTCAGGAAAGGAGCTGCGATCGAAGCCATCAGGCATATGATGACACCGAGCTTAGGATTTACCTATTCGCCGGATTTCGGAGGTTCCGGCTTCGGCTATTACAGGAATTATTATGACGCCAACGGTGCGCTGACTCCTTATTCCATCTTCGACGGCGGAATCATCGGCAGCCCTACCAGCGGAATGGTGGGAGCTCTCGGCTTCAACGTCGGGAACAATATCGAAATGAAAGTAAGATCCAAAAGCGATTCTACGGGAGTGAAAAAACTGAAGATCTTCGAATCCCTGAACCTTTCAGGAAGTTATAACTTTGCCGCAAAAGATCATCCGTGGTCCATCATTACCGTCAACGGGCAATCGTCTTTCTTTAATAATAAACTGAGTGTAAACTCCAGTCTTACCCTGGACCCGTATAAAATCGTTTATCTTCCCGGGCAGGAGAGCGGAATCAGAACTGAGGATTTCGGAGGTTTTGGCATACAGGGATTCAACGTTCAGCTGTCTTATCCTTTGAGCAGCGAAATATTCGGAGAGAAAACGGATTATTCCAAAAAATATTCGAAGAAGGGGGAAATCCGGAATGAGAATTATTATTTTGATGATGATAACTACGCCCATTTTGAACAGGCCTGGACGCTGAATGTGAATGCCAATTATGCCTACACCAGAAGCACCGCCTCCAGGACTCCGACAAGACTGGCCTCCGTGGGGCTTGACGGATCCCTTAAGCTGACGCCTTTCTGGAACATCAACGGCAGTACCCATTATGATATGGTAACCAAGCAGCTGGCCTATACCCGGATCGGTTTTTCCCGCGATCAGCGGAGTTTCACCATCAATTTCAACTGGGTGCCATTCGGGCAGTATAAGGTATATGATTTCTTTATCGGGATCAAAGCCAATATCTTAAGTGATGCCCTGAAATATAAAGACCGCAGCTTTACCCAGCCGAATGCACCATTTTAGCATCAGATTTGATATTTGATTAGGGAAATAGAATATAAATTTTATATTTGCACCCAAAATAAATTCTAATGAAAAAAATAATCAACACGGTAAATGCGCCTGCCGCTATCGGTCCTTATTCACAAGCTAACCTGGCTAACGGCGTATTGTACATTTCCGGACAGATTCCTGTAGATCCTGCTACCGGCAAATTGGTGGAAGGCATCGAAAAGGAAACCCATCAGGTAATGAAAAACCTGGAAGCAATCCTTACCGAAGCGGGAATGACTTTTAAACATGTGGTAAAAGCAACCATTTTCCTTAAAAGTATGGATGACTTTGCGGTGATGAATGACATCTATGCTTCTTATCTGGATGCGGAAAGCTATCCGGCCCGTGAAACGGTACAGGTTTCCTGCCTGCCGAAAAATGTTGATATCGAAATTTCTATGATCGCACATCAGGATTAATGAACTTTTTAAGAAATACATTCGCGGTTCTTGTAGGCCTCGGCATTGCCGGACTCATCATCACCCTTGGAATAAGGGTGTTTCCGCAATGGGTTACTTTTGAAGCGTTCGCTCCTTTTGAGCATTGGCAGAAATTCCTTCAGACTATGGAGAAAGACGGGGCTTTTTTCGGTTTTCTGCTGTTTATTTCCGGATTGGGGACTACTGTGGGAGGAGTGGCTACGGCCATTATTGTAAAATATGCCAAAGTAGCATATGCCATCCTGATCGGATTCATCATGCTTTTCATAGCCATGCTGGATGTGATCGTTTTTCCTTACCATCCTACTTTTTATAAAGTTTCTATTTTCCTGACCTTTTTTCCGTTTTCGTGGATCGGAGGAAAAATCGTGGAAGTCATTTACGAACGGAAAAAGAAACGGCGGATCGCCGAGAAGATGAATAACAAATAAATATTCCCGTTTTCGTTCTATCATCTCGAGCTGTTGCTTAAAATAAAAGGATATGACGAATGTGAGAATCAATAAAAAACGCTGCAGAAAACATCTGCAGCGTTTTTGTTGATATGAAGTGAAGTTTAGTTGTTTATTTTGTTCCACTAAGGCATTTTGAATCCTCTTGTGTAAATCTGGCCGTAGGCATCCACAAACTTTACGGATACATTCCCGGAATATTTTTCAAGGATTTTCTCAACATCCTTCTGGGAGTTTACCGGTTTACCATTGATCTCGATAACAATGTAATTATCTACAATTCCTATTTTAGCAATTTCGCTTCCCTCTGTTACATTAGTAGCTATTACACCGCTATTTAGCCCGTAATCCGTTTTGAATCTTTCATCCAGAGGTTTGAACTCAGCACCGATTTTCTCCGTTACGCTCAGGTCTGCTTTTGTTCTTGTAGAAGTTCCTCCTTTCTGGTCCTTCAGGGTAACATTGGCAGTAGCCTCTTTGCCGTTTCTCATATAGGTTACCATTACTTTGTCACCAGGGCGCTTGCTTCCGATCGCAACAGACAGGTCTGCAAAATCGGTAACAGGAGTAGCATCAATTTTAGTAATGATATCGCCTATTCTCAGGCCGGCATCTTCAGCACCGCTGTTGTCTCCGAATCCTGTGACATACACTCCGGAGCCGGCTTTGATGTTTGATTTCTTATCTTTGTTATAAGCAGCTACCTGCATGTCATTCGAAAGGTCCAGTGAAGTGACGCCTAAGAATCCTCTCTGAACAATTCCGAATTTCTTGATATCTTCGATAATTTTTCTGGCCAGGTTGGAAGGAACGGCAAATCCGTAACCCTGGTAATAGCCGGTAGTGGATTGAATGGCAGAGTTGATCCCGATCAGGTCGCCGTTGGTATTTACCAGTGCACCTCCAGAATTCCCCGGGTTAATGGCAGCATCCGTCTGGATAAAGCTTTCAATAGGGTTGGCAGCTTTTCCCTGGGAGCTTAAAATTCCAATCCCTCTGCCTTTTGCAGAAACGATCCCTGCCGTTACGGTAGAGTTAAGGCCCAGCGGGTTTCCTACGGCCAGTACCCATTGCCCGACTTCAATATTATCTGAATTGGCAAAATTTAAATAAGGCAGCCCTTTTTCTTCGATTTTCAAAAGGGAAATATCGGTATTGGGATCCGTTCCCACCAATGTTGCGATATAGGACTTTTTATTGCTCAGAACTACCTCCAGTTTGTTGGCCCCTGCTACCACGTGGTTATTGGATATAATATAGCCATCGGGAGAGATGATTACTCCTGATCCCATTCCTGAAGGCATGTTGTCCGGAGCCTGCTGCTGTTGTCGCTGTCTTTGCTGGCCTCTTCCGCCGCCGCCGAAAGGATCTCCGAAGAAATAATCAAACAGATCCTGTTCTGAAGCCCTGTTTGTAGTCCTCGACTGATAATTTTTAATGGTAACAACAGCCGGAACGGTTGTTTTGGCCGCTTTTACAAAGTCATCTCCCACTGCTGCAGAATTCATCCCTGCAAATGAGACATTGGAGGATGATTTGGTAAAATAAGACTGATCACCGCTGGCAGTATCATGATTGAAATATTGTAATGTTCCAACGGTAGTAGCTCCTGAAATTACGCCTACTACAGCAAATGGCAATAGTTTTTTTAAAGTACTCTTCATTGTATATCTTTTCTTTTGTTATAAATTATGTATCGTTTCCGTTTTTTATTGTAAACAAATCTAATGCTAAATAAGTATTCAATCGGTATACAATGTTTCAGCTTTAACTAAAATTTAACAGGATAAGCAATAGTTTACAGATTATGTCGTAATTGTTAAGACTGGGATTAACAAATCTTAAAAAAATATTAAAGACAAAATGTCACTGAATAAGATGAATTGTCAGGATGAAAGTTAAATGCTGTCATAATGCTGTTATTTGTCATACCCGGAGACTATTGACTGCCATTGCTTAAAATGATTATCTTTGCAGGAATATTTTTCTCACTTAAAAAGTTTATAGCATGCAACTGTATAACACCTTAAGCGCAGAAGAAAGAGCTCAGCTTATTGATGAAGCCGGTAAGGAACGCCTTACATTGTCTTTCTATGCGTATGCCAAAATTGAAGATCCCAAAAAATTTCGCGACGAACTGTTTATAGCCTGGAATGCCCTTGATGCGCTCGGCCGTATTTATGTGGCCCATGAAGGAATCAATGCCCAGATGAGTGTTCCTGCAGATCAGTTCGATGCTTTCCGGGATACGTTGGAGGCTTACGATTTCATGAAAGGCATCCGCCTTAACGTGGCAGTAGAGCAGGACAACCATTCTTTTTTAAAGCTGACCATAAAAGTCAGGAATAAAATTGTTGCCGATGGTCTCAGTGACGATACCTTCGATGTTACCAACAAAGGCATCCACCTAAAAGCAAAAGAATTCAATACGCTGCTTGAAGATCCGAATACGATTGTGGTGGACTTCAGGAACCATTATGAAAGCGAAGTCGGCCATTTTGAAGGGGCCATTACACCGGATGTGGAAAACTTCAGGGAAAGCCTTCCGGTGATCAATGAACAGCTGCAGGACTTTAAAGAGGATAAAAACCTGCTGATGTACTGCACAGGCGGGATCCGTTGCGAAAAAGCCAGTGCCTATTTTAAGCATCAGGGTTTTAAAAATGTATACCAGCTGGAAGGCGGGATTATTGAGTACACCCGGCAGATCAAAGAAGAAGGGATTGAAAGTAAATTCATCGGAAAAAACTTCGTTTTCGACCACCGCTTAGGGGAAAGGATTACCGATGATATCATTTCGCAATGCCACCAGTGCGGGAAGCCCTGCGATAACCATACGAACTGTGCAAATGATGCCTGCCATCTGCTCTTCATTCAATGTGACGAATGCAAGGCCGCCATGGAAAACTGCTGTTCTACGGAATGCCTGGAGATTACACATCTGCCTTGGGAGGAACAGGTGAGGTTAAGAAAAGGAAAAGAGGTCGGCAATAAAATCTTCAGAAAAGGAAAGTCCGAATCGCTGAAATTTAAAAAATCCGGCAACCTTACCGATGCGCCCCTGGCCAAAGCAGTTACGAAAGATATCCGCCGGAAGATTACGGTAAAGAAAGTCCTGATCGGAAAAGCCGAGCATTATTACCCGAAGTCCGGGGTCGCCCAGTTTTTGGTGGAAAACAACGGATTATCGAGAGGTGATAAAGTGCTGATTTCAGGGCCTACCACCGGAGACCAGGAAATCCTGATGACTGAGCTTTACGTAAATGGGAATGCTGCAGACACAGCCGTACCGGGAGATCAGATTACGTTTCCGGTTCCTTTCAGAACCCGGCTGTCTGACAAGCTTTATAAAATTATACAGCCTTCTGAAAATGTTTGATCCATGCTGAAATCAGAGCTCCGCAAAAAATATATGCAGAAAAGAAAAGCCTTGTCAACCGATGAGGCTTTCCTGTTGTCCCGTGAGATCTTTCAGCGTTTTGCAGACTACTTCAAACCTGTTCCCGGACAGAAAGTGCATATCTTTATTCCGATTGAAAAATTCAGGGAGATCAATACACGGATTTTCATCGATTATTTCCTGAGCCGTAATATCCGTGTTTTTGTGCCTAAAATAGTGGATACCCGCCTCATTTCCGTAGAAATATCAGAAGACACTGCCTATCATACCAATTCCTGGGGAATTTCCGAGCCCGCTTCTGATAATGACTCGGGAGAAGTGAATTTTGATTATGTTATCACGCCCTTGCTGTATTGTGACGCAAGAGGCAACAGGGTAGGGTATGGGAAAGGTTTCTATGATGGCTTTTTTGCAGGACTTTCCGGGAAAGCAAAAAAAATCGGAGTCAATTACTTTAACCCCGATGATACGATTGATGATGCGTGGGAATTCGATATCCCGCTGGATTACCT
>NZ_CAJYMO010000287.1 GCF_913776365.1 uncultured Chryseobacterium sp. | reverse complement strand
CGAATGTTCAGCCTCATTCCGGTTCCCAGGCGAATGCAGCCATTTATCTTGCGGTTTTGAAACCCGGTGACAAAATCATGGGAATGGACCTTTCGATGGGAGGACACCTTACCCACGGTTCATCGGTAAACTTTTCGGGGATCCAGTACGATGTGGTTTCTTACGGCGTTCAGCAGGAAACCGGCCTTATCGATTACGATCAGATGAGGGAAGTGGCCTTAAGAGAAAAGCCGAAAATGCTGATCGCAGGTTTCTCAGCCTATTCCAGGGATCTTGATTATGCAAAATTCAGAGAAGTGGCGGACGAAATCGGGGCTACGCTTTGGGCGGATATCGCCCACCCGGCAGGTCTTGTGGCTAAAGGTCTTTTAAATAACCCGTTCGAGCACTGTCATCTGGTAACCACTACTACTCACAAGACATTGAGAGGTCCGAGAGGAGGGATGATCATGATGGGTAAAGATTTTGAAAATACATACGGTCACAAAACACCGAAAGGCGAGATCAAAATGATGAGTCAGGTTCTTGACGGAGCTGTTTTCCCGGGAATCCAGGGTGGCCCGCTGGAACACGTCATTGCCGGAAAAGCAGTAGCTTTTGGCGAAGCATTGGATGATAAGTTCATGACGTATGCCAAGCAGGTACAGTCTAATGCGCAGGCTTTGGCCAAGGCCATGATCGACCGGGGGTTCGATATTGTAAGCGGTGGAACGGATAACCACCTGATGCTGGTAGACCTAAGAAATAAAAATGTGAACGGTAAGGAAACCGAAAAAGCATTGGTATTGGCCGATATTACCTGCAACAAAAATATGGTTCCTTTTGATGATAAGTCACCGTTTACGACTTCAGGAATCAGATTGGGTACCGCAGCCATCACCACAAGAGGATTGAAAGAAAATGATATGGATACGATTGCCGGATTTATTTCTGAAGTAGTAGACAATATCAAAAATGAAGAAGTGATCACTTCCGTAAGAAAGAAAGTGAATGATTTAATGGAAGGTAAGGCCTTATTCAACTATTAAAAATTGCTTTTGGCCGATAGCCTTCGCTTGTTGGCTTTCAATATAAAACAGAAAGAGGTTCAAAGTATTTTGTGCCTCTTTTTTATAAACAGCCATTTAATGACCCACTAAGTAGCTGATAGCAATTGGCTTTTTTGCTGTCGGATTTATAGTCAGAATTTTAAAATTCGAAAACGTATTATCAAATTATTTCAAGTACTTATCAACATCAAATCAGAAATGAACTCCGAGAAAAAATCGTATACATTTGAAGAAATAAAACAGAAGCTGGTCAATTATTGTGTTTACCAGGACCGGTGCCATGCGGAGGTAGAGCAGAAAATGCGGGAGTTTGTTTTGATCCCGGAAGCGAAGGAAGAAATCCTTCTGTACCTGATGCAAGAAAACTACCTGAACGAAGAACGGTTCACCCGGAGCTACATCCGGGGAAAATTTTATCTGAAAAATTGGGGGAAAACGAAAATTAAAATTCATTTAAAACAAAAAGGAATCAATGATAAATTAATTTCTTCCTGTTTTAATGAAATTGATGAAAATGATTATTTAAAGATTATCCGTAAGGTATACGAAAATTATGAAAGTAAATTAAAAGGCTTGAACGATTATCAAAAAAAGTTAAAAACTATTAAATATCTTTTAAGCCGGGGTTTTGAATATGATGCCATTTTGCAGGTAAGTGATTGAAAATTAACATAGATGTAATTTTAACATTCATTAATATTATTTAGATTTGCCGAACAAAAAGATAATTATATGAATTTAAAACTACAACAATTATCAAAGGTGTTGATGGCATTTTTGATGACTCTGTTCTCGGTGTGGGGATGGAGTCAGGGCAACTTTTCGGTTGCTCCGGTTTTCTCAGAGGATTTTGGATCCATTGCCGATGGGACAAATCTTACAACAACCAATACAGCATTCTCCAATGTCAGAGTCGGTACGTCAACCGGTTCGGCAAGTATCAATAATGAAGTTGTAGCAAAGAATCCTTCCTCTTTTTCTTCTGGTAGCTCCGCTTTGATCGGTGCTAAAGGAGGGAGTATTACAACGGTTGACAAAACCGGGTTAACGTCTTTCAGAAGCGGTACTTTCACGTTTAAATTTAGAACGCCAGCCTCTTTTGGCTCTGGCGTTATAGTCGGTGCAGTAGGAACAGGAGCCAGTTTTGGTTCCAATAACGGATTTACCGGTTCTCAGCTGGCAGCAGCCTTCCAGGTTACAGGAAGTTCTTTACAGATAAGATCAAGCGGTGCCTGGTCTGCGGTACAGACATTGGCTACCTCCAGTGATTACACGGTTACAATAGTTTTTAATAATTCTACAGCTGCTTTAACCTATGGTGACGGAAATTCATTACCTGTTAACAGAGCTGATATTTGGATAAACGGAATAAAATCTTCAACGTCATTCGTATCAGCGACCAACAATTTAGGAGTTGCTGCTTTCAGAATTTATACGAATACAACTGAATATGAGGTAGATGATATCATGGTTTACAATTCTGTTCCCGATGGTTCTACAACCTGGGATGGTTCAACCTGGTCCGGAGGGACTCCCAATTCTGGTGTAAATGCTATTGTTACGGGTAATTACACCACCTCTTCTACAACTCCTGGTTTTACTGCTAAGAATATCACCATTAAAAACGGGGGATCTCTTGAAATAGCAGATACATATACCATTACAGGTACGGAAGTCGTGGTAGAGGATGGTGGTAATCTTATTCAAAGGGATGGTTCCACGCTTGCCTCTACTAATTTTAAGGCCTTGAGAAACAGCACAAGTTCTGCAACAAAATATGTCTTCTGGTCTTCACCGGTTGCCAATCAAAACTTATTTACGGCGTATTCTAACGGCTCTTCATCTACAGCTCCACTTTATGTGATGAGCTATGATCCGGCAACCAATTTATATCCAACGGTTGCGAATGACAATGCCAACTTCACAAACAATGCAGGAAAAGGGTATTCGGTAAAAGTTCCGGCCACCAATGCCAGTCTGGTTTTCGGAGGCGCTGCTCAGGTTCCTAACAACGGAGCGATCAATGTAGCCTTGAGTAATGCCGGAGACGGATATAATTTAATTGGTAATCCTTATCCTTCAAACGTCAGTCTGACCGATTTTTATACGGCCAACAATTCAGCCATTGAACCGACCTTATGGTTCTGGGATAATACAACAGGAAATGTTACGACACAGACAGGGAATACCTCAGTGAATGTAGGCTTCGCTACTTTCAATGCGCAATCAGGAACCTGGACCGAAGCACCAAACACCCAGTCTTACAGTTCTGCATCACTGAATTCTTTAGGCAGTTTTGCTAAGATCAGTCAAGGTTTTATCGTAAAATCAATTAATGGAACAGCTGCGACATTTACAAATGCCATGCGTACTTCAGCAGCGGCTGTTACGACGAATAAAAATGTAAATCCTGCAGAGGGTAAATATTGGATCAGACTGACCACATCTTATGGAAATGCTCTTACTCAGGCCATCACTTACAACCAAGGGGCATCTGATGCTTACGATGGGTACGATTCAAGAGCAATGGGAATGGGTTCTGATGCATTCTACAGTTTGGCAGGAACTGAAAAACTGGTGATTCAGGGTAAGGCGCCTTTTCATATCAATGATGTTGTGCCATTAGGTAACAAGCATTTTGAAAACGGGGATTTTACAATTTCCCTGTCTCACAAAGAAGGTCTATTTACACACGGTCAGCCAATCTACCTTCATGATAAGCAAAACGGAACATATACCAATCTGCAATCAGGAAACTATACTTTCTCGGCAAATGCAGGAGATTTTACCAACAGATTTGAGATCGTATATAAATTAAATGTTTTATCTACAAACGAGGCTGAAAAGAAATCTTTTGAAGTTTACAGAGATGGTGAAGACTTCGTAGTGAGAAATCATCATAATATCCAATCTGTTGAAGTTTTCGATGCTGCCGGAAGAAAAATTCAGCAGATATCAGCCAATTCTAAATCAGTAATTGTAAAACTTCAGACAAAAGGAATATATATCCTTAAAGCCGTCTCCGAAGGAAAACAATTTACTCAAAAAATAATTAAATAAAATGAAAAAGATAATTATCATATTTTCGCTGATGGTTTCCGGCTTCTCGCTGGCTCAATCTGGCAATCCTTATATTTACGATCAGCCTGAAACTTCTGAAATGGAGGAAAAAAGTACCCCTGCAGGACCGGGAGATCCTGGTTCAGTTCCTATAGATGAATATATTCCTGCGCTTTTTATAACGGCAGTTGTTCTGGCATTTGCTGTTTCAAATAAGAAAAGAGGAATTGAAAAAAATTAATAATAAAGAACATCATATTCCCGGAGCAGATGCTTCGGGAATTTTTATAGTATTTCAGAAGCATTGATGCATAGCTGTCTTTTGACTCTGCATAGAACTCTATTTGCACAGCAAAAAGATCATCGGAGAAATTTTATATGCATAGATCTGTCTTTAGTTATTTCTAGATGAGTATTTTATTTAATATTTTGATAATCAGTTTTGTATGTTTTATAATGGAATGATTTATAATATTTAATTTTTTTATCATCATAATATTGTTAGATTTGCAAAATTAAATTAAACACCAAAAATGCGGGATGAAAAAGCTATATGATGCTTTTAATGC